>NZ_ATHI01000026.1:0-300000 GCF_000422245.1 Alkalidesulfovibrio alkalitolerans DSM 16529
GGGGTTTCCTTCTCCCCCTGGACCCCCTCATCCTTCCGCAAAACTTTTTGGTTTTGGGTATGTCAATGTCAAACCAGCAAGCGTTTGTGTAGCCGTTCTTCTAAAACGTATCACCGTCGTGCCCGCGTATGCCCGGCCAACAGGCGCTCCGCCCAGAATCGGGTCAAGGGCTCAGCCCTTGCTCAGCCCTTGCTCAGCCCTTGCTCAGGCATCGCACCGCTCATGGTCGATCTTCACGACCAGGTTGCCCCAGGCGTCCACGGTGGCCGTGGCGAACGGCGGCAGCACGATGGTCGAGGTGTATTCCACCACAATGGCCGGGCCGGGCAGGACGTTGCCGGACAGGAGCTTTTCGCGGTCGATGACCGGGGTGGGCCGCGCGCTGCCCGAGAAGACCACGGGCCGCGTTTCGAGAATGGCCTCGGCGGGCACGTCGTCGACCAGCTTGTCCGCCTTGGCGAAGGCGGGCTTCTCCGGCACGCCGCGCGCCCGCAGCCGCACGGTGACGATCTCTATGGCCTTGCCGGGGTTGCGGTAGCCGTATTTGCGCTCGTGCTCGGCCTCGAAAGCCTCGGCGAAATCCTCGGCGTAGGGCGTGATGATCTCGAAGGACTGGCCCTGGTAGCGCATGTCCAGGAACTTCTCGAAGTGCATTGCCCCGGCCGCGAAGCCCTCGGCCGCGAGATCGGCCGAGCCCTGGGCGATGAGCGGTGAGAAATGGCCGTGCAGGTCGTCGGTCGTGGTTGCGCGGGCCTGGAGCATCACGGTCTGCGAATAGTCCTTGATGACGTCGGCCATGATCATGCCCACGGCCGAGAGGATACCGGGGTTTTTGGGGATGAAGACGCGCGGCATGGAGAGCTGTTTGGCCAGGAAACAGGCGTGCAGTCCGCCCGCGCCGCCGAAGGAGAAGAGGGTGAACTCGCGCGGGTCGAAGCCGCGTTCCACGGAGATGACGCGGATGGCGCGCTCCATGGTGGCGTTGGCGACTTCGAGGATGCCCTCGGCCAGGGCCTTTTCGGACAGCCCGGCCTTGTGCGCCATGTCGGCCACGGCCGCGTTCAGGGTCTCGGTCTCAAGGCGCATGCCGCCGCCCAGGAACCGCTCGGGGATCAACCGGCCCAGAAAGAGGTTGGCGTCCGTGGTGGTGATCTCCGTGCCCTTGCCGTAGCAGATGGGGCCGGGATCGGCCCCGGCGGATTCGGGGCCCACGGTCAGCGCGCCGCCCTCGTCCAGGCGGGCGATTGAGCCGCCGCCCGCGCCCACGGTGTGGATGTCGATCATGGGCACCTTGACCGGGTAGCCCTCGATGGCCGACTCCAGAGTGAGGGGCAAGGAGCCGTCGATAAGCGCCACGTCCGTGGAGGTGCCGCCCATGTCGAAGGTGATGAGGCGCTCGAAACCAGCGGCCGCGCCCAGGTGGAACGCGCCCACCGCGCCTCCGGCCGGGCCGGAGAGGATGGTGCGCACGGACTCGCGCATGGCCGTCTCGGCGGAGATGGAGCCGCCGTTGGACTGCATGATGCGAAGCGGCGTCTTCTCGCCCGCCTCCGCGCGCAGCCGCGTCAGGTAGCGCGACATCTTGGGCGAGACGTAAGCGTTGATGACCGTGGTGGAGGCGCGCTCGAACTCGCGGAACTCGGCCAGGATCTCGTGCGAGAGCGAGACGGCCACGCCGGTGTCGGCGAAGGCCTCGCGCACGGCCAGCTCGTGCGAGGGGTCGAGGAAGGAGAAGAGCAGGCACACGGCCACGGATTCGCACCCGGCTCTGGCCACGGCCTGCGCCGCTTCGCGCGCGGCCTGCGCGTCGAAGGGCTGCACGGTCTCGCCCGCGCTGCCGATGCGGCCGGGCAGGCCGAAGCGAAGCTCGCGCGGCACGATGTGCGCGGGGCGGCGGTAGTGCAGGTCGTAGAGCCGGTGGCGGTTCTGGCGGCCGATCTCGATGACGTCGGTGAAGCCCAGATTGGCGATGAGCGCGGTCTTCACGCCCTTGCGCTCCAGGATGGCGTTGGTGGCCACGGTGGAGCCGTGGATGATGGACACGGACCTGTTTCCGGCGATGTGGCGCACGCCCTCGATGACCGCGCGCGAGGGATCGTCCGGGGTGGAGAGGCGCTTGTGCACGCCGAAGGACGCGCCGTCCTTGTAGATGAAGTCGGTGAAGGTGCCGCCGGTGTCCACGCCGATGCTGAGCATGTGTCCTCCTGAAGTCGCCGCGCGAAATGTGCAGGATGCGTGCAGGGACGCGGGCGGGTGGCAGTATGGCGCGTGATTGGCTCGGGGGCAAGGCCCGCGTGTAGCCTTCGCGGACAAAGTGGACCGGAATGGCTCGGGTTGTCGGAAACGGCACGAATCGCGCACATATTCGTCAACTAGGCGCAACACATTTGTAGAAAATCGCGGGGAAATCCGCTATGAAATGCGCCACGCCGAGACGCCGGGGAGACGTTGCCGCGCATCCAAAACCCCGTGACGGGCGTGGAGCGGGCGCTCCTGGCCGATATCTCGGCGAGAGGCGTATTCAGGGGGATTCTCGGCACGAGCCTTGCTTCGCGCCGTCCGGATTCCTCGTCATCTTTTTCCGTCCCGGTGCGCTCTGACCAGGGACGGCCACCAGCAAAGGAGGTTTCTTCATGCTCCGCAAGGCCCTGCTCCTGTCCTGTCTGCTCGGGCTGCTTCTGGCCGCCCCGGCGAGCGCCGCGACCATCCGCATGGATATGAACGCCATCTATCCCGAATCGAACTTCCACTCGCAAGGCGCCATCGAATTCGCCAAGAAGGTCGAGGCCGCGACCAACGGCGGCGTGGTCATCACGGTGCACGCGGGCGGCGCGCTGGGCTTCAAGGGACCCGAACTGCTGCGCTCGGTCAAGGACGCGGCCGTGCCCATGTCCGACATCCTGATGGGCGTGGTCGGCGGCTCCGAGGAGATCTTCGGCATCTCCTCCATGCCCCGCGTGGCCACCACCTATGAAGAGGCCCGCAAATTCTACGACATCGCCCGCCCGGCCTACGAAAAGGCTTGCGAGCGCTGGAACCAGAAGCTGCTCTACGCCGCGCCCTGGCCGCCCTCGGGCATCTTCGCCAAGCGCGCCATGAACACTCCCGACGATCTGCGCGGCCTGAAAATCCGCACCTACGATCGCAACGGCGCGCTCTTCCTCGAGGCTGCGGGCTCGCACCCCATGTCCCTGCCCTGGGGCGAGGTCTATTCGGCCCTGCAGACCGGCCTGGCCGACTCAGTGCTGACCTCGGCCGTGTCCGGCAAGGACGGCAAGTTCTGGGAAGTGCTCTCCGACTTCGCCGAGATCGGCTACGCCTTCCCCCTGAACATGGTGACCATCAACCTCGACTGGTGGAAGGCGCTCTCCAAGGAGCAGCAGGACGCCATGCTGGCCGTGGCGGCCGAGGTCGAGGCCTCCCAGTGGCAGGTTTCCGCGACCCAGAACGCCGAGGCCATCGCGGCCGTGAAGGCCGGGGGCATCAAGGTCCAGACGCCGCCCGCCGCCGTGCAGGAGCGTCTCGACGAGATAGCCAGGAAGATGCTCGACGACTTCCTGGCCACGGCCAAGCCCGAGACCAAGGCCGTGTTCGAGGCCTACCTGAAGTAGCTGTTAGATGATCTCACGCTTCATCGTCATAGTGGAGGGCCTGTCCAAGGGCACGGCCCTCCTTTCCGCCCTGGCCCTGGCCTGCCTCGCCGCCCTGACCCTGGCCGAGATCGGCGCGCGGGCCCTGTTTGGCATGTCGCTGATGGTGACCACGGAATACGGCGGCTACCTATTGCTCGCGGCGGTGTCCCTGGGCTTTGGCCTCACCCTGCGCGACGGCGCGCTCATCCGCATCACCATGATCCGCCGCCTGCTGCCGCCCGCGGCGCGCAAGGGCATGGATGTCTTCGCCTGCGCGGGCGGGCTGGCCGTCTCGATTTTCATCCTCTGGCATTCCGCGCGCATGGTCGCGGACCACAAGCGGCTCGACATCCTGGCCGACTCCATGGCCGAGACGCCGCTGTGGATTCCGCAGCTTCTGGTCCCGATCGGCTTTTCGCTCTTCGCCCTGCAACTTCTGGCCACGGCCGCGCGCCTGCTCACACGGGACGAGGAACAATGATCGAGGATCCGCTTCTTCTTTCGGCCGCCCTGGTGGCGGTCATGTTCGCGCTTCTGCTCTCCGGGCTTTGGATCGGCTTTTCGCTCTTCGCCACGGGCGTCATCGGCATGCTCCTGCACAAGACGAACCTGCCGCCGACCATCTCGGTCTGGGACCGCATCGGCGACCTGATGGCCAATTCGGCCTGGAACTCGCTCAACTCCTGGGCGCTCTCGGCCCTGCCCCTGTTCGTGCTCATGGGCGAGATATTGTACCGCACGGCGATCTCGAAAAAGCTCATGAGCGGCCTTGCGCCCTGGCTGTCCTTCATTCCGGGCAGGCTGTTGCACGTCAACGTGGTGGCCTGCTCGCTGTTCGCGGCCATCTCGGGATCGAGCGCCGCGACCACGGCCACGGTGGGCAAGATCACCTACCGCGAACTGGCCGCGCGCGGCTACGACAAGGGGCTGGCCCTGGGCTCGCTGGCGGGCGCGGGGACGCTCGGCTTCCTCATTCCGCCCTCGCTGATCATGATCATCTACGGCGTGCTCGCGGACACGAGCATAGGCCAGCTCTTCATCGCGGGCATCGTGCCGGGGCTCATGATCGCGCTGTGCTTCTCGGGCTGGATCGTCTTTCGCGTGCTGCTCAACCCCTCGCTCACGCCGCGCTACCGCGAATCCTACACCGCCGCCGACCGCATGGCCGCGGTGCGCGACATCCTGCCGGTGGTGGCGTTGATCCTGCTCGTGCTCGGCGGCATCTACGCGGGGTTGACCACGCCCACCGAGGCCGCGGCCCTGGGCGTGCTCGGCGCGCTGTGCGTGGCGGCCTGGTTCCGCGAACTCAACTGGAAGAATCTCTCCGAGGCCTTCCTCGCGGCCGTGAAGACCTCGACCATGATCTGCTTCATCATCGCGGGCGCGGCCTTCCTTTCGCAGGTCGTGGGTTTCATCGGCGTGGCCAGGGCGCTGTCCTCCTTCATCGCGGGGCTGGAGCTCTCGCCCTATGCGCTGATCCTGGTCATCGCGATCATGTACGCCATTCTGGGCATGATGCTCGACGGCATCTCCATGGTCGTCATGACGCTGCCCATCGTGCTGCCCATCGTGGTCCAGGCCGGGTTCGACCCGCTGTGGTTCGGCATCTTCGCCGTGATCATGGTCGAGCTGTCGCAGATCACGCCGCCCGTGGGCTTCTCGATCTTCGTGCTGCAGCACATCTCGGGCCACGAGCCGCCCTTCATCCTGCGCCAATCCTTCCCGTTCTTCGTGCTGCTGCTCGTGGTCGCTGCGGTGCTCACGGTCTTCCCGCAGATCGTCCACTTTTTGCCCGACCAGATGATCCGATAGGGCAAGGGCGCGCTTCGCCGTCTTGACGCCGCGTGCTCCGGGCCCTACACCGGAGCATGCGCGACCCCACGGACAGGACGCCGCCCATGGGGCAGCGCGCCTTCTGGGGCCGCGGCCCGGCCTCACGCATCCGATCGAACGTCACGGAGTGAACCAAATCGCATGGATACCTACTGCATCGTCCGCACCGAGCATCTGAACCACTACGGCCATCTTTTCGGCGGGGCCATGCTGGCCTGGATCGACGAATTCGCCTGGCTCACGGCTTCGCTGGATTTTCCGGGCTGCAAGCTGGTGACCATGGCCATGGACGACATCGTCTTCAGGAAGCCCGCGCACTGCGGGGCCATCCTGCGCTTCTCCATCGAGCCCGAGCGCCAGGGCAAGACCTCCGTGACCTACCGCGTGGTGGTTTTCGCGGACGAGCCGGGCGCGACCTGCGAGAAGGAGATCGTCTCCACGACCATCACCTTCGTGCGGCTGGACGACCTGGGCGGCAAGCTGGCCCTGCCCGCGGTGGAGAAGTACCGCTCGCTGGACAGCGGCCATGGGCCAAAGCCGGTGACCGCGCCGCACGCGCCCTGATGCCCCAGGTTCTACCCTTTCCGCCCGGTACGCGGGCCGCGACGCTGATCAGGCGCGAGAAGCGCTTCCTGGTGCAGGTCGCCTTCGCCGAGGCAAAAGAGCCCCTGTGGGTCCACACCAACAACTCCGGCTCCATGCTCGGCCTGATCCGGCCGGGCCTAGCCGCGTTCGTCTCGCCCGCCCCAAACCCAAAGCGCAAGCTGCCTTTCACCCTGGAGGCGGTCGAGGCCGGGAGCGGCTATTGCTGCGTGAACACCCAGGTTCCCAACCGCATGCTGGCCTTCGCCTACGAGCACGGGCTGATCCCTGAACTGCGCACGGCCACGTCCATGCGACCCGAGGCCCGCGCGGGCGAGTCGCGTCTGGACGCCCGCTTCGAGACGGCCCAAGGTCCGTTGTGGGTGGAGTGCAAGAACGTGACCCTGGCCGAGGACGGCGTGGGGCTGTTTCCGGATGCGCGCACCGAGCGCGGGAAGAAGCATCTGGAGGAGTTGATGCGCCTGGCCGCGCAAGGGGCCAGGGTGGCCACCTTCTACCTCGTCACGCGCCGCGATGCGGCCTGCTTCGGCCCGGCCTGGTGCGTGGACGAGGACTACGCGCGCACCTTTCATGCCGCGCTTGCGGCCGGAGTCATGGCCTGGCCCTGGCTGGCCGAGGTCGATGCGAGCGGGGTGCGATTGTCGCGCCGCCTGCCCGTCGTGGGCGAGGATGCGGGCGGCTGAAGGCTCAGGTACTGGGTTCGAGCCTGCCGCAGCTTGGGCAGACGTGGCGCGCGGCATGGTCCGTGGCGTTCTCGGGGAGCACGTAGCGGCGCGGGCTGTCGCGATAGCTCATCTCGCGCACCAGGCCCGCCTCGGCGAGCAACTTCAGGGTGCGGTAGACCGTGGCCATGCTGACCCTGGCGTCGCGCGAGCGCACCCGGACGAACACCTCCTCGGGGCTCAGACATCGCCGGGCTTCCTCGATCTCGGTCAGAATCAGGCGGCGCTGCGCGGTCAGCTTGAGGCCGTTGGCCGCGAGGTAGGCGATGAATGCGTCGAGTCTGTTTCGCATGGTCCTTTTCCCGATGGAGAATGGCCCGCCCCCGCCGGGGGAGACAGAAGCGGGCCGCGAGGTAGGGAATTACTTCATGTCCACGGCCTTGACCCAGATCACGGCATCCTGGGAAAGCTCCTTGCCGTTGAACTCCTCGTCCGGGCCCACGCCCAGGGCCGCGAAGCCCCAGTATCCGGCGCGGGGCAGGCCGTAGGTGAAGACGCCGTTCTCGTCGGCGAAGATGGTCTGGACCTCGAAGGCGGCCTGCGGGGCCTCGATCGCGCCCTTCTCGGCGAAGGCGCGCTCGTTTTGCAGCGGCTCGTGGTTCAGGTACTCGACCTCGATCTCCGCGCCGGGCACGGGCTTGCCGTCGGAGAGCACCACGCCGCGGAAGACGTTGCCGGTCCAAAGGGCGTAGGGCTTGTCCAGGGGCACGATCTCGGCCTTCAGGCCCAGTGGCTCGTTCCAGTGGCCGGGCATGCCCGCCACGTTGACGATGTTCTTGGTGATCTGCTGGATGTAGGCATCCTCTTCCTTCTCGTAGTAGGGCGCGGGCACGAGCACGAAGATGTGGTCGCCCATGCTGCGCACGGGCACCTTGGCCTCGAAGGCCTTGCCGGTGTTGGTCGTGCTTTTCCAGGAGATGGGCTTGAGCGAGGACATGAGGTCCGTGGTCCTGGGCTCGCCGTCGCCGCGCTGCGAGACCAGGTAGAAGGCCTCGGGGGTCTCCATGTCCATGGTGTAGCCCGCGTCGAAGGGATGGGTGAAGACGATGGAGAGGTGCAGCTCGCCGCCCTGCTCCAAGGCCAGTTCGGGGGTGTGGACGAGCTGGAAGTGGGCCATGGCCGGGCTGGCCGCAAGGCCCAGGCAAAGGGCCAATCCAAGGATGATGCGTTTCATGGTGTTCTCCTTCGGTCGTATGGTTTTGGCCGGGCGGCGTGCGGTCACCCGGCCCAGGCGGCATGGCTGCTAGAAGATGTCCTTGCCCTGGATGGTGATGATGTGGCCCTCGCCCGCGTCGAAAATTACGGTGTAGTCACCCTCGGGTTTGTCGAAGACGAACTCGCCGTGCGCGTCCATTTGTCCTTCGAGGATGGTCGCACCGCCTGCGTCGAGCACTTTCATGGCGGTGCCAGCGGCCGATGAGCCGTCGGAGAAGCCGCCCTCGCAGACGACCGTGCCGTCGCCGGGCGCGTAGCAGGAGCAAAGCGGGGTGTGGGCCAGCGCCGCGCCCGAAAGGGCGAGGCAAAGGGCCAGGGCCAGGGTCAGGGTCGTGATTTTACGGCGCATGTTGGTACCTCCTATGCGCTGCGTTTGAAACGGTCGGGGTTGACGAGAGCCATGGCCAGGGTCGCCCCAAGCGCCAGGGCGTAGAAGGCTCCCATGGCCTGAAGCCCGTTCAGGCCAAGCACTCCGCCGCCCGTGAAGACGAGGCAGGCGAAGCCGAAGCCGAGCAGGATGGGGTAGCCCATGGCCAGAAGCATCCATTTGGTCTCTCCGGCCTGCACCTTGACCATCATGGAGGCCGCGATGCAGGGCGGGTAGGTGGCCATGAAGAGCATCAGCGCCAGGGCGTGCAGGGCGGTGAAGCCCGTCTCCTGCTCGCGCATGCGCTCGTCGAGCGCCTGGCCGCCCTCGGCGCCTTGTTCGTAGAGCGCGCCCAGCGTGGCCACGGTGCTCTCCTTGGCCGCGAAGGCTGCGAGAAGCGAGATGTTGATGCGCCAGTTGAAGCCCGCGAACTGCGTGACGGGCTCGAGCGTGCGGCCAAGCCGCCCGAGGAAGCTCGAATCCAGGCGCTCGGCGCGCATCTCGTGCAGCAGCGTGCGGCGGTCGCGCACCAGCGTGGTCAGGTTGCGCGCGGCCGCGCGCGACTCGGGGTCGAGAGGCATGACAAAGGCGAAGAAGGCCGGATTCTGTGCCGCGAACGACGCGTTCACCGTCTCGACCTGCTCGCGGGTCGCCGCAGCCATGCGGGCCGAGCGGTAGGCCTCGGAGAAGTTCACGAGATCGGTCAGGTCGTTCGCGCCCACGGTTCCTTCCAGGGGCGTTCCTGCGAGCGAGGCCAGGAACGAGGACTGCAACTCCCCGGCCCGCGTCTCGAAGTGCTCCAGGCGGTCGCCGGGCAGGCCGGGAAAGCGCATCAGCACGAAGACCACCACGGCCACGGCCGCGACGATGGTGATGATGCGCTTGATGAACAGCCAGACGCGCTCGACGGCTCTGCGCAGGACCACGCTCAAAGTCGGCAGGTGGTAGGGCGGCAATTCCATGATGAAGGGGGCGCTCTCGCGGTTGCGCAGCACGGTCAGGGAGAGCAGCTTGGCCATGGGCAGGGCCACCAGGATGGTCACCGTGGCGATGAAGAACATGGCCACGTCCTTGTGCGCGGGGAAATAGGCCCCTACCAGGAGCACGTACAGCGGCACCTTGGCTAGGCAGTTCATGAGCGGGACCACGAGGATCGTGGCCAGGCGGGCGCGTTCGTCCGGGATGGCCCGGCAGGCCATGACGCCGGGGATGGCGCAACCGCCCACGTAGACCCCGCCCAGGATCAGGGGCAGGGTGGACTGGCCGTGCAGCCCGAAGCGCCGGAAGATGCGGTCGAGCAAAAAGGCCATGCGCGGCATGTAGCCCGAGTCCTCGAGCACGGCGATGAGGGCGAAGAGGATGAAGAAGATCGGGATGTAGTTGAGCAGGGTGTTCAGGCTGTCCATGAACCACAGGCTCAGAGCGCGCACCAGCGGCTCGTGCAGGAACCCCGGGGCGGGCAGGGCCTGGGCCAGGGTCTCGCGCAGCCAGGCCAGCAGGGGCCAGGTCATCTCGGTCAGCTTGTACCCCTGGACGATGGACAGGTGGTAGAGCGCGAAGAGCACGCCCACAAGTATCGCCGGGCCCATGAAGCGGTGGCAGACAAAGGCGTCGAGGCGGTCGGTGAGGTTCTTTTGCGGCGCGCCGTCGCGGCGCACGCAGGCCGCGGCGATGGCCGTGGCCGTCTTGTGGCGCTGGATGGCGGCGATCTGCTCCGGGGACTGCCCGGTCTTTGCCTCCACGTCCGCGCGCAGCCCCTCGGCCTCGGCCAGCAGGGTCACGGCGTCGGGCAGGGCGGCGCGGGCAAGCTTGTGCGCCTCCTCGTCGCCTTCGAGCAGCTTCAGGGCCAGCCAGCGCGGCGGGCAGGAGAGCGCCGGGGCGTCGCCAAGCCGCCGGATCAGCGTCTGCAAGGGGGCCTCGAGCGGGCCGTAGTCCACCTGGGGAAAGGTGGAGGGGGCCTGCTGCTTCGGATGTGCTGCGGTTGTTTCGGCCAGGGCCGCGCGCAGGGCCTCCCGGCCCTTGCCTTTGCTGGCCGTGCAGGCCGCCACGGGCGCGCCCAGGCGCCTGGAGAGCTCGTCCACGTCGATGGAGAAGCCGCGTCGTTCGGCCACGTCGAGCATGTTCAGGGCCACGACCACGGGCAGGCCGAGCTCCATGATTTGAAGCGTCAGGGACAGGCTGCGCTTGAGGTTGGCCGCGTCCACGACGTTGATCACGGCCTGGGGGCGGTCCCGCAGGAGGAATTCACGCGCCACGCGCTCTTCAAGGGAGTAGGAGGTCAGGCTGTAGGTGCCGGGCAGGTCGACCAGTTCGACGCGCAATGCTTCGTGGCTGAAGAATCCGGTCTTCTTCTCCACGGTCACGCCGGGGTAGTTGGCCACGTGCTGGCGCGCGCCGGTGAGCATGTTGAAGACCGTGGACTTGCCGCAGTTGGGCTGCCCGGCCAAGGCCGCGAGGATGCGCCGGGTCATGCCGTCTCGACCTCCACGTGGGCGGCCTCGGCGTGACGCACGCTCACGTGCGAGCCGTCGACCTCGAGATCCACGGGATCGACCAGGGGGGCGTTGCGCACCACGCGCACCTGCGTTCCGGGAAAGAAGCCGAGGTCCATCAGGCGCAGGCCGAGCTGGCCTGTGGCCGTGATCCGGGCGATGGTGCAGCGGTCTCCGGGGGCGATGTCGTTCAGGGTGGGCATTGGCGTCTCACTTGATTTTGTTTTCGACTTTCATTCGCAATACGAAGGCGTGGCAGTCCCTGAAAGGGCTTCCCGTCCGCCAGTCGGCTTGGACGGCGGGCCGGACCGGCGGAGCGGTCTGGCGCTCAGGCCACCAGAATGCCGTCCGCCACGTTCCTGCCGAGGGTGAGGCGGCTGCCGTCGAGGCTGACGAGCAGGGGGCCTCCGCCGCAATTGCTGACCACGTGGACCTCGACGCCGGGCACGAGCCCCATGGACTCGATGCGGGTGCGGATGTCGCGCTCGCCGGAGAAGCCGAGAATCAGGGCGCTGTCGCCCTCTGCCATGGCGGCCAGGGTGCCGGTCTTGGGCAGGCGGGGCGTCGCGCACTGTTCGGAGCCGAGGGATGTGCCGGGGTGCCGTTTCTGCTGGACGGGTTCTCGGGACATGGAGGGCTCCTTGTGTTGATTGAATATGAGAGCGATAATTGTTATCAATCGAGAGAGGCGTATAGCAAGCGAATTACGGGAAAGGCAAGTGTAAATTTGGATTTCTTGTGACCATGGCCTGGCGGGTGGAAGATCGAGGCCTTGCCCTGCTGTCGGCCTGAGCGCCCCGGGGCAGTCCGTGCCGTGTCCGTGCGATGTGTGGCGGGAACCGGAAAGGGCTCCCGCGCCGACGGGACATATCCTCTGGATTTGATCCGCATGCACCTATGCGGACCCTGCGATATGTGCGTTTAAGCAGGCTTATCCAAGCTCTATTGCTGTTTTGTGGAAAAAAACAACTCTTATTGCGAAATATTTTTAAAAACTTGGTGTTACCATAGAAAATAAAATTGCTGTTGGTTGTGGAAGGGGTTGTATTTTGGGACGCTTCGGACATCGGCTTGACATTGAATTTCAAAATCAATAGAAGGAGGCCGTCCTCCACTCTGGATAGGATGCCACGGTGCGGCCCGGTCCGGTGTGCGGACGTGTATTTATGGAGGGGGTGCGACGGATGAAGGCGAGCGCGTCGAGCCGGGCCGCTGACGAACCGGCTACAGAACGCGGGCAGGACCCAAACCTTTCCGCGCTGCCGGGAAGGGCTGCCCGCTGGTTCTCGGAGCGTGCCTCCGGCCGCAGGCAGGCGCTTCGCGGTCGGCCTGGTTGCGGGATGTCCGCGACGACGCTCTTGTGCCTGCTGCTGTTCGCCGTATCCGTACTGCCCCTGGGAGTCGCCATGCACCTGGCGTATGAACGCCGCCTGGACGACCTGACGGGCTTTCTGGCCCTGGCCGTGGTCGCGGGCATCGTGCTCGCCTGGCCCATCGCGCATCTGGTCGGACACTATGTGATTCTTAAAAACATCAAAGAAATCAATAGATTTTGTCTGGCAATCAAGCAGGGAAATTACGCGACCGAGTTCGCCCTGCCCGAGGAGCGCGACGAGGAGCACGATCTCGTTCGCCTCAAACGCAACCTGAACTGGATGGCGCACTCCATCGCCAGTCGCGAAGATTGGCTGCACGCCCGACTGAACCAAACCACGGAAAGCAAGCGGCGCTTCGAGGACCTCTCGTTGCGGGATCCATTGACTGACATCGCCAACCGACGCGCCTTTTCCGAGCGCCTGCACGAGATGGCCCGCGTGGCCCGCGCCACGCGTACGCCGTTTCATCTGCTGCTCGTGGACTGCGACAATTTCAAGAGCGTCAATGACGCCTTCGGGCACTTGGCGGGCGACGAGCTTTTGCGGCGGCTCGCGGCCATTCTGCGCACCAGCGTGCGCGACGGAGACTGCCCGTTCCGCTATGGCGGCGACGAGTTCGGCGTGCTCGTGGTCAGCCGGGGTGCGGACGAGGCCAGGGCCGTGGCTGAGCGCATACGGCAGCGGTTTGCGGGCGAAGGCATCGGCCGGGCCACGCTTTCCATAGGTCTGGCCGCCTTCGACCCCGAGGCGGTGGACCTTGCGGCCGAATGCGAAGCGTTGGTCGCGCGCGCGGACGCCGCCGTCTACGAGGCCAAGCGCGCGGGTGGCGACCGCATCGTGGCGCAGGCCGATAAAATCATGGCCGCCTCGGCCTGAACGGCCTGGGCCAAAAACTGAAAGGAGAGCGCAATGAACGAATGGCTCGATTATGCGATAGTCGGCGCGGTGGTGGCTGTGGCTGTGGGATATCTCGTACGCAGATTCATGGCTGCCAGGTCGAAGAAGAGCGGTTGCGGCTGCGGCGAATGCGGCTGCGGCAAAGGTCCCGGCCAGGGGCTCGGCTGACGCGCGAGCACAAGGGTTTTGCCTTCGCTGCGCTTCAGCCCTTGATCCGGCCCGGATCGTCCGAGCCGAACTCGGCCATCAGTTCCACCTGGGCGGCGTCGAATTCGCGGAAGGTGAATTCGTAGCCCTGCGCCCTGATGAAGTCCCACCGGGCATCGTCGTCCGCCAGCGCCTCGACCTGCCGCTTGAACGCGGGATCGGTGCGCATGCGCCGCATGTATGCCTTGGCGTTCTCCGTGGACATATGGTCTCCCTCCTGTTTGTCGAGAATCAAATTCTGCCATCATCGGCCGCATGGCAAGGAAAATGCGCCGGATCTTTCGCGCGGGCCTCAACATTTCCGCCCCGAAGGTGTAGCTTCTCGAGCAAGACCGAAGGACAAGCCGATCGCGTCCGTGCGCGGCGCGTGCGGCATGATCCCGGCCGACCGGCCGGCGGGCAAGGGAAGACCGTTCCATGAGCATGATCCGTTACCCCGGCACGTATACCGACCTGTACCAGTTGACCATGGCCCAGGCCTACTACCTGGGCGGGACGCGGGAGAACGCCGCGGTCTTCGACTATCTCTTCCGGAAGAATCCCTTTGACGGCGGCTATGCGGTCTTTGCAGGACTCGAGGACGCGCTGTCGGCTTTGGAGGAGTTGCGCTTCGAGGAGCGAGAGATCGGTTTTTTGCGCGAGCAGGGCTTCGACGCACGCTTCCTCGAATACCTGCGCGGCTTCAGGTTCACCTGCGACGTGCACGCCGCGCGCGAGGGCGAGGTGGTCTTCGCGACGAGTCCCGTCCTGAGCGTCAAGGGACCGATCATCGAGGCCCAAATCGCCGAGACGCTTTTGCTCAACATCCTCAACTTCCAGACGCTGGTGGCCACCAAGGCCAGCCGCATGCGCTTCGCGGCCGGGGACCGTTCACTGGTCGATTTCGGACTCCGCCGGGCGCAGGGCCTGGGCGGCTACCACGCCAGCAGGGCCGCGGTCATCGGCGGATTCGACGCCACGAGCAACGTCCGGGCCGGGATGGATTACGGCATCCCCGTCTCCGGCACCCTGGCCCATTCCTTCATCCAGAGCCACGATGACGAGCTGGCCGCCTTCAGGGCCTTCGCCGAACAAAGACCCCAAAACTGCATCCTCCTCGTGGACACCTACGACACCCTGCGCAGCGGCGTGCCAAACGCCATCGCCACGGGCAGGGAGATGGAGGAGCGCGGCCATCGCCTGGCGGGCATACGCCTCGACAGCGGCGACCTGGCCTACCTCGCCAAGAGGGCGCGGGCCATGCTCGACGAGGCCGGACTTGGCTACGTGCGCATCGTGGCATCGAGCCAACTGGACGAGCACGCCATCAAAAGCCTTGTGGAGCAGGCCGCGCCCATAGACGCCTTCGGCGTGGGCACGAGCCTCGTCACGGGCAGGCCGGACGCGGCCCTGGACGGGGTCTACAAGCTCGCCTTCGCCAACCGCGGCCCGCGCATCAAGATCACCGAGGAGACCGAGAAGATCACCCTGCCGCAGCTCAAGCAGGTCTTCCGGCTCCTGGATGGCGAGGGGAACTTCTACGGCGCGGACGCCGTGGCCTTGGCCGGGGAGAAGGACGTGGAAGCCATGCACCACCCGTTCGACACCTTGAAATCGCTGTCCACCAGGGGATTCGCCAAGGAGCGCATCTCAAGGCCCGTCATGCGCGGCGGCGCGCGCACCCAAAAGCCGCTTTCGGTGCGCGAGATCGCCGCGTTCGCCAAGGCCAGGCTCGGGCAACTGGAGGATGAATACAAGCGCTTCGGGCGCCCCTACGTCTACAAGGTGGGGATCAGCGACCGGCTCAAGGCGGTCCGGGACCGGCTGATCGCACGCTACAGGAGGGCATGAGGCCATGAAGACGCTCATCCTCGTGGACATCCAGAACGATTTCATGCCCGGCGGCGCGCTGCCCGTGCCGAGGGGCGACACCATCGTCGAGGTGGTCAATGGCCTGCAACCGGGCTTCGGACTGGCCGTGGCCACGCAGGACTGGCATCCGCCCGGGCACGCGAGCTTCGCCTCGCAGCATCCGGGACGCGCGGCCTTCGAGAGCGTCGAACTCGACGGCCTGCCCCAGACGCTGTGGCCCGACCACTGCGTGCAGGGCGAATGGGGGGCGAAGTTCCATCCCGATCTCGACACGCGCGCGGTGCAGGCCATCTTCCGCAAGGGCGTGGACCCGAGGGTGGACAGCTATAGCTGCTTCTACGACAACGCGCGGCGCAGGAGCACAGGGCTGGCCGGATACCTGCGCGAGAAAGGGGCCACCGAGCTCTACTTCTGCGGTCTGGCCGCCGAGATCTGCGTGTTCTACAGCCTGCGCGACGCCCTGGACTTCGGTTATCCCTGCGTGCTCATCATGGACGGGGTGATGCCGCTCGATGAGCGGGAGTACGAGAAGGCCAGGGACGAACTGCACACGGCGGGCGCGCGGCTCATGCGGGCAAGGGACGTCTTCTGCGAGATTCCAGGGTAGGGAGGGAGGGGGCGGAAAAGAGCGGCTCAGCGTTTGCCAATGAAGCCTAGCGCCGTCAGGTGCGAGGCCCAGGCAGACCATGCGCCGGAGAGGAACTCCACGCGCATGGACGCGGGATGAAAGCGCGCCGCGGCGTCGAGATCGAGGGAGCACTTGCGGTCGTGGTTGGTGTGCGAGAGCCGCAGAAGCCAGGTTCCGCCCGGTTCGGGGCAGGCGTCCTCCACATGCAGGGTGTGGCCGGTGGGCATGCCGCGCTTGGCGTTGGCGGCCAGGATGAGCACGCTGCCCGTCGTGGGCAGTGAGGTCGTCGCGCCACGATTTTTCTCGCAGGCGAACCACTGCACCGGGCTCGTGTCGTCCAGGCGGCAGGTCATGATGCCCGTGCGGCAGCGGGAGTAGATCAGGCTCTGAGGCTGACAGCGGCCTCCGTTCACAGCCGGGACGAGGCGGTAGCACGCGTCGCGCGCGTCGGCCGCGGCCGCGGGAGCCGGACAGACGGGGAGGGCGGGTTCCTCGGTCGGAAGCTCCTCTCCCTTGGTCGATACGGGCAGGTCGGCCGCGCGGGCCGTGACGGCCTGAAGAAAGACGAACAGGGCGGCGAAGGCCGCGCAGATATACAGCAGCTTGCTCACGTGGCAGCCAACTCCCAAAACCGGATGCCGCGCGATTGAATTCGGCAGGCGGGCGTTCTGGACGCCTCTTCGCGCGGCCGGGCTGCTCTATCTTCAGTCCGGCCCGGCGTCAATGACGTCCGAGCGTCCGCGCGTTCCGGCCGCTCAAGGCCCGATGAGAAAAGGCCCGCCCCCGAGAGGGAGCGGGCCTTTGGCGGGACGTGGGACAGGGCGGGAGAAGCTACTTGATGAAGCACATTTCCATGTAGGAGGGCAGCGGCCAGTAGTCGTCGTTGACCACTTGTTCGAGTTCGTCGGCCCAGCGCCGAACCTCGTTCATGGCGGGCAGCACCTTGTCGCACAGGTACTTGGCTTCGGCCAGGGCGTCCTTGGCCTCGTGCGCGCACAGCTTCTCAAGATCGAGGATGGCGTCCTGCAGGCCGCGCAGCTTTGCGGTCACGTCGTCCAGGGCGATGGAGCGATACTCCTTGCCGATGGCCTTCATGTTGGCGCAGGTCGCGGCCAGGTCGCTCTGGTAGCGGATTGCGCCCGGCAGGATCATGGTACGGGCGATCTTGACGGTCAGGGCGGCCTCGGTCTTGATGGTGCGGCTGTAGAACTCGGTGTATATCTCCTGGCGGGAGTGCAGTTCTCGGCCGGAAAGCACGCCGTACTTCTCGAACAGCTCGATGACCTCGGCCTTGGTCAGCTCGGGCAGGGCGGCCGGGGTGTTGGGATGGTTGGGCAGGCCGCGCTTCTTGGCTTCCTTGTGCCACTCCTCGGAGTAGCCGTTGCCGTTGAAGATGATGGCCTCGTGCTTCTTCATGATGTCCTGGATGATCTCGGTCACGGCCTGATTGAGGCCGGCCTTCTTGCCGCCGGTCTTCTTCTCGATCTCGGTGGCGATGTAGTCCAGGGATTCGGCCAGCATGGTGTTCAGGGCGACCTGGGAGCCCGCGATGGACATGGAGGAGCCCACGGCGCGGAACTCGAAGCGGTTGCCGGTGAAGGCGATGGGGCTCGTGCGGTTGCGGTCGCCCGGGTCCATGGGCAGGGGCGGCAGGGTGTCCACGCCCACGTGCATCGCGTCCTTCTTCTTGGAAGACTTGGCGCCGCCGTTCTTGATCTGCTCGAAGACGTCGGTCAGCATCTCGCCCAGGTAGATGGACATGATAGCCGGAGGAGCCTCGTTGGCGCCCAGGCGATGGTCGTTGCCCGCCGCAGCCACGGTGGCGCGCAGAAGACCGCCGTACTTGTGGCAGGCGCGGATCATGGCCGCGCAGAAGACCAGGAACATGGCGTTGGCGTGCGGCGTCTCGCCCGGATCGAAGAGTGAACCGAGTTCGGAGTTGCCGATGGAGTAGTTCAGGTGCTTGCCCGAGCCGTTGATGCCCGCAAAGGGCTTCTCGTGCAGCAGGCAGGCCATGCCGTAGCGCCTGGCCACGGAGCGCAGGGTGTGCATGATGATCTGGTTGTGGTCGGTGGCGATGTTGCCCTGCTCGAAGATCGGGGCGATCTCGTACTGGGCCGGAGCGACCTCGTTGTGGCGGGTCTTAACGGGCACGCCGACCTTGAACAGTTCGCGCTCGACTTCCATCATGAAGGCCAGCACGCGGCGGGGAATCGCGCCGAAGTACTGGTCCTCGAACTCCTGTCCCTTGGGCGACTTGGCCCCGAAGAGGGTGCGACCGGCCAGGTAGAGGTCGGGGCGGGCGTAGTAGAAGTTGCGGTCGATGAGAAAATATTCCTGCTCGGGACCGGCAAAGCAGGTCACCGGAGCCTCGACCTTTTTGCCGAAGAGCTTGAGCACGCGCTGGGCCTGGGTGTTCAGGACCTGCAAGGAGCGCAGGAGCGGGGTCTTCTTGTCCAGGGCCTCGCCGGTCCAGGAGACGAAGGCCGTGGGGATGCACAGCACCGTGCCATTGGGGTTCTCCAGGATGTAGGCCGGAGAGGTCACGTCCCATGCGGTGTAGCCGCGCGCCTCGAAGGTGGTGCGCAGGCCGCCGGAGGGGAAGGACGAGGCATCGGGCTCGCCCTGGATGAGCATCTTGCCGTCGAACTCGGCCAGCGCGCCGCCCTTGCCGTCGGGCACCAGGAAGGAGTCGTGCTTCTCGGCGGTCAGGCCGGTCAGCGGGTAGAAGACGTGGCAGAAGTGGGTAGCGCCCTTGGAAATGGCCCAATCTTTCATGGCCTGGGCCACGATGGTGGCCACCGTCGGGTCGAGCTTCTCGCCTTTCTCAATGGTCCGCTTGAGTGACTTGTAGACCTCTTTGGGCAGCATGGCCTTCATGACCTTGTCATTGAAGACGTTGCTGCCGAAGATGTCGGTGGCGCGGGTCTCGGCGAAGCTGAGCGGTGCCGAGATGGGCTTGAAGTTGTTGACGGCGGCGATGGCGTTCATACGACCCTGATTCATGCAATACTCCTTTTCCTGGATGTGCCGCCGGAGCGCCCCGGCAGCCGACGTGCCATAAAAAATATCCGAACGCGCGAGGCCCGGATTCCCTCTCGATTCCCCCGCTTGCGCGCGGGTGCCCGGCGACAAACAAGAACCGGGCCAGAGTCTTCTTTGTTCGTAAAACCAATGCATTGCGAGCGAGGCGACCCTCCTTGGCGGTGCTCGTTTTTACAAAAAAGAAACATAGGGCACAAAGTCGATGCCTTTTTTGCAAAGCCTCGCATGGAGGGTGGGGCGAGTTCTTTGTTTGTTGGTGCTTCTGTGGTTGTGTAAACACCGACATTCCAGAATAAAGTGATATATTTCAAGTAATAGTGAGGCTTGGCGGCGCGGCGGAATGGCTGTGGACCAAAAAATGACAAAATGGTAACCATTGGCGTAGCCTTTTTGTTGCGAGTTTGTGACCAGTTGAAATGGTTGGTTTTTTCAGTCTGGATTTTTTGTCGGGACCGTGGCATGATAAATGTTGTGTTATCCCCGGATTGGGGAATGAGGAACAACCCGAAATTTCGCAAGGAGCGGCTGCATGGAAACCCCCGTGTTCAACTGCAAGAACGCCGACGACGTGCTCAAGGCGGTCAACGACTATAACGTGAGCTTCCTCCAGTTCTGGTTCGTGGACATCATGGGCAACCTGAAGAGCTTCCAGATCCTGCCCAGCGAACTCGAAGGCGCCTTCGAGGAAGGCATGGGATTCGACGGCTCCTCCATCCTCGGCTTCACGCGCATCGAGGAGTCCGACATGGTCGCCTTCCCCGATCCCACCACTTTCCAGCTCGTGGCTTGGCGGCCCACGGAGCGGCCCGTGGCGCGCATGTTCTGCTCCATCCGCTACCCGGACGGAACGCCTTTCGTCGGCGACCCGCGTTATGTGCTCAAGCGCGTGCTCGATAAGGCCGCCGCCAAGGGCTACACCATGTACGTGGGCCCCGAACTCGAATTCTTCCTCTTCACGAGCCCGAGCGATCCCCGCGTGCTCGATCTCGGTGGCTACTTCGACGCGCCGCCGCTCGACCTGGGTAACGACATCCGCCGCGACATCATTTTCTCCCTGACGCGCATGGGCATTCATGTCGAATACTCGCACCACGAAGTCGCCCCCTCGCAGCACGAGATCGATCTGCGCTACCAGGAGGCCCTCAAGATGGCCGACACGGCCATCACCTACAAGGTCGTCATCAAGGAGACCGCGCGCAAGCACGGCTGCTACGCCACCTTCATGCCCAAGCCCTTGTTCGGCGAGAACGGCTCGGGCATGCACACCCACCAGTCGCTGTTCAAGAACGGCCGCAACGCCTTCTTCGATGCAGGCGAGAAGTTCAACCTCTCCAAGGACTGCAGGGCCTACATCGCGGGACTGCTCAAGCACGCCAAGGAGTTCTGCGTCCTGACCAACCCCATCGTCAACTCCTACAAGCGCCTCGTGCCCGGTTACGAAGCCCCGGTCTACATCGCCTGGGCCAACCGCAACCGCTCGGCGCTCATCCGCGTGCCCATGTACAAGCCCGGCAAGGAAGCCGCCACGCGCATCGAACTGCGCAGCCCGGACCCGACCTGCAACCCCTACCTCGCCTTCGCCGCCATGCTCGGCGCGGGCCTGAAAGGCATGGAGGAAGGCTACGAGCTCTCCACCCCCGTGGAAGAGAACATCTTCAAGATGACCGAGCGCGAGATGTTCGACAGGGGTATCGACTCCCTGCCCGGATCGTTGCAGGAGGCCATTTCCCACTTCGAAAACTCCGAGCTCATGAAAGAGGTGCTCGGCGAGCACATGCACGCCGCCTACCTCGAAGCCAAGAAGGCGGAGTGGGACGAGTACCGCACCCACATTTCCGAGTGGGAGCTTAAGCGCTACCTCCCCACCACCTAGGGTGGGGCGTGAAAAATCCGCGATCGCGGCGTTGAGAGCGGGGCTCTGCCCCGCGCCCCGCCGGGGGAGATGATCTCCCCCGGACCCCTGCGATTCCCGAAACCGTCTGCGACGGCTTCGGGAAAGCATGATTCAAGGGCGTATCACCGCCGCACCGACGTCGGCGTTGCCAACGATGGCTTGGAAGCGAATCGCAGGGTCCAGGGGGCTCAGCCCCCTGGCGGTGGAGGTCTGGAGGAGGCAGCGCCTCCTCCAGCGGCAACGCAGCAGACGGTGCTTTCTGAACGGCCTGCTAGTCGGGCAGGGCGCCTTCGAGCCTAAGCAGGTATTCCTTCATTTCCAGTCCGGGACCGAAGCCGTGCAGTCCTTGCGAGCCGAGCACTCGGTGGCAGGGCACAACCAGCGGCCAGGGGTTTTGGGCCATGCATTGGCCCACGGCCCGCGCCGCCTTTGGGTTGCCCGCCTTGGCCGCCAGTTGTCCGTAAGTCAGGGTCTGGCCCTTGGGCACCTCGGCGAGGATTTCGAGCACTTTGCGCCTGAAGGGCGGCAGGGTCCCCATGCGCAGCGGGAGCCTGGGCCATTTGTCGAGCCGACCCGCCACGTAGCGTTCCAGGGCGTCTTGCAGGCTCTGGCCGATGCGGCCCAGGGGGTGGGGCATGAAATCGTCGCGCGACCAGGCCAGAGCGATGGCCGCGAGGTCGTCTCCCTCCCAGCGCAGCGTCAGGGCCAGGGGCTTGGCGCAGAGATATTCGTAGCGGGCAGTGCTCATGGTTTCCTCCCGTGTACGTGGTTCGGCCCGGTTTCCGGATGATAGTCCATGCCTTGGTGCGCGTCGAGTCGGGTCAAGATGTTTTCGATGGCGCGGCGAAGCGCGGGGCGGTCGGCGGCCCACGCTGGAGCGGCCAGTTCGCCCGGCGCGGGATCGGCGTGCAGGCGGTGGATGACGACGTCGGGCCGCAGGCGCTCGAGGCAGCGCGCCAGACCTTGGACGTAGGCATCCATCTCCGGCGGGATGAATCGTCCGGCCTGCCAGGCGCTTTCCAGGGCGCTGCCTCGGCTGACGAAGAGGTTGTGGAATTTGACGCCCGCCACGGGCAGCCGGTTCAGGAAATCGATGGTCGAAAGCCAGTGCTCCTGGGTTTCGCCCGGCAGCCCGAGGATGACGTGGCCGCAGACGAGAAGGCCGCACGCGGCCGCGCGCTCGCAGGCTGTTGCGAAAGAAGCCGCGTCGTGGCCCCGGCCGATGCGCGTCAGGGTGGCGTCGTGGGCCGACTGCAACCCCATGTCGAGCCAGATTTCGCCGAGGGGCACTGCGGCGATGGCCGAAAGCTTCTCGTCGTCGAGAGTGTCGGGCCGCGTGGACACGGCCAGGGCGAGGCAGTCCGGCAGGCTCGCGGCCTCGGCCAAAAGCGCCGCCAGGCGTGCAAGGGGCAGGTGGGTGGCGGTATGGTCCTGCAGATAGGCCATGAATCCGACGTGCGCGCCGTATTTGCGCCGTGCCCGGGCCGCCCAGCGCTCCCATTGCGCCGCGAGCGGCAGATGCGAAAGGCCGGAGCCCGCGCCGCGCGGCGAGCAGAAGGCGCAGCCGCCCGTTCCGGCCGTGCCGTCGCGGTTGGGACAGTCCGCGCCCACGTCCAGGGGGATTTTTTGCACGCGGCGGCCGAAACGCGCGCGCAGGTGCGTGGCCAGGGAGAAGAATCTTTGGTTCATGAGGCCTTCGCGATCGCCGCCGGGCAGGCCGTTGCGATCCTTGTTGCGGGTGCCTGGGTCTTCTGGTAGCTTGCCTCGTTACTTGCGACCATGAGTCCGGGGGGCGGCGGCAGCGTCCATCCAAGGAGTATCCATACCACCATGTCCAAAATCATCGATTCCGTTCTCGGTTATTTTTCCAACGATCTGGCCATCGATCTGGGCACCGCCAATACCCTGGTTTACGTGAAGGGACGCGGCATCATGCTGCGCGAGCCTTCCGTGGTGGCCGTCAAGAAGGACGCGCGCGGCGGCAACAAGGTGCTCGCCGTGGGCGCGGAAGCCAAGCGCATGCTCGGCCGCACGCCCGGCAACATCGTGGCCATCCGGCCCATGAAGGACGGCGTGATCGCCGACTTCGAAGTCACCGAGGCCATGCTGCGCCATTTCATCGCCAAGGTCCACAACTCCCGCCGCTTGGTGCGTCCCAGGATCATCATCTGCGTGCCCACGGGCATCACCCAGGTGGAGAAGCGTGCGGTCAAAGAGTCCGCCCAGTCGGCGGGCGCGCGTGAGGTCTACCTTATCGAGGAGCCCATGGCCGCGGCTATCGGTGCGAATCTGCCGATCACCGAGCCGACCTCGAACATGGTCGTGGACATCGGCGGCGGCACCACCGAGGTGGCGGTCATTTCGCTCTCCGGCATCGTCTATTCCAAATCCGTGCGCGTGGGCGGCGACAAGATGGACGAAGCCATCATGCAGTACGTCAAGCGCAAGTACAACATGCTCATCGGAGAGAGCACCGCGGAGCAGATCAAGATCCAGATCGCTTCGGCCTATCCCACGGGCGAAAACGAGGAGATGGAGGTCAAGGGCCGCGACCTCGTCTCGGGCATCCCGCAGAACATCATGATCACCTCGGAGGAAGTGCGCAAGGCCATCTCCGAGCAGGTCGAGGCCATCGTTCAGGGCGTGCGCATCGCCCTGGAACAGACGCCGCCTGAACTGGCCGCGGACATCGTCGACCGGGGCATCGTGCTCACCGGCGGGGGGGCGCTCCTCAAGGGTCTGGACCAGCTCCTGCGCGAGGAGACGCATCTGCCCATCGTGGCCGTGGACGATCCTCTTTCGGCCGTGGTGCTCGGGTCGGGCAAGGCGCTTGAGCATATCGATCTGTACAAGGAAGTGACCATCGATTGAGCCAGGGGCGCCACACGAACCGGTCGCACGCCAGACGCGCAGCTTGGGAGACCGCGATGCCCCTTTCGACTGACCAGCGCGCCGCACGGGGCGCACAGCGATGACACGGCGCAGTGGCTACAAGCGCGCCGCGCTCGTCTTCGTCCTCGTTCTCATCGGCTATTTAAGTCTCTATACGTGGAACCTGAAGACGGGCATTCTCGACCGTCTCGCCACGCGCACGGGACTCGAATTCACGGGCCATGTCCTGTTGCCCGGCGAATGGGCGCGCCAGCAGGCTCTTGGCTTGTGGTCGGGCTACGTGGACCTTGTGGACGTTCGCGAGGAGAACGAGCGGTTGCATCTCGTCGTGCACGAACTGATTTCCGAGAACGTGCGCCTGCGTGAGCAGGCCGCGAGCGTACCACGGCTCGAACGCCTCCTGGGTTTTGCGCCGGCTGAGAATTGGACGGCGCGCGCGGCCAGGGTCATCGGCCAAAAGCTGGGGCCCACCGGAGCGCTCGGCTCCGTCCTCGTCGATTTGGGCGAGGCGCACGGTTTCGCCAACGACGCCCCGGCGGTGATCCCCGAAGGCGTGGTTGGCCGCGTGCTGCGAACCTCGCCGAACTATTCCACGGTGCTTCTCCTTACGGACCAGAACAGTCGGGTCGCGGTCATGGGCAGCGAGAACCGCACCACCGCGATTCTTTCGGGCGGAGGACCGGACGAACTCTTCGACCTCAAATACGTGCCCGTGAGCGGCACCCTGAGTGTGGGCGAACTGCTTGTGACCTCGGGGCTCGACGGAATCTTTCCCAAGGGGCTTCCCGTGGCGCGGGTGGTGCGGGTCGAGCAGCCCGACGTCTCGCTGTTCCAAAGCGCCCAGGCCGAGCCGCTTTTCGACGTGCGTGGGGTGGAGGAACTGTTTCTGCTGGCCCGTCTCGACGGTGGGGAGGCGGCTGAGGACATTGATGGCGGCCAGGCCGCGGCCAGGCCGATGGGCGCACCGCCCGAAGTGCAACTGCCGCCAGAGCCGGACGTGCCGATCATGGAGCAACTTCCCTCCGGCGATGGTTCCGGCTCCGCTCCCGAAGGCCGGGATAACGGGGGCTAGGCGTGCGGGTTTTCCTGTTCTGGCTTTGCTTTACAATTGTCGCCATTTGGGGCCAATATCTCCTTCCAGGGACGGATTTCCTGGCCGCCGGGCTCGTGGTCAGCATGCAGGAACAGGACCGCAGCCGTACTTTGTGGCTGGCCGTGCCATGGATTCTTTTGCAGGAGGGCATGGGCAACCTGGCCTTCGGCATGATGCCCCTGCTGTACGGCTCCCTGGCCCTGGCCTTCTATTTCGGACGCTGGCTCTTCGAGGCCAGGAACATCCTGTTCATCTGCCTGCTCGGTTTTTTCAGCGGTGCTTCGCAGGCGTGGTTGGCCCTGACCATGGCCGGACTCCAGGGAGTTGCGCCGGAGCGCGGCGCGGTGCTCGCGACAGCGTTGCTCCAGGCACTGCTCTTCCCGCTCCTGTGGCTCACGGCACAGAAAATGTATGCCCGGTTCGTGACCAGACATGCGCAGCGCGTTGCAACAACATGACGGCGCGTCCGCTCCCCGCAGCGGACTCGTTCTTCTCCAGGTCCTCGTGGTGGGACTTTTTTGCCTTTTCGCCATCCGTCTGTGGTACCTGCAGATCCACAAGGGCGAATTCTATTCTGAAAAGGCGCGCGACAACCGCCTGCGCCACGAGTCCATGTACGCACCGCGAGGCCTGATCCGCGACCGGCTCGACCGTCTGTTGTCCTGGAACGAGCCGGCCTATGCCCTGGCCGTGGTGCGTGAGGACGTGCGCGACATGGACGCCACCCTGGCCAAGGTTGCACAGTGGACCGGCATCCCCCGCGAGGAGATCGATCGCATCTACGAAAAGGGCCGGCGTCGGACCAAGAGCTTCGAGCCGCTTATCCTGGCCACGGACATGGCGCCCGAACTGTTGGCGCGGGCCGAGGCCAATGTTTTTCGCTGGCCCGGCCTCGAAATTGTGGTCAAGCCCAAACGATTTTATCCGCAAAACGATCTCCTGGCACACGTCTTGGGATACGTGGCCGAGGCTAACGAAGAAGAACTCGAGCGCGACAAGGGGCTGTCGCTGGGCGATTCCGTGGGCAAGCGCGGTATCGAGCTTGTGCGGGAGCAGTGGCTGCGAGGGGCCAAGGGGCTTCGGCAGATCGAAGTCGATGCCGCAGGGCGGCAGCTGAGCTCTCTGGTGGTGCGGGACCCGCGTTCGGGCAACGACATGAGGCTGTCTGTCGATCTGGACATCCAGGTGCTGGCCTCGCGGCTGCTCGACGAGCACGAGCATACCGGCACCGTGGTCGTGATGGAGCCTTTCACCGGCCAAGTTCTGGCCCTGGCTTCGCGGCCGTCTTTTAATCCGAACGTTTTCGTGGGAGGTCTTTCGAGCGCAGACTGGGCCAAGCTGCGCGACGACCCCCGTCATCCCATGCAGAACAGGGCCACGCAGAGCGTGTATCCTCCCGGCTCGACCTTCAAGACCCTGGTCGCCGCGGCCGCCTTGCACGAAGGTCTGATCGACCCGAGAAAGACGGTTTTCTGCTCCGGCTCCACGTCGCTCGGCAGCCACGTCTTCCGCTGCTGGAAGAAGGAAGGCCATGGACACGTGGACTTCAAGCGGGGACTGGTCGAGTCGTGCGACGTCTATTTCTACGATCTCGGGCAGCGTCTTGGCGTGGACCGCATCGAGGCGTTCGCCCGCAAGGCCGGGTTCGGCGCGGCCTCGGGCATCGAGCTTCCCCACGAAAAAAGCGGACTCGTGCCCAGCCGCCAATGGAAGCTCAGGCGTTTCGGCGAGCGCTGGCAGGGAGGCGAGAACCTGAACTTGGCCATTGGCCAGGGTTATACCCAGGTCTCACCGATCCAACTCGCCAGATTTTACTCCGCGCTGGTCAACGGCGGGCACGTGGTACGGCCCACCCTGCTCATGGACGCCCAGCCCGGGGAGGTCGAACGGTTGCCGCTCTCGGACAGGCACATCGAAATGCTCCTTGAGACCATGCGCGACACCGTGGACGTGCAGCACGGCACGGCAAGACGACTGCGCACTCCGGGCGCAGCCATGGGTGGCAAGACGGGCACGGCCCAGGTGGTGCGCCTGCGCGAGGAACTGCGTGGCGTCAAGGCTTCGGAAATCGAGTACCGCTTTCGCGACCACGCCTGGATCGCCACCTGGGGCGTCAAGGACGGCCGGGCAGTGGTCATCGTGGTCATGGTCGAACACGGCGGCAGCGGATCGGGTACGGCCGGGCCCATTGCCAAGGCGCTTTACGACTATCTCTTCATCGAGGCCAGGGAGAAGCTCGATGCCTGGCCCTACGTGATTCCCGAGGGTTCGACCAGCCCCATCGCCAAGGTCGCAGCGCCGCCCAATCCCTGGGAGGGAAAGCCGTGACGCCGATGGATCGCAGGCTCTTCCTGCACATCAACTGGGGGCTTTTGGCCCTGGTGCTGATTCTTTTCGGCGTCGGTGTCATGAACCTCTATTCGGCCTCGGGAATACGGCTCGAAGGCGGCATAGCGGTCTCGGCCTTCTATCAGAAGCAACTCGTCTGGGGGGGCATGGGGCTGTGCGCCATGCTCGCCTTCATGCTCTTCGACTACCGGCACCTCAAGGTGCTGGCGTGGCCGCTTTACTGGCTCACCGTCGCGCTACTCGTCTATGTGTTGTTCATGGGCAAGGTGGCGGGCGGTGCACAGCGCTGGATCTCCCTGGGATTCATGAACTTCCAGCCGTCTGAGCTGGCCAAGATCAGCGTGCTGATCATAGGCGCGCGGATTCTCGCCAGGGGCGCGGGGCCGCTCGGATTCAAGGACCTGGCCTACGTGCTCGGCGTGGGCAGCCTGCCCGCGCTGCTCGTGGTCATGCAGCCGGACCTTGGGTCGGGACTCTCAATCCTTCTCCTTTTGGGCGGCATGGTGCTCTTCAGGGGGGTGCGGCCCAGCATCCTCAAGCTCGCCGCCGTGCTCGGCCCCTGTCTCGTGCCCCTTGGCTGGTTCGGGCTGCACGACTACCAAAAGCGGCGCATCATGACCTTTCTCGATCCGACCAACGACCCGCTTGGCGCAGGCTATCATATTATACAATCGCAGATTGCCATCGGGTCGGGCGGCCTGACCGGCAAGGGCTTCCTGGGCGGAACCCAGAGCCAGCTCCGCTTTCTCCCGGAGAAACACACGGATTTCGCCGTGGCCGTGTTCGGCGAGGAATGGGGTTTTCTTGGCATGGTCGCCCTGCTTGCGCTGTTCTGCTTCTTTCTGCATCAGTTCCACCTTGCGGCGAGTGAGGCCAAGGATCGTTTCGGCGCATTCCTCTGCGGCGGGGTGTTCTTCTATTTCTTCTGGCAAATCTGCATCAACATCGGTATGGTTCTCGGGCTCATGCCCGTGGTCGGCATTCCGCTGCCGTTTGTTAGTTACGGCGGCAGCGCCCTGCTGGTGAACTTCTGTCTGATCGGCATCGTCATGAACGTTTCCATGCGCCGCTTCGTATTCAAACAGGCCTGAAGGGGGCTGGGCTCATGTTCGGGAGAAAGACTATGGCCAAAGACGAGATCAATGCCTTTCTGGGGGCCGGCACGGCCTACCAAGGCAAGCTTCATTTTCAGGGCTCGGTTCGCATCGACGGGGTTTTCCATGGCGAGGTGACGAGTGAGGGAACGCTTGTGGTCGGCCAGGAGGCCGACGTGCAGGGTACCATCAATGTGGGACAGCTCGTCCTTTCCGGCCGCATGACCGGCGAGGTTCACGCGCGTGAAAAGATCGTCCTGCACCGCACGGCAAACCTCCAGGGCTGCCTGTTCACGCCGGTTCTGGTCGTGGAGGAGGGTGCGGTGGTGGAAGGCTCGATCACCATGAACGGATCGCCCAAGGCCGAGACGGTCGCCGAATAGGCTTCGGCTGCCGGGTACGGCGCACGGGACGCTTTCGCCGGGGCGGCGGGAAGGCGTCAACGCGGCGACCTTGAATCTGCCTCTGGCGGATTTTTTTGCGTGAAAAACCGCACAATACCGCATGGGGCCGCGTAGTTCGGGCCTTGGCGGGCAATTTGCGTTGAAAAAGCCTTTGACAGGGGATTTTGAATCACGTAAACCCCGTCTGTCCTTGAACCAAAATTCACAACCTTTCCCGGGGGCGCGCATGATAGATATCGACGTTACTATCTGGATTCAGCTCGCGAACTTCCTCATCATCTGGTTCATCATGAACCAGATTCTCCTGAAGCCGATCCGGGGAATCATAAGGAAGCGCGCCGAGCACAAGAGCGAGCAGCTCGACGCCATCACCGGTTTCACCGACAACGCTTCCAAGAAGCTGAAAGACTTCGAGGCTGCTCTTGCGCAGGCCCGCGCGGCGGGCGCGGCCGAGCGCGAGGCGCTCAAGGCCAAGGCCCAGGAGCGCGAGCAGGAGCTGATCTCCGCCGCGCAGCAGGAGGCCTCGGCGCAGTTGGCTTCGGCCCGGGCCGATCTCGGCGCGCAGGCCGACAAGGCTTCGCAGGCCCTGAAGGCGAACGTTCGGGCGATGGCCGAGAAGGCCACCGCCAGGATTTTGGGCTAGGAACACGGGAGGTCGAGCGTGAAAAGGATGTTCAAGAGCGTCGCGTTGGCGGCCGTGATGGTGGTGCTCGCCTGTGGTGTCGCCCACGCGGCCGGAGACGGACACGAGATTCCCTGGATGAACTTTTTCCTCCGTGTGCTGAACACGGTGATCGTCGTGGCCATCATCTGGAAGTTCGGCGGCAAGGCAATCGCCGGTTTCTTCCGGGGGCGCACGGACCAGATCAAGCACGAGTTGGCGGATTTGGCCCAGCGCCGCAAGGACGCCGAGGTCAAGCTCAAGGACGTGGAGAAGGGTATTGCCAACCTTGAGGCCGAGAAGGCGCAGATCCTGGCCGAGGCGCGTAGCCAGGGCGAGGTCATGAAGGCCGCCATTGTCGCCGAAGCCGAGAAGAAGGCTGCCCAGATCAAGGCCGCCGCCGAGATGGCTGCCGAGACCGAACGCAAGGTGATGATCGAGCAGATCCGCGAGGAGGTCGCCGAGATGGTCGTCCAGACCGCGGCCTCGATCATCAAGGACAAGCTGACGGCCGAGGAGCATCAGAAACTGGTCGATAAATACGTAACAAAGGTGGTGCTCAATTGACCGACAACATCATCGCCCGCAGGTACGCCAAGGCGCTGTTCGCCATCGGCGTTGAGAAGGGCGGGGACGAGCTTCCCGCCTACGGCAAGGACCTGGCCGCCCTGGCCGAGGCCTGCAAGGCCTCGCCGGACATCACGAAGGTCTTCCGGAGCCCCATCTTCAGCGCCGCGGACAAGAAGGCCGTGGTCGGGAAGCTTCTGGACAAGATCGGCGTGGGTCAGATGGTTCGCAACTTCTGTCTGCTTCTGGCCGACAAGGATCGGCTTGGATTTTTGCCCGCCATCCAGGCGGTGTTCGCCGAGCTTCTGGATGCCCATCAGGGCGTGCTGCGCGGCAACTTGGTGACGGCGGTCAAGCTTCCCAAGGCCAAGCAGGAAGCGATCAAGCAACAGCTGGAAAGCCAGGCCAAGGCCAAGCTCGTGCTCGGGTACGAGGTGGACCCGGAGATTCTGGGCGGCGTTGTCCTGAAGGTTGGCGACAAGGTGTTGGACGCGAGCTTGCGCGCGCAACTTTCCATGCTCAAGGAACAAATCATAAGGGGTGAGTAGGGCCATGCAGATCAAAGCGGAAGAAATCAGCCAGATCATCGAATCGCAGATCGCGAACTACCAGTCGCAGGTCGAGATGAGCGAGACCGGGACCGTGCTCTCGGTCGGCGACGGAATCGCCCGCGTCTACGGCGTGCAGAACGCCATGGCCATGGAGCTGCTCGAATTCCCCGGCGGCGTCATGGGCATGGTGCTGAACCTCGAAGAGGACAACGTCGGTGTCGCGCTCCTGGGCGAGGACACGGGCATCAAGGAAGGCGACCCGGTCAAGCGCACCGGCAAGATCTTCTCGGTGCCGGTCGGCCCGGCCGTGCTCGGCCGCGTCGTGAACCCCCTGGGCCAGCCGCTGGACGGCATGGGCCCCATCCAATCCGACGAAACCCGCGTCGTGGAAGTCGTCGCGCCCGGCATCATCGCCCGTAAGTCGGTGCACGAGCCCATGTACACCGGCCTGAAGGCCATTGACGCCATGACGCCCATCGGCCGCGGCCAGCGCGAACTCGTCATCGGCGACCGTCAGGTCGGCAAGACCGCTGTCTGCATCGACGCGATCATCGCTCAGAAGAACTCGGGCATCAAGTGCTTCTACGTGGCCATCGGCCAGAAGAAGTCCACGGTCGCCCTGGTCGCCGAGACCCTGCGCAAGTACGGCGCCATGGAGTACACGACGATCATTTCGGCCACGGCCTCCGATCCGGCCTCGCTGCAGTTCATCGCGGCCTACTCCGGCTGCACCATGGCCGAATACTTCCGTGACTCCGGCCAGCACGCGCTGATCATTTACGACGACCTCTCCAAGCAGGCCACGGCCTACCGCCAGATGTCGCTGCTGCTGCGCCGCCCCCCGGGCCGCGAAGCCTTCCCCGGCGACGTCTTCTACCTCCACTCCCGCCTGCTGGAGCGCTCCTGCAAGGTCAACGACTCTCTGGGCGCGGGCTCCCTGACCGCCCTGCCGATCATCGAGACGCAGGCCGGCGACGTGTCCGCGTACATCCCGACCAACGTGATCTCCATCACCGACGGTCAGGTCTACCTGGAGCCGAACCTCTTCTACGCGGGCATCCGGCCGGCCATCAACGTCGGCCTCTCGGTCTCCCGCGTGGGCGGTGCCGCCCAGATCAAGGCCATGAAGCAGGTTGCGGGCACGCTGCGCCTCGACCTCGCCCAGTACCGCGAACTGGCCGCCTTCGCCCAGTTCGGCTCGGATCTGGACAAGGCCACGCAGCAGAAGCTGAGTCGTGGCGCGCGCATGGTCGAGCTGCTCAAACAGCCCCAGTATGTGCCCATGCCGGTCGAGGAGCAGGTCTCGGTGATTTATGCCGCCGGCCGCGGCTTCATGGACGACGTGCCGGTCGAGGCCGTGCGCAAGTTCGAGACCGAACTGCTCGAATTCCTGCGCAACGCCAAGCCCCAGGTCCTGGCGGGCATCCGGGAGAAAGCGGAGCTCAACGCCGAAACGGAAGGCGCGCTCAAATCCGCCATCGAGGAATTCAAGAAAGGCTTCAAGGCCTAAGCGGGGTATGAATCATGCCATCGCTCAAGGACGTTAAAAACCAGATCGGCGCCGTCAAGAAGACGAAGCAGATCACCAAGGCCATGAACATGGTGGCCTCGGCCAAGCTTCGCAACGCCCAGAACCGCATCGAGCGCTTTAGGCCCTACGCCGAGAAGTTCTACGATATGCTGGGCGACTTGGCCGCCGGCGCGGACCCGAGCGTGCATCCGCTGCTGGAGCGCCGCGACGAGATCAAGACCGTGGGCATCCTGGTCGTGACCTCCGATCGCGGCCTGTGCGGCAGCTTCAACACCAACCTGAACCAGGCCGCCAGAAAACTCGCCGAGGAGAAGAAGGCGGAAGGGAAGGACGTCAAGTTCTTCTGCGTCGGCAAGAAGGGCCGCGACTTCCTGCGCAAGCGGGGCTTCGAGATCGCCCAGTCCTACGCCGACAAGATGAACAGCTTCGACTTCACCTTGGCGAACCAGCTCGGCCTGGAAGTCATCGGCGCCTACATGAAGGGCGAACTCGACGAAGTCCATCTGGTCTTCGGCGAATTCATCTCCATCGCCCGCCAGATTCCCCGTTCCCTCATGGTGCTGCCCATGCAGAGCACCGGTGAGTCAGAGGCCAAGGGCTCGGCCATCGAATACATCTACGAGCCTTCGGTCGAGGGCCTGTTGGCGGAGCTTCTGCCCCGCTTCATCAAGGTCCAGATATACCGCGGCCTGCTCGATACCTCGTGCAGCGAGCATGCGGCACGCATGGCGGCAATGGACAACGCCACCAAGAACTGCGACGACATGATAGGGTCGCTGACGCTGAAGTACAACAAGGCTCGTCAGGCGACCATCACCAAGGAACTCATGGACATCGTCGGCGGCGCCGAGGCGCTGAAAGGATAAGCAAGGGGGCTTAGGAAAATGAGTGCGAACGTCGGAAAAGTCGTTCAGGTCATCGGTCCGGTCGTGGACCTGGCGTTCTCGGAAGGGCAATTGCCCAATATTCTGAACGCCGTTGACATCAAGAACACCAACAACCCGTACGCCGAGGAACTCGTCGTCGAGGTCGCCCAACACCTGGGCGACAACGTGGTCCGCTGCATCGCCATGGACTCCACCGACGGCTTGGTGCGCGGCATGGAAGGCGTGGACCGCGGCGGTCCCATCACCTGCCCGGTCGGAAAGGCCGCCTTGGGTCGCATCATGAACGTCGTCGGTCGCCCCGTGGACGAGAAAGGTCCCATCGACGCCGCCAAGACGCTGCCGATCCACCGTGCCGCGCCCGAGTTCACCGAGCAGTCCACCGAAGTCAACCTGCTCGAAACCGGCATCAAGGTCATCGACCTGCTGATTCCCTTCCCCAAGGGTGGCAAGATGGGCCTGTTCGGCGGCGCCGGTGTGGGCAAGACCGTTATTCTCATGGAACTCATCAACAACATCGCCAAGCAGCACGGCGGCAAGTCCGTGTTCGCGGGCGTGGGTGAGCGTACCCGCGAGGGCAACGACCTTTACCACGAAATGATCTCCGCTGGAGTCATCGACAAAGCCATCCTCGTTTACGGCCAGATGAACGAGCCTCCGGGAGCCCGCGCCCGCGTCGCGCAGACCGCGCTGACCGCGGCCGAGTACTTCCGCGACGAGGAAGGCGAAGACGTGCTCCTCTTCGTCGACAACATCTTCCGCTTCACCCAGGCGAACTCCGAGGTGTCGGCGCTTCTTGGCCGCATGCCCTCCGCGGTGGGTTACCAGCCCACGCTGGGCACCGACGTCGGCTCGCTGCAGGAGCGCATCACCTCCACGCACAAGGGCTCCATCACCTCGGTGCAGGCCGTGTACGTGCCCGCGGACGACTTGACCGACCCCGCGCCGGCCACGACCTTCTCGCACCTCGACGGAACCCTGGTGCTCTCGCGCCAGATCGCGGAACTCGGCATCTACCCCGCCGTGGACCCCCTCGACTCCACCTCCCGCATCCTCGACCCACTGGTTCTGGGTCAGGAGCACTACATGGTGGCGCGCGGCGTGCAGCAGATGCTCCAGAAGTACAAAGACCTTCAGGACATCATCGCCATTCTGGGCATGGACGAACTCTCGGACGAGGACAAGGTCACCGTTGCCCGCGCCCGCAAGATCCAGCGCTTCCTGTCCCAGCCGTTCCACGTGGCCGAGGCCTTCACCGGCACGCCCGGCAAGTACGTCAAGCTCGAGGACACGATCCGCGCCTTCAAGGAAATCCTGGATGGCAAGCACGACGCTCTGCCCGAGGGCGCCTTCTACATGTGCGGCGGCATCGAGGAAGCCATCGAGAAAGCCAAGGAATAAGGTAGCACAATGGCCCAGATCCATCTCGAAATCGTCACCCCGGACCGCAAGGTGCTCTCGCAGCCCGTGGATTACGTGGGTGCGCCCGGCATCGAGGGCGAGTTCGGCATCATGGCCAACCACGTGCCCTTCCTGTCGGCCCTTGGCATCGGAAACCTCTATTACAAGGACAGCGGCAAGTACCACTACGTCTTCGTGGCGGGCGGATTTGCCGAGGTGAGCGACAACAAAGTCACCATCCTTGCCGAGGTTGCCGAAAAGGCCGCCGAGATCGACGTGGAACGCGCTCGTAGGGCCAGGGAACGTGCCGAGGAGCGGACCCGCCTCCAGAAGGAGGAGATCGACTTCGCCCGTTCCCGCGCCGCCCTGCAACGGTCGCTGGCGCGCATGCGCTGCCGCGCTTCCGCCGAGTCCGCAGGCACCTGCGTCCTCTAGTCCCACACCGAACCGACGCCCCCTGGAGCGCGGGTCCGAAAGGGCCCGCGCTTCTTTTTTTGGGGGCGAGGCGTGAAAACTCCGCGATGCCCGCGTTGCCGCGGCAAATCCGGACCCTCGCGTATCGGCAATACGCATCGACCCCGGATTTGCCTTGCGCCTTGGCCTCACGGTTTTTGAAGCCTCGCCCGAGACTCATCTTCAGAACACCCCTCGCTCACTGTGTTTGCGGGTCTTGGTCTCACGTCCGCCAAGAAATCGCCAAGGGTTCTGGAGAAACGGGCGGGCATCATTGACGCGAGAACAGAAAGAGCGGGCTCGTCACGCGCGCCTCTTCCAAGGCATTCGAAGTGGCTCGTGCGCTGTCCCTATGTCTGAGTTCTCCCCATCCGAGAGTGGAGCCGCCGCGTGGGGCATGGCGAAGGCGAGATAGTGGCGCCAAATTTGCAAGCGGGGCACTGTTTGGAACATTTGCGCGCAGCCGAGGAAGGGCATGTCAGAGAAAATTTTCAGTTATCTCGAAGTCCACGCTGTTGACCACTGCAACAACAATTGCCGCTGGTGCAACAACCATTCTCCCTTCTGTCCGGAGCGGGAATATGCTGCCGGGGAATACATCCCCTGGATGGAAAAACTCGAAAAGAAGGGAATCGAGTACGACATGATCTCGGTCATGGGCGGCGAGCCCTTTCTGCACAAGAATTTGACAGGCTTCGTGCTTGAGCTTCGACGTCGGTTTCCGCGAAAGTCTCTCGCGATTTCAACAAACGGGTTTTGGCTGGGTGAGGAGCAGATAGAGAGCTACCAGATGTTATGGAAGCTCACGGACATTCTATTCATTTCACTGTACCCCAATCTGCTGCGTGGGCTGAAGGATGGCGGAGACGTCACGCCCTTGCTCCACAAGATCACAAAGCACAATCCTCATCTCAAGATCGATCTCAGACAAAAACAGACGTTCAGAATGATCGCGTATTCCGAGGAGCCTGTCGAACCGAACACGTTTTGCGGGACGTCGGAATGCACGACCCTTTTGGCGGATGGGCGTCTCGCCCGCTGCGGATTGGGCGGCTACGCAGGCTATAGCCCGAATGTAGGCGAGGCGTTTAGGTCCTCGAAGCATATGTTCTTCGATCTGAATCGGAAGTTCTCAAAGGGGGAGTTCTGGAACTGGCGGCGTCGCTGGCCTTTTGACGCTTGCTACCATTGCGATAGCTACAAGTGGCGAGAGACGAATTGGAAGGCCGAGAAGGGCAAGCGAAGACGCCTTGATCTCGAACTGGAACATGATCGATTGGCTGGCGGCAGATTGATGGCGCTTGGAAACTTCACGCAAGCTGAGAGTCTTTTTCGCAGGACTGCAGAAAAATATCCTTTAGATGCAGCGCTTTGTAATGACCTTGCGGTTTGCGTCAGCCATCGTGAGCCGCTGGAAGCGCTCGCCTATCTGGCGAAAGCCCTCGAAATCGATCCTGACCATGACGACGCGAGGGCGAATCTCCGCCGACTTCGGCATGTTCTGGGCAGGGGCACTGAAAACGCGAGGCCTGAAGTATGTTCCGCAGATGCAGGCGTCCGGTAGGGTTTCTCGTCAACAAGCAGCCTGCGGGCAAGGAGTAGCGGCATGTCTGTAAGGACAGTTGATTGGATAGAAATACATGCTGTTGACCATTGCAACAACAATTGCCGATGGTGCAACAATCATTCTCCATTCGCCAAGGAAAGATTTTATGAACCTGAAGAATATTTCCATGGACTCGATGAACTGCGGCGTCGTCGAATAAATTTCAATGTACTTTCAATCATTGGCGGAGAGCCATTTCTCCATCCAGAGCTCGAAAACTTCATATTTCAAATCAAGAGCCGCTATTGTCGCCCGATCATGCTGACGACAAACATTTTTTGGCTTTCTGAGATCGACGTCGTATGCCACCTCGATCTTCTGAAGCTGGTCGACATCCTTAATGTGACGTTGTATCCGAATATTGTGAAAAGTCTTGGCGGATACGAAGCTGCCGAGCATCTTCTCAGCAAGCTAAGGGCGCTTCTTCCTAAGACGAATGTCAAACCAATGCGGATAGAGCACGTATACCGCAAGCTTGAATTTACGCGTGAAAAAATGATCGTGGACAAGCATTGCTATAACGCCGAGTGTACGAATCTCATGGCGGACGGACGTTTGGCCCGATGCGGACCGGGCGCCTACGCCCACCTGCACCCGGATGCCCCCCGGGAATTTTGCGAGTCAAAGGACATGTTCTACGATCTGAAAAGCGACAAAAGGGACTTCTGGCACTGGAAACACCAATGGCCACTCGACGCGTGCGCATATTGCAACCACTTTCAGGCAATCAAATCACCATGGAAAGTGGAAAAGGGAGTCTTGCGGAAGAAGCGGTACGAGAGCGACTACAAAATGCGGATCGCCGACCGCTTGGCGGAGGCTGGTGCATGGGCGCAGGCGGGCCGGATTTATCTCGCGATAGCTGAAGAAACTGGGCCGGACAGCCTCGTGTATGGGAAGATTTCCGAAGCGTATCGCAACTTAGGGCAGCCTGTCCTGGCTGAGAAATTCCTGAACCTGTCGCGCAAGGTTTCGAACGTCGAGACCGCGCAAGGTGATTGCGCGGAAAGCCACGTCGTTTAGACGGCAATTTGCGGTATCATATCAAACGGAAAGGGGACCGGAATGCCTGGGGGAAGGCATTCGGGTCCCCTTCGCGTTGAGGCCGCCAAGTCTAGCAGATCATGTCGGCGCTGATGGCGGAGAAGACGATGCGGTCCATGTATTCGGCCTTCTTGCCCTTGTTCCATTGCGACACCGGGCGGTAGTAGCCCACGATGCGCGTAAAGACCTCGGTCTCGGCGCCGCAGTCGGGGCATTCGAACATCTCGCCCCGGATGTAGCCGTGCTCCTTGCACACCGAGAAGGTCGGCGTGATGGAGAGGTAGGGGATCTTGGTCTTGGTGAAGGCCTTGACGATGAAGCTTTTGAGCGCCTTGGTGTCGGCCACGGCCTCGCCGAGGAAAGAGTGGAAGACCGTGCCGCCCGTGTACAGCGGCTGGAGCATGTTCTGGTGCTCCAGGGCGTGGAAGATGTCCGTGGTCTCGTCCACGGGCAGGCAGGTGGAGTTGGTGTAGTAGGGCGTGCCGTTGCCCGAGGCCGCGATGTTCTCGTAGAGCGACTTGTCGATCTTGGCCAAGCGGTAGCTGGTGCCCTCGGCCGGGGTGGCTTCCAGATTGTAGAGGTTGCCCGTCTCTTCCTGGAAGCGCCGGGTCAGGTCGCGCAGGTGGTTCAGGGCGCGCTGCATGAAGCGGATGCCCGCATCGGTCTGGATGCCCTTGCCAAGCAGATTCAGACAGGCCTCGTGGCCGCCCACCAAGCCGATGGTCGAGAAGTGGGCCCGGTAGCCGTTCTTCAGGTAGCGCTTGGTCCAGGGGAACAAGCCGCGATCGAGGTTGTCGTTGACCAGCTTGCGCTTGAATTCGAGAGAGTTGCGGGCAAGCTCCGCGTATTCGGTGAGCAGGTCGAGGAAGTCCTCCTCGCCCTGGGCGAGATAGGCGAGCTTGGGCAGGTTCAGGGTGACCACGCCGATGGAGCCGGTCAGGTCGCCCGCGCCGAAGAGGCCGCCGGTCTTGTTGCGCAGTTCGCGCAGGTCCATCTGCAGGCGGCAGCACATGGAGCGCACGTCCTCGGGATCGAGGTCGGAGCTGATGAAGTTCTGGAAATAGGGCGCGCCGTACTTGGCGGTCATCTGGAGCAGCAGTTCGCCGATCTCGGATTCCCAGGGGAAGTCCTCGGTGACGTTGTAGGTCGGGATGGGGAAGGAGAAGATACGGCCGTGGTAGTCGCCCGCGAGCATGACCTCGAGGAAGGCCTTGTTGATCATGTCCATCTCGGCCTGGAAGTCACTGTAGGTGGCGTCTTGCAGCGCGCCGCCGATGATCACGGCCTCCTTGCCCAGGTGGCGCGGGGCCTTGAGGTCGAAGGTCAGGTTGGTGAAGGGCGACTGGCCTCCCCAGCGCGAGGTGGTGTTCAGGTTAAAGACGAACTTCTGCATGGCCTGCCGGACCTGTTCGTAGGTCAGGCCGTCGTGGCGGATGAAGGGCGCGAGGTAGGTGTCGACGTTGTTGAAGGCCTGCGCCCCGGCCCACTCGTTCTGCAGCGTGCCCAGGAAGTTGACCATCTGGCCCAGGATGGAGTCGAAGTGCCGGGCGGGACCGGCCGAGGAGCGGCCTTCGAGGTTGAAGCCCTCGAGCAGCAAGTCGCGCAGCGACCAGCCCGCGCAGTATCCGGCCAGGCCGAAGGAGAGGTCGTGGATGTGGAAGTAGCCGTGCTCGTGGGCCGCGCGGATCTCCTCGGGATATTTCTCAAGGGCATAGCGCGCCTGCACGGTGCCCGAGAGGTGCAACATGAGCCCCTGGAAGGAGTGGGTCATGTTGGCGTTCTCGTTGACCCGCCAGTCGGCCTTGTTGATGTAGTTGTCGATGGTTTCTTTGATATCGACGTAGGCCTGTTTCTGGTCGCGCAACTGCCGGCGCTTCTCGCGGTAGACGATGTAGCGCTTGGCCACGTCGAACAGTCGCGACTCCATGAGCACGACTTCCACGAGATCCTGGACCATCTCCTGCTCGGGAACGTCCGTCCCCTCAAGCTTACCCTCAACCTTACGGGCGAGCCTGCGGGCGAGGATCGGGTCCTTGATCCCGCTGGCTTTCAGGGCTTTCAGGATGGCGCCTGCGATGCGCTCCGTGGACCAGGTTTCCTGGCATCCGTCGCGTTTGCGGATCAGCGTGGGCATGTGTCCTCCTCGGGGGCACGTAGGCATTGACGGTCAATGAAAAGCCCGCGGGCAGCAGCGCCCGCGCGGCGTCGATGTCTGAGGGGGAGAGCAGGGGAACCCGGGTCATGCGGAAAGCGAAGGACTTCGGGCGTTCCCGGGCCAGATCGAAGACCTGGCTGAGATTTTCCGCCGCTATCTTGGCATCGGCTTTGCCGCCGGTCAGGGCGGGATACAGGTCGACGGGCCCTTTCACGTCCACGTGGATCTCCTCGACCAGTTCCCGGTCGAGGACGTCGGCCAGGACGTCGGGCCGCATGCCGTTGGTGTCGAGTTTCACGGGCAGGCCGAAGCGACCGATGTCGCCGAGAAAGCCGCAGAGTCCGTCGGCAATGGTCGGTTCGCCGCCGGAAACGACGATGCCGTCCAGCCAGTCCCGGCGACGCTCGATGAAATGCAGCGCGTCCGGGGCGAAGATGGTGGGCAGGGACTCGGGGCGCCATGCCAGGTCTGCGTTGTGGCAGGTGGGGCAGCCGAGATTGCAGCCGGAGAGGAAGAGCACGGCCGTGGACCGGCCAGGCCAGTCGCACAGGCTCAGAGGCTGAATGCCACGCAGTCTTTCCCAGGCGTCCGATGGGGTGTGGCGCATCTCGTCCCGTCGTTTCGCGACCGAAGCCGCAAGGTTGCATCAGTATTTCGGCCGTGTGGCCGACGTATCGTCAGTTCCGCGAAAACGCCGGGTGCGTTTCCATTGTTGGACGCGGCATCCGGCATATTCGTTTCGTCGCGGGCGGGATGCGCTGTCGCGCGGTTGTTGCGTCCGCGGCGGTCCGTTTTGTTGTGCCGGGCGATATCGCGGCGCGGCGCAACGGTATGGTGCAGGCGGTTCGCGCGTATCGCGTGGTCGCGACGCGCGATTTGTGGTCAAATACTGCACGGCCAACGTTTTGTACAGACCCCATCCGGGATTTCATGGTCTCATCCTTCCACAGCCGACGCATGCCCGCCAGCGCGCGCTTCCGGCAGCGGGCGTGTCTGTTTTCCACATCGGACTATCGCCTGGAGAGTCCTGTTGCCGGGCTTTGCAGGTCGTGGGTGTGGAAAAACATTTTTTGGACGCAGGTGCAGAGCAGGGATGCAAACCCCTCGACATCGCGGTGTTTTCCGATGCGCCACGGTTTTTTCCTTGCGCATTGCGCCTGTTGCATTAGAATTGAAACAGGTGGCCGAAGCGGGGGGTATTCTCCGCGGCACGCGAATCACGAGCACACAGGAGCGAATCCATGCCGAACACGAGAACATCCGTTTTGTCCCTCACTATCCGGGCGGCGCTTTTGCTGACCGTCCTCGGTCTGGCCGCCTGCGGCGGCGAGGCTGCCAAGGGGCCAGGCGGCGTGACTGGATGGGAGCAGGGGGGCGAGTTCGACCGCCTCTACTCCATCGCTGAATTCGACAAGATCAAGGGGTATTTCGTGCGTACCGTCGATACCGTGCCCCTGCCGGGCATGGCCGTGGGCGTGGCGGTGGTCGTGCGCGACCGCGCGGACAACGAGTCCGTGACCGTGGTGCTCGGCCCCAAGGAATACGTGGGGCCGCTGATGGACAAGCTGGCGCTGCGCGACGGCGAGCGCATCAACGCCTACGGCGCCTGGGCGCGGGTGGGCGACAAGGATGTCATCATCGGCACCAAGATCAAGAAAACCGAGACCGAGTTCGTCAAGGTGCGCCGCACCAAGGACGGCATGCCCTATTGGGCCATGTCCCCCGATGAGGTGGCCAGGGAGCTTGAGGGCGACGACGACTAGCCGCCCGCCTTCGCTTCGACCATTTCCCGCAGCCGCAGGTAGCGTCCGCGTGTGACCTCGTCCTTGGCGAGGTCCGCGCGGGCGGCCAGAATCTCTGCAAAGCGCCCTCGGGCATCGGTCAGATCTTCAACCAGCCCTGGCTCTTCCATGATGTCCGAGAGCTTGTCGGCATAGATCGCCAGAGCCTCCTCAGGGCGCGTCACACGCCTGTCGCCAGGCGGCAGTCCGTAGTGCGTGGCCTCGTCCGGCGGCACTCCCGCGCGCACGTGCTTGACCATCACCGCCAGCACCTCCTGGGGCAGGCCGAGTTCGCGGCCGATGCGCGCGCCCTCCTCGCCGTGCGTGATGCCGCTCGTGACCACCTTGCCGAGGTCGTGGAAAAGCGCCCCGCGCACGGCCAGCCGTTCGTCCAGTCCTTCCCGCATTTCCTTGGGCATGGCGTCCAGCAGTTCGCCGACGATGCCGGCCACGAGGATCGAATGCGCCAAGTCTTCTTCGGTGAGGCCCGCGCGGCGCAAAAGGACGACGTCATCCGGATCGATGCGTGTGTTCATGATCTTGCCCTTCCTTCCGGTTACGAATTCCTGCCCTCGGCGGCGCCCTTTCGCACGTCGCGCGTGGCGGCCACGAACCAGGGCACGGAGACGAGGAGCAGCGCGGAGATGATGGCGAAGGCCGGGGCATAGCCCAGGGACGCCACGAGCAGGCCCGCGACGATGGGGCCGGCCGCATGGCCAACGTCGAAGATGGTTCCGAAGACGCCCATGGCCGTGCCGTACTGGTTGGCCTTGCACAGCTCCGCGACCATGGCCGCCGAGGAGCTGGTGACCAGCGCCTCGCCCAGGCCGAAGACCAGACAGGCGGCCAGAAGCGCCCAGAATCCGGCGAGCCAGGGCACGGCCGCGAACGAGACGGCGCAGCACAAGAGCCCGGTCACGATGAGCGGCTTTCGGCCCGCGCGGTCGGAGACTCGGCCCATGAGCGGCTTGGCGAGCATTGTGACGACGATCTGAGAGGCCCACAAAAGACCCGCCTCGAAGGCCGAGAGTCCGGCCACGGTCACGGCGTAGATGGGCAAGAACGCTTCGAGCGCGCCCATGCTCATGTTCTGCACGCCTTCCATGGCCGAAGCCGCCACCACGCGCCGATCCGAGGAGACCTCCCGGATTCCCGAGACGAAACGGCCCAGCCGCTCGCCGAATCCGCCTCCCGCCACCTGCTCCTCGCGCAGCAGGGTGCGAAAGCCAAGCAGCAGGGCGGAGAACCCGGCCAGGCCGCAGACGGCGTAGACCATGGGGAACGCCCACGGCGCGTAGCCGCCTTCCGGCAGGGCCGTCAGGGAGAGCATGAGGCCGCCCACGGGCGCGCCGAGCAGCCCGCCGATGATGCCCACGGAAGAGAACCAAGAGAGCAGTTCGCCCTTGCGCGCCCCTGCGATGTCAGCGACCACGGCCATGGCCACCGGACCGTAGATGGCCGTGGCGAAGCCGTGCAGGAAGCGCACGGCCACAAGCTGCCAGTAGTCGGTGATGAACAGGTAGGCGAAGGGCGCGAGCCCGAAGAAGACGAGCCCCGCGAGCATGGTCCTGCGGCGGCCGATGACGTCGGACAGCGCGCCGGACGGCAGCTTGAAGAGGATGCCCGTAACCGTGGAGATGCCCACGGCCAGACCCACCGCCTCGGGCCCTGCGCCAAGCGTCAGGGCGAAGAGCGGCAGCACGGGGTTGCGGGCCAGGGCGTAGGAGAAGCGGGCCAGGAAACCTACCCAGCACAGGCGGGCGAATTGCGAACCGGTGTTCATGGTCGTGCTCCGTGTCCGGGCGGCCGAGGCCGCCCGGGCGATGCTACTTCTTCGCGGCCTGGCGGTCGTGGAAGATGCTCTTGCCGTAGTAGCCCACGGGCAGGCCCATGACCACGTCGGCCTCGATGACCCCAAGCGCCCGCGCGGCCGCGCCCACGCGCTGCTGCACGCGGCTGTCCACGCTGAGCAGCGCGGCGGTCTTGGCGGCCGAGGCCAGGGCGCAGCCGATGTCGATCATGCGCATCATGCAGTGCGGGCCGCCATAGCCCATTTCCTTGGCGATCATCTTCCTGTTTGTGGCCATGTCCTTGCAGGTGGGGTAGCCGCAGGCTCCACAGTCGTAGCCCGCGAGGTTGGACTCGCGCAGTCCCACCAGGACCAGAGCCTGGGTGTTGGCGATGTTGTCCGCATCGCGCAGCCAGTAGGCTTCGTTGGTGCTCTTGGGCGCGAACTCCTTCATGGCCTGGGCGATCCTGGCCAGGGTCGCGTCGTCCTCCACGACCACGATCTCCAGAAAATCCTTTCCTCCGGCCTTGGGCGCGGTGCGCATGCTCCCGGCCAGCATCCGGGCGGCGGTGACGGCGGCGTCTTTCATTGACTCCTTCGACATGGCTCCTCCTCGCCGGTGTCAGATCCGGCTCGTTTCCGATGTTGCAATTGACATATTGTTAATATGTCAATATGTCAATTGGCACATGAAAAATTATCTTGTCTGTCAACTGTAGTTTTCTTTCAATGACCGCAACGCTCCCGCGAAGGCCATTTGTCGCGGCGATGCCTGGAGGAAGGTGGAATGGACCCGATGAACTGGCTCTTGCTGATCCACAACATCCCGCCCAAGCCCGGCTATCTGAGGGCCAAGGCGGCGCGAAGGCTTGCGGCGCTCGGGGCCGTGGCGCTCAAGAACGCGGTCTATGTGCTGCCCGATGGCGGGTCTCGTTTCGAGGATCTGGCTTGGCTGGCCAAGGAGATCGAGGACAGCGGGGGCAAGGCCTTCGTCTGTCGCGCGGCCTTCGCGGCCGGGCTCGACGACGCCCAGGTGCGCGTTCGTTTCGTGTCCGTGAGCGACGAGGCGTATGCGCGCCTGACCCAGGAGATGCTCTCCTTCCGGGAATCCCTCGCATCCGGGGATTCTGGCGAAGAGGGGATCGAACAGGCACTCGGCCGCTTCGCCAAGGAGTTCGCATCGCTCAGGAGCCTCGACTTTTTCGGTGCGCCGGGCCGCGAGACCGTGGAGGGGCTGCTCGCGGCCCTGCGCGCCAGGCTCGCGGAGCTTCGTGCCGGGGGAGCCGCGACCGGGGGCGGGGAGGCGCGCGGCCCGCAAACGCTCACGGGGCTCGTCTGGGTGACGCGGCGCGGCGTGCACGTGGACCGCATCGCCTCGGCCTGGCTCATCCGCCGTTTCATCGACCAGAAGGCGAGGTTTCGCTTCGTCGACGAGCGCGAGCACGTTCCCGCGCCCGGCGAGGTGCGCTTCGATATGCTCGCCGGGGAGTTCACGCACGAGAACGACCTGTGCACCTTCGAAGTCCTGGAGCGGCGGCTCGATGCGAACGATCCGGCGCTTGGGCGGCTGGCCGAGATCATCCACGACATCGACCTCAAGGAGGAGCGCTTCGGGCATCCCGAAACCGCGGGACTTCGCGTGGCCCTGGAGTCCCTCGCCCTGGTCGTGCCCGAGGACGAGCGGCGCATCGAGCAGGGCGGAGCGATCCTTGATCTGTTCTACGAGAGCTTTCGACTTCGGGGCTGATGCAGCGGCTCATGCGCGGCGGGCGACCGCCTGCGTGTAAAGAGCGGCCGTTTGTCGAAATGGGTGGCGCACGGCGGCGCGATTGTTGTATGGAGCATGATGAGCCGCGCCCGCATGCGTGGGGCGATGCGTGGCACTGACGATCCTTGGAGGAGGCCATCATGTACCGCTACTATTGTTCCGAGCCCGGATGCAGGGGGCACTTGGCCGCGTTCGAGCGCTGCGCCGACGTGCGGGCCTTCGCACTGGTGCGAAGCATCTGTCGCGACTGCCTTCGCCCGGCTGCGGAGTGCCCGTCGTGCCGGGTCTCCCCGGCCGTGGGAGCGTCGTGGCTCTGGGGCGCTGCTCCCTTGCCAGTCTGATCGACGCTACGAGGGATTCTTCGGAACAGGGCGCGGCGAAAGAAGCACGCCCCCCTTGCCCAAACGCTTGGTCGTGCGTAGGAGAAACGCAGTGCGCCGCCATGACGGCGCAAGGGAGATGCATGCCTGATACGCGCGACCGGACCGGCTTTGCGGCGGCCATGGGTGGAATCCTCCGCCCTGCATCGTGGGCCGCGTTCGTCCTCGTCCTGATCGTCATTCTGCCGGGAATCGTCGGCGCGGCCGCCACGCCTCCGGGCCAGACGGCCGGGCACGCGGCCGTGGGCGAAGACGACGGAGCCTGCCGGATCGCCGCCGGGTCGGCCGTCCTGCTCGACGCCGCCACCGGCCGGACCCTGTTCCAGCAGGACCCTGACAAGAGCATTCCGCCCGCATCGCTGGCCAAGGTCATGGCCATGTTCGTGGTGCTCGACGCCGTGCGCGCGGGTCTGGTCTCCCTCGACGACGAGGTGGTGATCAGCGCCGAGGCCGCCGCCACGGGCGGGTCACGCATGCATCTCAAGGAAGGCGAGACGGTCACGCTCGACAACCTGCTCAGGGGCATGGCTGTGTCCTCGGGCAACGACGCGGCCATGGCCGCGGCGGAGCACGTGGGCGTCAGTGTCGCGGCCTTTGTCGCGGCCATGAACGCCAAGGCCGCTCTCCTGGGCATGGAACGCACCGTCTTCGTCAATCCCACGGGCCTGCCCGCCAAGGGCCAGACCACCACGGCCCACGACATGGCCGTGATGACCAGGGAATACCTGCGGGCGCACCCCAAGGCGCTCGATTACCACTCGCAGACGCGCCTCGTGCACAACGGGGTGCGGACCCGCAACAAGAACCCGCTGCTCGATGCCTGCGAAGGAGCGGACGGGCTGAAGACCGGCTGGATCAGGGCCTCGGGCTACAATCTCATCACCACGGTCAAGCGCGGCGAAACGCGCCTCGTTGGCGTGATACTGGGGGCCAAGACCCCGGACATGCGCTCGCGCGAGAATCTGCGTCTGATGGAGGCCGGCTTCACCGCGCTCGAGCATTCGCTGACCGTGAACGAGGCGTTGCCCCAGGTCGCGGTTCCCGAGCCAGCCCCTCCCCCGGCCGCGAAAAAGGCCCCCGCCTCGAAGAAATCCGTCGCCAAGCCCGCGCCGAAGCAGGCCGCCCCGAAGAAGGCCGAGTCGCGGGTGGTGGCCGAAATAAGCGACAAGCGGCTCACGGTCGTCTCTGATGTCCCGAAGTCGGGCGCGTCGGTCAAACCAGCCGTCAAGAAAGCCGATCCCAAGCCTGCCGCCAAAAAATCCGAGTCCAAGAAGTCCGATCCCAAAAAAGCCGCGCAGGCCAAGGCCCAGCCAGCGGCCAAGAAGGCGGAGAAGAAACCCGCAGCACAAACCGCCGCCAAAGTCGCCAAGGCCGAGGCCGCTGGGAAAAAGCCCACCCAGAAGGCGGAATCCAAGGCCATGTCGGCACCGAAGAAGCCGACCCAAAAGACGGACCCGAAGACTACAGCCAAGGCTGAGTCCGCGCAGTAGTTCCCTGCAAGGCGGCGTTGTATGACGCGCCTGGCATCTGTTGAGCCGTGCCGCGTTTTCGGGTTATGGCGAAGAACATGAACGACGGTCCCGGCTATTCCGGCAGTGCCGCATCTTCAGCCTCGTTCGATGCGCTGCACGTCCATCTGCGTGCAGACTTGGCGGACGACATAGCCACGCTCGGCGCGCGACTTTTGGCGCGCGGCCGGATGCTGGTCACGGCGGAATCGTGCACCGCCGGCCTAGTGGCGTATCTGCTGACCACTGTGCCCGGAGCCTCGGACTGGTTCGCTGGCGGAGTGGTGGCCTACTCCCTTGAAGCCAAGGAGCGGCTGCTCGGCGTGCCGCGCGGAATTCTCGACGCGCACGGCGCGGTCAGCCGCGAGACCGTGCGCGCCATGGGCAAAGGCGCGCTCGACCGCTTCGGCGCACAGGCTGCGGTGTCCGTGTCCGGCGTGGCCGGTCCCACGGGCGGCACGGCCGCGACCCCGGTGGGCACGGTTGTCGTCGGTTGGGCCTGGCCGGACGGGGCGGACGAGCAAATTTTCAGCTTCGCGGGCGACCGGGCTGCGGTCACGGCCCAGGCCGCGTGCGCGGCCATCGGCGGGCTATTGGCCCGGATCGGGGAGGGCTGATGCGGGTCTTCGTCGGCCTGGATCTGCCGCCCTCTTTCCAGGATGAGCTGGCCAGGCTCGTGGCGCGCGCTCGCGCCGCCTCACGCGCGGACGTGCGTCCCACCCGGCCCGGCGCGTGGCACCTGACGCTCGCCTTTGTGGGCGAAATTCCCGCTGAACGAATCAACGTCCTGCGCGAGGCCCTGTGCGGCGTGCGCCACCCCGTGTTCCCGCTCACGCCCGGCGGCTTCGGCGGCTTTCCCGATTCGTCTCGGCCGCGCGTGCTCTGGGTGGGGCTTGCCCAGGGCGGCGTGGAATGCGCCGGACTCGCGGTCAAGGTGCGCGAGGCGCTTGCGGCGCGCGGCGTGGCCTGTGACGACAAGCCGTTCGTGCCGCATCTGACAGTGGCCAGGGTCGGAAGTTGCGGTCGGCGGGACATCGAGCCCTGGCTCGCGGCCATGGCCGCGACGCGCTGGCCCACGACCCTGGCGCGGGAGTTCGTGCTCTTCGAAAGCCAGCTTGGTTGCGGGGGGCCGGTGTACGGGAAATTGGCCGTCTTTCCGCTTGATGGCGGGGATGACGGGCAGGAGCCGCCGGGGCTGGCGCAGACTGTGGATCGCCGCGAGACCGGGGCGGCCTGAGGGCCTCGCGGCGCAACGACAAACGCCGGACCAGGCGCGCGCGAGGTCCGGCATTTTCGTGCGCCGTGCATCCGGCGCGTTTCGAGCGGCCCGCAAAGGCGTCTTGGGAGACGTCCTCGGGTCGTCGGATTAGACGTAGTCGCCGCGATTGAACTTGATGGTTTCCGTCACGGAAAGAATTTCCATCTCATCCACCAGCGACTTCAGTTCGGGATTTTTGGACGCGAGATCGGGATTCTCGGTCTTGATGCGTTCCACTTCGCCGCCGATGCGCGCGAGAACGGCATAGGCGTCCTTCAGCCCCGCTTCCTCGCCGGGCGTTTCAAGCCGTTGGGCGTACTCTTCCCATTCGCCCAGAAGGCGTTCGATGTTGTCCATGATCGTTCGCTCCGCCTGCTGGTTTGGGGCGACAGGGGCATTCACGTGCAGCAGGGGACTCGTCCCCAGCGGCTTCACACCCGCGCCTTCGACCTGTGCAGGCCCCGCGTCCTGCCTCATGGCGTCCAACTCGCGCGCAAGCAGATCGCCGAACATCCCGCACTTCTCGGATGTTTTGCGGGCCGTGCGTTCGGCCTCCTGCTGCTCGACGGCGCCGACGTGATCGTTGGTGATCTTCATGGCCATCTCCTCTTCCGGTTTGGCCCTGGAAAAGCAAGAATCCTGCCAACCTTATTGACGTCCCAACATATCGGAAGGATTCGAAATTCTCTTTAGGTTGCGGAGGAATTTTTTGCCCCCGCTAGGCGTCTTGCACCTCGCGCTGCCATTTCCGGCATCAAGATTCAAAAATACAGGGGAACAAAGCTCTTGTCTATGCGCCCAGCATCTGGCAAAAAATACAAAGACCCGTATGGCGGCGCGGAAGCGGTCGGGTCTGCGGATGGATTTGCCGCGCCGAGCATGTGAGGCGGCCTTGCACGAGGCCGGGAGGTGATTGCCATGGCACAGATCAAGCGGATTTTATGCGCGGTTGATTTTTCCGAGGCGAGCCCGCTCGTTGCGTCGTACGCCAAGCTTCTGGCCCAGGGCCTCGACGCCGAGGTTCTGGTGCTGTACGTCGCGCCGTCGCTCTCGCAGTACGTGGGCTTCCACGTGCCGCCGAGTTCCATCGAGACCTTCGTCAAGGACATCGTTCAGGGGGCGGACGCCACCATGGAGAAGTTCCTGGACGAGAACTTCGCGGGCGTCCGCGCCCAGGGCGAGGTCGCCACGGGCTATGCGGCCGAGGAGATTCTCAACCACGCCAAGGACCAGAAGGTGGATATGATCATCATGGGCACCCACGGCCGCAAGGGAATCGATCGTATTCTTTTCGGCTCCGTGGCCGAGAAGGTGGTCAAGTCGGCCATCTGCCCGGTTCTGACCGTGCGCCCCGAGAAGTACGCGACCGAGTAGCCCGGCCGGTCCGATCAGGCCAAGCCGAGGGAGGGCCGATTCTTCCCTGGGAAGCGTCGGCCCGTCAGGCTGCTCAAAAAGCCCTGGATGCACGGGCGCACAAAAAGTTCAAACCCTCGCGTATTGGCAATACGCGAGGGTTTGAACTTTTCGCCGCAACGCCGCAGGCGGCGTCTTTTCAGTGGTCTGTCAGGCAAGGTTCTTGGCGGCGAGATACTTCAGGAACTTGCCCGCTTCCTCGAACTGGGGATTGATCTCCAGCGCCTTTTCCAGGGAGGCCTTGGCGGCCGCGAAATCGCCCATCTCGAAGAAGACCCGGCCTCGGTTGTAGTGCAGGTTCTCGTCCATGGGCGAGAGTTCCGCGGCCCGCGAATAGAATTCGAGCGACTGGCCGAAGAGTTTGTTCTTGCGCAGGTTGATCCCGAACTCGTTGAACAGGTGTTTGTGCTCGGATTCGAAAGCCGCGTCGAGCTTGACCAGACGCTTGAGGATGTCCTCGGCCTTGGCGGACTCGCCGCGCGCCATGTAGCACAGACCAATGCCGAAATTGGCGCGCACGTTGTCCTCGTCCACCTTCAGGGCGTTGCCGTACTCCATCTCCGCCGAGTAGGTCTCCCCACGCTGGCGGTGACGGTCCGCGCGCGCCAGGGTCTTTTGCAGCTCCCGCATCTTGGGGAAGACTTCCTTCTGGTAGAACTCGGGCTCGGGAACGTATTTTTCGAGGAGTTCCTCCTTGCCGATGGTCTCCTTGTCGCCGCTGGGAACGAGGCCGGTGTTCAGCGCCTGCAGCTCGATCTCGCCCGCGTCGTTCTCCTCGGCAAAGTAGTAGGCCTGCTGCACGGTCTTGCGCTGGGTCACGCCCGTGCCGACCTTGACGAGCTTCTGGGTGGAGAAGACGCCCCGGATCTTGTTGTTTTCAAGCATGGTGAGGCCGGATTTCGATTCGTCCGCCATGAACAGTCCGCCCGGTTGAGTTGCTGAGGAGCGCATGGTCACTCCGCAATGTAGGGAATCGGCGGTTTTTTCGCAACAGCGGGCGCGACGCGGGTGTCTTGCGGCCGCCATGCAAACGCCACGAAAAGGTTGACTATTTTCTGGTGGAGGGGCTTTTTCGCCAAAAGGGCGTTTGAGCTTGATGACAAGCGCCTGTGCAGGCCGTTCAAAAAGCCTCGGATGCAAAGCGCAAAAAATCAAGGCTTACGAGCTACAAACAAGCGGGGGTTGGATTATTCATAGCTCCACAGCGGATGATGGGACCCTTGGGAGGCCTGATTCAGTCTCGACGAATCCGCCTGCGCAGGGCAAGCCGGGCCATGGTCAGAACGAACAGCGCCATGATCCCGCCCAGATGGGCCAGGACGACCGTCTGGGCGGCCACGGGCGGCAACGCGCCCCACACGGTGTTGTGCGCCACGTGCATGAGTCCAGTGACGATGACGGCCAGATAGACCCCGGCGCGCAGGTACAGGCCGGGAGTCGCCCGTCGCGGCCCCGCCAGCCAGACTGTGACCGTCCACCCGGCCAGGAGCAGGAACAGGGCGGCGGCCGCATAGTGCACGGCTGAGGTCGCCGAATAGTCGGCCAGCCAGCCAAGGCCCGGCAGGTCGGCGATATGATAGCGCTTCATGATCGGCATCTGGGCGAAGCCGGTCAGGGCCAGCACGGCCACAAGGGCGGCCCAGGCGTTCTTACGGTTCATGGCGGTCCTTCTGGGAGTCTTTTCTGCGTCCGGCGAGGATCGCGAGCACTCCGGCGGCGATTCCGGCCAGCGGCGCGCCAAGCACGGCGGCCGCGTACTTTTCCTCGTTGCGCATGACCGAGGGGGCGTCCGGGAAGCCGGGACGCCCGGGCCCCGTGCCCACAGCCGCGTCGAGCAGTTCGAAGGGTACGGGCGAGAGATAGATGGTGTTGGTGCCGCCGTTCTCGTCCAGGCCGTAGAGGAAATGGCCGCGCTCGGCCGCCAGGGTCTTGGCCCTGGCCACGATCTCGTCGCGCGGGCCGATCTGTTGCACGTCCATGGGACATGCCTCGATGCAGGCGGGCAGGCCGCCCGATTCCACCCGGTCCTGGCAGCGATCGCACTTGAACATCACGCCGTTGCCCGCGAAGGCGGGCAGAAGATCGAGATAAAGCCCAACGCCCGATTGGCGCTGTGGAATGCTCCAGGGACAGACGTCGCGGCACTTGGCCCCGCCCAGGCAGGTGGACTCGTCGATGCGCACTGCGCCGTTCGTCTCGCGCCGGGCCGCGCCGAAGGGGCAGAGCTTGGCGCAGGGCGGATTGACACAGTGCAGGCAACGCCTGGGCGCATGGACGAGATGGGTCCTTCCCTGGTATGTGACCTCGGCGCTTTGGATGAAAAGACGGGTGTAGGGCGTCAGGCGATCGTCCACGTGCTTTTTGTCCGAGAAGTCCTCGGGCTTGGCGCGCGCCGGATACATCGTCGGGATGGGCCGCACCGGCTCGGGCACGTGATCCATGGAGCGCGTCCGGCAGGCCTCGACGCAGGCCCCGCAGCCGATGCAGCGGGAAAGGTCGATCAACGTGGCCAGCTCGATGGTTCTGGGCGCTGATGATGCCGTGGCGGCCTTGGCCGTGCCAGGGGCGAGACAGGCCGCGCCTGCGGCCGCGAGCCCGCCCAGGAAGGCCCGCCTGGACAGGCCGCGTTCTTTTGCCGGAGTCGTTTCTTCGGGGTTCTTGCTCATGTCGGTTCCATATTCAAAGGAGATTGCACTATACCCTGTGCCGGTATAGTGTATAATTCGGGTTCGAAAAATGTCCAGATCATTTTTGCGTGGCCGACTCCTTTTTTTCGCCCTGCTCGCGGCGGGGCTCGCCCTGGCCTGCGCCGGGCAGGTGCGCGGCGAAGCGTCTGCGCCGGTGCTTCCGGCGCGAATCGTTGCTGCATACCCGCACGATCCTTTGGCCTTCACCCAGGGGCTGGTCATGCTCGGACCGCACCTCGTGGAGAGCACCGGGCTTTACGGCCGCTCGGAGCTGCGCCTCGTGGAGATCGAGAGCGGACGGGTGCTTTCCCGCTCGCGGCTGTCCGGCCGCCTCTTCGGCGAGGGCGTGGCCGTGGCGCCCGGCGTGGGCGGCTTGGTCGCGCCGCACGCCCCGGCCATCGTCCAACTCACCTGGCAGGAGGGCAAGGCCCTGGTCTACGACGCCGCGACCTTCGACATCCTTGGTGAATTCCGCTACCAGGGAGAGGGCTGGGGGTTGGCCTTCGACGGACGCCGCCTGCTCATGTCCAATGGCTCGTCGCGCCTCTCCTTCCGCGATCCCGCCACATTCGAGGAGCGCGGCTGCGTGGTCGTGAAGGACGGCGGACGCGAGGTGGTGGGGTTGAACGAACTGGCCTGGCTGCCGCCGGGCGTGGGCCCTGGGAGCGGCTCCGAGGGGCTCGTGCTGGCCAACGTCTGGCAATCGGTCCACGTCGTGGCCGTGGACCCGGAAAGCGGCGAGGTACGCTGGCGGCTCGACCTTTCCGAGGCCTGGCAGCGAAGTGGCCACGCTGGCAGCGAGCGCAACGTGCCTAACGGCTTGGCTTACGACGAGCGTAATGGGCGGCTCTTGGCCACAGGAAAATTCTGGCCCTGGCTCTTCGCCCTGGAAATACCCCAAGCGCTGCCCCGCGAGGGCGGCCGAGAGACGCCATGACCGACGCCGCGAGCGAAAATTCGAAGGTCATCAGAGCCGAGGCCGAGAGCGTGCCCACCACAGGCAACGCCATGCCCGACCTGGACATCCTGGAGATGCCGGTCGAGGGCGTGGCCGCCTTCTGGCTCTCGCTCAAGAAGCTGTGCGATCTTCGGCGCGGCAAGAAGATCATGGCCGAGGAGGCCGAATACACGGCCGAGCCCTTCATCCGCCATCTGCTGCTCATCGGTCTGGAGCCCTGGCCCGAGGAGGCGGTGCGCCGCGCGGTCGAGGCAAAGGCCGCGACCATCCGCGAGGGCTACCGCAGAAAGCTCGCGCTGATGCGGCTTGGGCTCATGTCCCTGACCACGCGCGAGAATCCCCGCCTGACGTTAACGCGCATGCACGCGCTCTTTCCGGCCATGGCCCTGGACGAGGAGAAACTCCTGCGCGTGGCCCAGGGATTGATGAAGAGTCTAGCCGATCCCGGCGCGGACAGACGGACGCTCCTTGGCGTGAGCACGCGCCTGCCACCCGACCGGCTCATGGTCAAACTGCTCTTCTACGCGGTGCACTCTCGCCGCCACGGCGCGCAGTCGTTGCGCGAGCTTCTGCCCCACGCGGGCTCGGCCGCCTTCGTCGAGGGTCTGACCATGATCCTCGACGGTTTCGATCCCGAGTTCGTGCGCGAGACTGTCCAGGTCTCCCACGAGGAACTTCTCCTCGACGCCCGGCGCAAGATGGAGATGGCCCTGGAGATGTTCCTGGCCATCCGCGCGCGTCTGAACTACGATCAGATATACACCCTGGCCCTGTCCTACATCCCCTGACGGACCGTCCCGAAAGTCCCGCCTGTTGCATCGCCGCCCGCGTCCCGTGCCTCATGCGGTCTTTACGGGGAGAGCGGCGAACGGTAATACCGGAGCGCAACGACACAAAGGAGGGCGGCCGCCGCCAGGGTTTTCGCGAGGTTCACGAGAGCGTTGCGGGAACGTTGCCGGAAACGGGCCGCACGGCCATGCGCGCACATCTTCTGAATATCCCCTGCTGCAACACGGGCGGCCGTCCGCTCAGCGAGGCCGATCTTTTCGGCCGCGCGGTCCTCGTCCAGTTCTTCGACGACGACCCGGCCGGGCTTCTCGCCTGGCGCGAGACCGCCGAGTTCATCGCGGACCAGGGCCGGGGAGTGCTGCCCTGCGGCGTCTTCAGCCCCGAGGACGCGGCGGCGGCCGAACGCGAGACCATGCGCAAGATGGTCCGCCGCCTGAACGTGGTCTGGCCTGTGACGGCCGACGCCTCGGGCGACCTGCGCGCGGTCTTTGCCGTGCCGCGCCTGCCCCTAACCGTGCTGCTCGACCCCGATGGCAACGAGGTCTGGCGCGGCGAGCCGGACGACCTGCCCGAGACGGGCGCGATCATTGCCGCTTGGCGCAGGGACGGGCTGCTCGACACGACGCCCTTCGTGCCCTCGCCCGAGGAGGAACTGCGCTTCGACGACGTGCTGCATTTTCCCGAGGCTGTGGCCGCGTGCGACGGCCTCGTGGTGGTGGCGGACACGGGCGCGCACCGGCTCATGGCGGGCCGCTTCATCGACGAACGACCCCTGGCCGTGGTGGAGTGGATCGTTGGCAAGATGCCGGGTTTTTCCTCCGGCACCTTTGCCGAGGCGAGCTTCTTCGGGCCGCGCGGCCTGGCCTTCTCGCCGGACGGCAGCGCCCTGGCCGTGGCTGATTCCCTGAACCACGCCGTGCGGCTCGCGGACCTGGAGACGCGGACGGTGCGCACGCTGCCGGGTTTCGTGCGCCTGCCCACGGCCGTGGCCTACCTGGGCGAGACGCTTTTCGCGGCCGCGCCGTGCGCCGGCGCCATCGTGCGCATGAACGAGAAAGGGCCTGAGATCGCGGCGCGCGTGCCCGGTGTGCTGGCCTTGGCCGGGGACGGGGAGCGGCTATGGTTCCTGGATGGCGCGGGAGGCATCGGCTGGTTCGATCCAGGCAACGGCGCGACCGGCGCGCTTGCCCTCTCGCGGCCGCTCGTCCGGCCCGCCGGGCTTTGCCTGGCACAGGCCGACGGCCTCCTGCTCTGCGTGGCCGAGACCGGCGCGAACGCCGTGGCCACCATCGATCCGGCCACGGGCGAGGTCAAAACGCGCGCGGGCAAGGGCAGGGGCTACGTGGACGGCTTCAGGCCGCGCTTCTTCGGCCCCAGGGGCATCGCGGCCATGAGCCGCACCCTGTTCGTGGCCGACACCAGCAACCACGCCCTGCGCGCCGTGAGCCTGGCCGAGAGCGGCGCGGGCAGCGTCACGCTGTACGCCGCAGCCGAGTGAACCGGGATTTACTGGATCGCCCGGAGGAGGCTCCGCCTCCTCCGGACCACCTCCGCCAGGGGGCTCAGCCCCCTGGACCCCGCGATTCGCATCGAAACCATCGTTGGCAAAGCCGACTTCGGTGCGGCGGCGGTGATACGCCTCTGAACCATGCTTTCCCGAAACCGTCGCAGACGGTTTCGGGAATCGCAGGGGGGCCGGGGGGATCATCCCCGGGGGAGATCATCTCCCCCGGCAAAGGTATTAGGCTGCGGTCGTCAGGCGGCGCATGGCGCGCTTGACGGGGCTGAGCATCGTTTCGAGCCAGCCCGTGGCGGCCTCGCTGTTTTTGCGGCTATGCAAAGAGGCCAGTAGCGTTTCGAGTTCCGCCACCTCGGTGTTGTGCTCGCGCGCCGTGTCCAGCACCTCGCGGGCGCGCTCGTCCTGGCCCACGATGCAGTAGGCGCGCGCTAGGCAATGCGCCACGGCCGCGCTCTCCGGGGTCAGCTTGAGGGCCTTTCGCCAGGCGAGCAGCGCCTCGGCGTAGTCCTCGTTGAGCCACAGCCGCTTGCCCAGGGCGTAGAAGGGGTTGTCCGTCTCGGCGCCGGCGGCGCGCAACTCGGCGAAGAGCACCCGGACCTCGAAGAACCTGTCCTGTTCGGCCAGGCAGTGCACGGCCTTGCGCATGTGCTTGAAGTATTTTCCGAGGTCGCCGATGCCTTTGTAGGCACGGGCCAGTCCCTCGTGGGCTTCGGCGTAGGCCGCGTTCAGGTTCAGGGCCTGATGGAAGGCGGAGATGGCGGCCGGGAAGCGCCCCTTGAGCAGAAGCCCCATGCCGCGTTCCACCGCGCCCCTGGCCGGACTGACGGCGTGGGTGCGGCTGGTCGCCTCGTCCGCCGCTTCGATTTCCGGAAGGCTTGCGAAGGCGTTCTTGAGCGCCCTGGCCTTGGCCAGCATCACGGCCGTCGCGCCGGGCAGGGTCGTGTTGCGCCTGGCCTGGCGCATCTGCCGCTCCAGAGCGGCCAGGGAGTAGGGCCGCACCACGTAGCCATGGCAGCCCGCCGCGATGGCGGAAAGAATGGCCCTCTCGTCGCGGGCCGTGGCCGCCATGAGCACAGGCAATTGCTGCAGGCGCGGCGCAAGGCGCACGCGTTCGAGCAGGGTCAGGCCGTCCATGTCGGCGAGCCGTTCGTCGCAGATCAAAAGGTCCGCCTCTTGGGCCTCCAGATAAGCCAACGCCTCGTCGCCCCGCTCGAAGCACACGGTCAACGCGGCCCCGGCCTGTTTGGCCATGGTTTTGTCCGTGCGTGCGTGTCCATCATTCGCGCTGGCGATGACCACCGTTCCCATGCGTCGCGCCATGTTCTCCTCCAGGAAAAAACTGCCTTCGGCCAGGAAGAAAGCAGGAACGATGCCAGAAGCGTGGAGGCGCGCGGTGCAAGGCCTCTCGACGGCCTTGGCCGTCGCGTGCTAGGATGCCGCGCACTACGAGCGAAGGAGCAGGTAATGAGCGTGACTTTCCCGGCCAGTGTGCCGTTTTACAAGATGCAGGGCAGCGGCAACGATTTCGTGGTCATCGACAACCGCGCGGCGAGGATTCCCGAACTGGAGATGCAGCGTTTCGCCGTGGCCGCGTGCCGTCGGGCCTTCGGCATCGGCGCGGACGGCATCTTCTTCCTCGATCTGCCCAAGGAACGTACTGACGTTGACGTAATCTGGCATTTCTTCAACGCTGACGGCTCCCGGGCCGAGATGTGCGGCAACGCCTCTCGTTGCGCCGCGCGGCTCGCGCACATGCTGGGCATGGCCGGACCGGGGCTTTCCATCGGCACGGACGCGGGCGTGGTGCGCGCCGAGGTTTTCGAAGACGAGCGTGAGGTGCGGGTGCAGCTCACGCCGCCGTGCGGCCTTGAGACCGGCATCGCCCTGGATCTGGGCGGCGGCGAGGCCTTCACCGGCCACTTCGTGAACACGGGCGTGCCGCACGCCGTGATCTTCGTCGAGAACGTCGAGAATGTGGACGTGGACCGCCTGGGCCGGGCGATCCGGTATCATGCCCGTTTCGCCCCGGCTGGAACCAACGTCAATTTCGCCCAGATCGTCTCGGCCGAAGCTATCTCGCTGCGCACCTACGAGCGCGGCGTGGAAGGTGAGACCTACGCGTGCGGCACCGGCGCGAGCGCGGCGGTCTATCTGGCCCACCACCTGAAGCTGACCGGGCCTGACGTGCAGGTCACGACCTCGGGGGGCGAGCGTTTGGGCATCGGCGTGGTCGAGGGCGCGCTGTTCCTGCGCGGCAAGGCCGAGATCACCTTCAGCGGCGTCTTGAATCTGCAAAGCGTCGGCCTGGCCTGATTTCCGTCGGGTACAGTCGTCGGGGGCAGGGGCCTGTCATCGCCGCACCGGCGTCGGCTTTGCCAACGATGGTTTCATTGCGAATCCAGGGTCCAGGGAACATCGTTCCCTGGCGGTGGAGGTCTGGGGGAGGCGGAGCCTCCTTCGGGCTATCCCGCACTTTGCGGCATGATCGCTCAGATCTTGGCGCGCCGGGTGCGGGCGTCGCGCCGCCAGGCCGCCTCGCGTGAGCGCCGTTCGTCCTCGGCCGTCTCGGGGATGAGCGGCGGCACGATTGTGGGGCGGCCCTCGGAGTCGAGGGCCACGAAGGTCAGGAAGGCCGTGGCCACGTGGCGCGTCTCGCCCGTGAGCAGGTCCTCGGCCTCGGCCCGCACGCCGCATTCAAGCGAGGTCTTGCCCACGCCGTTGACGCTGGCCCGAAACGTCACCAGTTCGCCCACGGACACAGGCTGGTGGAAATCCATGCGGTCGATGGAGGCCGTGACCGCGTTCATGCGGCAGTGACGCATGGCAGCCACTCCCGCAGCCACGTCCATATACTTCATCAGCACGCCGCCGTGCACGCTGCCGAAGGGGTTTGCGTCCTGCGGTTCCATGACGCGCGAGAGCGTGAAGCGCGAGGCGGACACCGGGCGTCCTTCGTCCATGGATTCCCTCGAAAATCGTTTTTACGATCTCTCTAGCTGCTTTGCGACTTTTGGTCTACATGTGAAAGAAAAAGGAGCATGCCATGGCAGCCAAACACAGCGAAAAGCTTCCCAAGCATTACCGTCGTCTCAACGAACGCCATCCGGCTCTGATGGAGGCCGTGCAGGCCCTGGGCAAGACCGTGCAGGAGATGGGCCCGCTGGACTCCAAGACCGTGCGCTTGGTGCAACTCGCGGGCGCGGCCGCCGCCTATTCCACGGGCTCGGTGCAAAGCCACGCCCGCAGGGCGCTGGAGGCCGGGGCCACGCGCGAGGAGATCGAGCATGCCATCATCAGCCTGACCTCGACCATCGGCTTCCCCAACGTGGCCGCTGCGCTGGACTGGGTACATGATGCGCTGAAAGACTAGTAGACTGTCCCGAAAGCACCATCTCGGCACTGTCGCAAAAGCGCCGGACCTTCGTGTATGCGAATACACGTCGGCCCCGGCGCTTTTGTGCGCCTTGCATCTGGCGCTTTTCGAACAGTCTGCGAAGCGGTATTCTTCAGGTGCCTACTGGCGGCCAGCCTGGATTTGGGCGCGAAAAAAGGCGCGACGGCAACCGTCGCGCCTTTTTTGCGTTCAGAGCGACTTGCGCTTCACCCCATCACGCTCACGAGGCGCTCGCGCAGCGCATTGAGCTTGTCGCGCTTCTCGTCCATGGCGGTCAGCTTTTCGCGTTCCTTTTGCACCACGTCGGCCGGGGCGTTGGCCAAGAAGCCGTCGTTGTTCAGCTTCTTCTGGACCACGGTGTAGTCCTTTTCGATCTTGCCCAGCTCCTTGTCCAGGCGGGCAAGCTCGTCCGCGAAGTTCACCGCGCCTTCGAGCGGCACCCGGATCTCGACCCCGCCCGCCACCACGGCGGCCGAGGCCTTGGGCGCGCGAACGTCCGGCCCGGCCTCGATCGCGCCCACGCGCGCCAATCGCCGGATATGCTCGGCGTTGTCGCGGATCACGGCCAGGGCGGATTCGTCCTCGCAGCGCATGAGCGCGGAAAGCTCCAGGGACGGCGCGATGTTGAGCTCGCCCCGGATGTTGCGGATGCCCACGATGATCTCCTGCACGAGCTTCATGCGGGCCTCGGCCGCGGGATCGGCGCACTCGGGCCGCGCGGCCGGGAAGGGCGCGGTGGCCAGGTTGGAGGGGGCCGCGCCGGGCAGGTGCGACCATATCTCCTGGGTCACGAAGGGCATGATGGGGTGCAGAAGCGTCAGCGTCTCGGCCAGCACGGTCAGGAGCACGCGGCGCGCGGCCTCCTTCTCCTGGTCCGAGCCGGTCTGCATGTCCAGCTTGATCATCTCCAGATACCAGTCGCAGAACTCGCGCCAGACGAAGCCGTAGAGCGTCTGGGCGGCGTCGTTGAAGTGGTATGTGGTCATGGCCTGGTCCACCTCGGCCTTGACCGTCTCCAGGCGCGAGAGGATGTAGCGGTGGTGCAGGCCCGTGGCCGCGGCGGGGGAGGCCTCCTTCGGCTCGCCGTCGAGGTTCATGAGCGCGAAGCGGGCCGCGTTCCACAGTTTGTTCACGAAGTGGCGGTAGCCCTCGATGCGCGCCTCGGACATGCGTATGTCGCGGCCCATGGCCGCGAACGCGGCCAGGGTGAAGCGCAGCGCGTCGCAGCCGTACTTGTCGATCATCAGCAGGGGGTCGATGACGTTGCCCGTGGACTTGGACATCTTCTTGCCGTCCTCGTCGCGCACCAGGGCATGGATGTACACGTCGCGAAACGGCGCCTTGTCCATGAAGTGCAGGCCCATCATCATCATCCGGGCGACCCAGAAGAAGAGGATGTCGAAGGCCGTGACCAGCACCGAGGTGGGGTAGAACACGGCCAGATCGCGCGTTTTCTCGGGCCAGCCCATGGTCGAGAAGGGCCACAGGGCTGAGGAGAACCATGTGTCGAGCACGTCCTCGTCCTGGCGCAGCGCGCCTCCGCAGGCACAGTGGTCCGGGTTAGCGCGCGAACAAATGGTCGCGCCGCAGTCGGCGCAGTACCAGACCGGGATGCGGTGCCCCCACCAGAGCTGGCGCGAGATGCACCAGTCGCGGATGTTGTCCAGCCAGTTGAAATACGTCTTTTCCCAGGAGGGCGGATGGATTTTCGTCTCGCCCATCTCCACGGCCTTGCGCGCCCGCTCGGCCAGGGTCTTCACGGCCACGAACCACTGCATGGAGACGTGCGGCTCGATGGTCGTGGCGCAGCGGTAGCACTGGCTGATCTTGTGTTCGTAATCCTCGATCGCGGCCAAAAGCCCCTGGGCGTCGAGGTCGGCCGCGACCTTCTCGCGGCAGGCGGCCGCGGACATGCCCTGATAGGCAGACCCGGCCTCGGCGGTCATGTCGCCGCGGTCGTCGATGACCTTGATCACGGCCAGCCCGTGCTTTTTGCCCAGGTCCCAGTCGTTCATGTCGTGCGCGGGCGTGACCTTCAGGCAGCCGGTGCCGAATTCGCGTTCCACGTAGGCGTCGGCAATGATCGGGATGCGGCGGCCCGTGAGCGGCAGGATGACTTCCTTGCCGATCAGCGCCTGGTAGCGTTCATCCTCTGGATGCACGGCCACGGCCGTGTCGCCGAGCATGGTTTCGGGCCGGACCGTGGCCACCACGACCTCGCCCGAGCCGTCGGCCAGGGGGTAGCGGATCTTGTAGAGGCGTCCCTTGTGCGGCGCGTATTCCACCTCGTCGTCGGCCAGGGCGGTGTGGCAGCGGGTGCACCAGTTGATGATGTACTCGCCGCGATAGATGAGCCCCTGCTCGTAGAGCGAGACGAAGACCTCGCGCACGGCGCGCGACAGCCCCTCGTCCATGGTGAAGCGCTCGCGCGTCCAGTCCACGGAACTGCCCAGGCGGCGAATCTGGTTGGTGATGCGGCCGCCGTACTCCTCTTTCCACTTCCAGACTTCTTCGAGAAATTTTTCGCGGCCCAGGTCGTGACGGCTCTTGCCCTCGGCCTTGAGCTTGCGCTCGACCACGTTTTGCGTGGCGATGCCCGCGTGGTCCGTGCCGGGCAGCCAGAGCACCTTTTTGCCCTTTTGGCGTTGGTGGCGGCAGATCATGTCCTGCACGGTCTCGTTCAGGGCATGGCCCATGTGCAGCGCGCCGGTGACGTTGGGCGGCGGGATGACGACGGAGAACGGCTCGCCCGGTCCGTCGGGATCGGGCGTGAAGGTCTTCTCCTGTTCCCAGTGCGCGCCCCAGCGGGCTTCGACATCGGCGGGCTCGTAGCCCTTGGGCAGGGTGGATTCGGCCATGTGATCTGAACTCCTTGGGGGGTCTGGCGATGGAGGGCCTGCTTGTACACCAGGGCCGCACGGCGCGCAACAAAGCCCCAGGGGCCGCGAAAACGCGTCATGTTTGGCTTTGTCTTGATCAGCCCGCCCGCCCGGTGCTACCAAGACGGGCATGGCCGATATCTGCGTGTTGTGGGACGACGTCCATCTGTGGGGCCTGATGCTGCGGCGGGCGCTTTCGGCCTTCGAGCTGCCCGCGCGCCTCGTCACCGGGGCCGAAATCGGCGAGGGGCTGTTGCGCGAGCAACCGCCCAGGGTTCTCATCGTTCCCGGCGGCAACGCCAGGGCCAAGGCGCGTGCCCTTGGGCAACGGGGCCTTGGCGAGGTGCGATCCTTCGTTGCGGGGGGCGGCGGCTACCTCGGTTTTTGCGGAGGCGCGGGGCTTGGGCTCACGGACGGCGAGTCGAGCCTTTCCTTGTGCCCCTGGTGCCGCAAGCCCTTCACCTCGCGCATGCAGCACCTCGTCTCGGGCTTCATGCGCGTCCTGCCGGGCGAGCCGGACGCCTTCGCGCCGACCCCGGCTGGCGAGGGCGCTCCCGAGCCCGAGTTTCCGGTCTGGTGGCCGGGCCGCTTCGCGCCCCGCGAGGACGACGGCGTGACCGTCCTGGCCCGCTACGGCGGTCCCGGTTCCGAACTGTGGGTGGCGGACATCCGCCTGGACAACCTGCCGGTCTCGGCCTTCGACGACTGGCAGGCGGAATACGGCCTCACGCTCTGGCCGAGCTTCATGCAAGGCCAGCCGTGCCTGGTGCGCGGCCAAGTGGGCGAGGGCAGCTATGTGCTCTCCTACGCCCATCTGGAGACGCCAGGCGCGCCCGAGGCCAACCGCTGGCTCGCGCACATCCTCTCGCGCCTGCTTGGCCGCGATGACGCGTCGCTCCAGGCGTCGTCCCTGGCTGTCCCGGCCTGGGACGTGGCCGCCGAGCCCGTGCTTTGGGACGATCCGGTGCTGGCCCGGGCGTGGCGCGTCGTGGAGGAACTGGTCCGGCTCGGTCAGGAGCACTTCCTGCTCTTCGAGCGCACGCCCTGGCTCATCGGCTGGCGGCGAGGGTTGCCGGGCCTGCAACTGAACGCCCTGCGCACCCTGGTGCGCGCGGTCCAGGCCCGCGAACCCGGCCACGAGGCGCGGCGCTTTTGGGCCGCAAGGGCCGATGATTTCGCCCGCGACCTCGATCTCTACGGCCGCGCCGTGACCGGCTACCTTCTGGCCGAACGGCTGGACATGACGCTCTCGCATTCGCCCGGCGCGCCCGCCGTGACCGGCCTTTCAGACCGCCGCGCCGCGCTCTTCGGCCCGCCCCAGGGCATCAGGCAGGCGGGCGGCGGGCTGCACGCGCGCCTGCAAGGCCCCCTGGAAGAACTGGCCCGGCTGCTGCTCACGGCCTGATGGACACGTTGACATCGCACGGGCTTTCGGCAAGGCATGTCCCATTGCCCCACACGCGGAGGCGCGCATGAACGGCATCAGGCTCAGCATCTTCGACCTCTTCAAGATCGGCCCTGGGCCGTCCAGCTCGCACACCATCGGCCCCATGCGCGCGGCGCGCGACTTCAGCGCCGAGGCCGCGCGCCTCGGTGACGAGACGCTTTCCCGCGCGGCGCGGATCGAGGTCAGCCTCTTCGGCAGCCTGGCCGCCACGGGCCGGGGGCACGGCACGGTCAGGGCGGTGCTCGCGGGGCTCTTGGGCATGGAGCCGGAGAACTGCCCGCCCGAGTTCCTGGACGATCTGGCCGCCGATCCCGACCGGGTGCGCGAGATCGCCATCGGCCCGGCCCGACTCACGTTTTCCCCTACGTCCGTGATCTTCGACACCGAGCGCCGCGACATCCCCCACCCGAACACGCTGGCCTTTCGCCTTCTCGACGCCGGAGGCCACGGCCTCTTCGAGAAGGAGTATTATTCCGTGGGCGGCGGGTTCGTGCAATGGAAGGGGTTTGAGCCGCCCGCGCGCGGCGAGCCGCAATACCCCTACGCGACCATGCGCGGCCTGCGCGAGCAACTCGACACTTACGGCCCAGGGCTGGCCCGGCTGATGCTGGAGAACGAGAGCGCCGTGACCGGCGCGTCCGAGGTGGAGGTCATGGCCGGGCTGGACACGGTGCTCGGGGTCATGGAGGCCTCGGTGCGAAACGGCCTCGCGGCCGAGGGCGTCTTGCCGGGCGCGCTTGGGCTGCATCGCAAGGCCAGGACGCTGCTCACCCGTTCAGGGAGCAAGCAGCGCGAGGCCGACCGTTTCATCGCCGAGTTGTGCGCCTGCGCCTTCGCCACGGCCGAGGAGAACGCGGCCGGGCACGTCGTCGTCACAGCGCCCACCTGCGGCGCGGCCGGGGTGGTTCCGGCCGTGGCCCACGTCATGCGCGGCCGTCTCGGGTTGTCCGAGCAGTCCATTCGCGAGGGATTGCTGGCGGCGGCCGCGGTGGGCTTTCTGGCCATTTCCAACGCCACCATCGCGGGCGCGGAGGCCGGGTGTCAGGCGGAGATCGGCGTGGCCTCGGCCATGGCCGCGGCCATGCTCGCGCAGGGCATGGGGCTTGGCGCGCGGGCCGTGGAGAACGCGGCCGAGATCGCGCTTGAGCATCATCTGGGCATGACCTGCGACCCGGTGGGCGGCTACGTGCAGATCCCATGCATCGAGCGTAACGCCATGGGCGCGGTGAAGGCGTATGCGGCCTACGTCATCGCCTCGGTGGCGTTGCCCGCGCACCACAAGGTGGGGCTGGACGAGGCGCTGAAGACGATGCTGGAGACCGGGCGGGACATGTGCGCCAAGTACAAGGAGACCTCGCGCGGCGGCCTGGCCGTGAACATCGCGAACTGCTGACGATATTCTTGTGACGTGAGTCTTTCTAGGGTTTATATTCGGTAAGTTTGTAAATAATATTTCAATTCTTTCTTCTCATCATGATTTATTAAGTATTTTTTATTATTCATAAAGGAATGCGATAGAGTCTGGGTAGATCACAAATTTTTTCCCTGAAAGTTCGATAACGTATTCATTTCCCATTTTGAATAGAATTTTTCCAAAAAATGTATTTTCATTGCATGAAATATTGCTATCTATTTTGCAAATACTTTCTCTTGTTCGTTCATCTAGATGGAATGTGACATTATCTTTTCGGATGCCCGTCAACTCCATTGATCTATCAATAATATATCCTGTCAGCCTCAATGAAACTAGGGCGGGGAGAAGAAGTATTAAAACACAAAATATATGCTTATTTTCCATGTTTGTATTTGTTTTGTGCAATAAAATAATGAACAATATAAACATGACTAAAAATATTGTCGATATATCGCCTATATAATCATATAGAAAATAGGAATTTGTGAGAAGGAGAAGAAAATAGGGGGAGAAAGCAAGGGAATGAGAAGCGAATGTTGATATTGTTTTGCGTAGAAATAGTTCTTTGTTTGCTATCCTGTTGAAGATTCCAAGGAAAAACCTGGCCGCAAAATGTGCCGTTACGACTATCGGGATAGAGAGAAGTAAGTAGATAATTGCAAATGAAAAAGAACTGGTAGCAAAAATAAAAGAGTCACCAATGGCAATCGATGTAGGAAAGTGTTTAATGCGAAAAAGATATATAACAACAACTGCGAGGCCGAGTGAGACCGTTACTTTAGCTAAAAGCGAGATTGTATCTGTTGTCAAAGGTGTGGTTTTTTTTATTTTTATCATATTTTTTCATTGCTCGCATCATGTCTTTGTTTAGGATTCACTTTGTGGCGAACATGTAAGCTTGTATAAAATTTTTTGTAGTGCCAATTATTTTTTGATTCCACCGCGATATTCGTGAGCGGGGGCACTTTGCGCGCCCCCGCCCGTCTCTCGTTCAAATCCCCACGAGCCCCTTGATGCGGGACATCAGGCGCGGGCTCACGCGCCGCGCGGAGCTGAAGTCCGGGGCCAGTTCGAGCCCCGGCACGAAGCACTTGGCCACGGGAATCTCCAGGTCCGCGCGCGTGAGGTCCACGTAGATGGGCTCGTAGCCGCTGCGCGCCAGGGTCTCTTCGAGCAGGGCGAGGTCGTGGTCCGGGTGGCCCGTGGCGTAGTTGGGCAGGTCCTCCCAGGCGATTTCGGGCAGGCCCTCGGGCCAGGGCTTGGTGGCCGGGCCGCCGGGGTAGGGGTGCATGGTCTCCAGAAGCGCCGAGAGCGCGGCCTTTTGTCCGTTCAGGGAACAGGCCGTGCCGCGCGTCACGCTGCCGTCCTCCAGGACCACGAAGGCCTTGTAGCAGGGCACGCCGAACTCCGTGGCGATGTCCTGGAATACGACGTGCGCGCCCTGGGCCTCGTGGTCGGCCAGAAGCTTGGCCAGGGCCGGGTCGCGGGCCGTGAGCCGAAAACAGCGCGCGGGGTCGTACAGGCCCAAGGATTCCGCGTCGCGCTCCAAGACCTCGCACAGGGCGGCGGCGCGCGCCTGCGGCATGGTCACGCCCGAGGCCAGGCCCGTGGAGTCGAGCGAGGCGTAGAGCGTGGGCTCGTCCAGGTTGCAGAAGAGGAAGACGAGTTGCGGCGGCACGTACACGGCGCGGCCGTCCGGGGCCTGGCCCTGCATCCAGTAGAGCATCTGGCCCGCATAGGGCGCGTCCGGGCTCATGGCGCTCAGGTCGAGCGTCTCCAAGCCCTCTGCGGCCAACTCCTCGCGGCCGCCGATTTCCAGCGGATAGGGCCGCGTGCGGCCGAGCACGCCGTCAGCGCCGAAGCTCGCGTAGCTGCTCACGCGCTCGGCGATCTCCATGTTCAGCGAGGCGCGGGCCACGTCCAGGCTCAGACCCTTGCCGTAGCTGATCTGCACGCCCTCCATATGGTAGTCCAGGCGGCCGTTTTGCACGTGCACGTCCATGTTCCAGCGCCGCATGAGCGCGATGGGCGAGAGCGAGGCCGTGTGCCGCTGCTCCACGTCGGCGTACACGTCGAGCCGCGTGAGCCGCTCTAAGGCCATGCGGTGCACCTCCTCGGCCGAGGGCAGCGAGGCCGCCTGGGGCAGGCCCGCGCCGTAGCGCTCGGCAAAGACCTGGGCCACGGTCGCGGCCGGAGAAAGCGCCCTGGCCAGGGCCTCGTCGTCCACCACCTGCGGCAGATCGGCGGCGATGGCGCGGGGGAAGGGCTCGTGCGAGGTGACGTTGTCCTCCACCAGCCTGAGCCAGCAGCGGTGGTCGTCGCGGTCGGGCAGAAGGCTCGCGGCGATGAGCGGAAGCGGCGTGAGCCGGGCCAGGGCGGCAAGGTCCACGCTCTCGAAGAGCGGCCGGAACTGCGCGTAGTCGGGGTGCATGAGGCAGGCCTCGTAGAGCAGCGCCTGGAACTCGGGCGGGTCCTCGCGCACGGCCCGCTCGCACAAGCCGTAAAATTCTTCCGGCCCCACGTGGCCGAGCATCTTCAGGAGGAAGCGGCGCATGAACTCGTCGTCGGGGTGCTTCTTGACGTAGGCGATGGCCTGGCCGGGATTGGTGACGCCGCCCGGAACGGCGGAGAAGAAGCCGACGCCCGCGGCCGTGGATTCGCGTTTCAGTCTGTAGCGCATGGGAAAGCTCCTGGACGATATGGGGTGTTGCCGCCGCGCGGCCTGGGGCGGTGCGGCATGATCCGGACCGGGCCTGCCACGGCCCCGCCCGGTATTTCCGACTATCCTGGTTTGCAATCGCGGGCAAGGCGAGAAAATCTCGCGCACGTCTCGCCAGCGCGGCCCGAAGTGTGGTATTGCGGAAACGAGAATCCTGCAAGCGAGGTGGGGCATGAGTGTTTCCATTTTCGGCGCGGTCTGCGCGGCGGTCTGCCTGGGGCTGGCGGGAGCGGCCCTGGCGGCGGAAGGCAAGGTTCCACAGGACGCCAAGAGCGCGGTTTTCGCGGGTGGCTGCTTCTGGTGCACCGAGGCGGACTTCGAAAAGCTGCCGGGCGTGTACGAGGTCGAGTCGGGCTACGCGGGCGGCGCCACTCCCTATCCCACTTACGAACAGGTGGGCACTGGCGAGACCGGGCACCTGGAGAGCGTGCGCGTGTTCTACGATCCGCAGCGCATCTCCTACGCGGAATTGGTGGAGGCGTTTTGGCGCATGATCGATCCCACGGACGCGGGCGGGCAGTTCCCGGACCGGGGCGAGCAGTACACCACGGCCATCTTCTACGCCGACGCCGAGGAACTGGCCGTGGCCGAGGCCTCGCGCAAGCGGCTCGAAGCCTCGGGCAAGTTCAGGAAGCCCATCGCCACGGCCATCCGCAAGCTCGAAACTTTCTATCCCGCCGAGGACTATCACCAGAACTTCTACAAGACCAATCCGGGCCGTTACTCGCAGTACCGCGATTTTTCGGGCCGCGACCGGTTCATGCGCGGCCATTGGGGCGATAAACCCTTCGCGGATCTCGGCGCGCCGGTCGTCATGAGCCCGGCCGAAGGCAAAAAGAAGGGATCGTGGAGGGATTTCGTGAAGCCCGACAAGGACGAACTGAAAAAGCGCCTTACGCCCATGCAGTACAAGGTCACGCAGGAGGACGGCACGGAACCGCCGTTCCGCAACGAATATTTCGACAATCACCGTGAGGGCATCTACGTGGACGTGGTCTCGGGCGAGCCTCTCTTCGCCTCGGTGCACAAGTTCGATTCCGGCACGGGCTGGCCGAGCTTCTGGCAACCGCTGGACAAGGACAATGTGGTCGAGCGCACGGACAGGAGGCTGTTCATGATCCGCACCGAAGTGCGCAGCCGCCGCGCGGATTCGCATCTGGGCCACGTCTTCGACGACGGCCCCGCGCCCACCGGGCTTCGCTACTGCATCAACTCGGCCGCGCTACGCTTCGTGCCGCGCGAGGAGATGGAGCGCGAGGGTTACGGCGAGTATCTGAAGCTGTTCGACTAAACGGCCCAGGCCGCTGAAAAGACGCCGTCTGCGGCGTTGCTGAGAAAGCGCCGATCCCTCGTGTATTTTTTGATGCACGTCGGGCCCGGCGCTTTTTTGCGCCTTGCATCCGATGTCTTTTCAGCGGCCTGGGAAACGGAATCTGCCAGCAACCTCGGACCACGCTGAAACTCTCTGCAGTTGGGGGATTACCCCGAAAAAATGGGGTTGCCCTGTGTGTTCGTTTCCAGATACGGTTTGTCCACTTTTTCGTAAAAGCAGATCGGGCGGGAACATGCGGCGTCTTTTGGAGCATTTCGAGAAGACCTCCGAACATCATGGCCGTTGGGCTGCGCAGCCCGCGTTTCTGGCCACGGCGGGCCTCGTCGTCATGGGCGTGCTGGTGGCGCTGGGCCATTTCGACTTCCTCCTCTTCCACGCCCTGACCGAGCTCTTCTCCGCCGCCGTCTGCCTGGCCGTCTTTCTGCTTGCTTGGAACACCCGGGGCATGATGTCCAACGGCGGATTGCTGGTCATTGGCATTTCACTGGCTTTCGCCGGCTTCGTGGACGTGCTGCACACCCTCGCCTACAAGGGTATGGGGTACATGACCTGGGGCGGATCCAACCTGCCCACGCAGCTTTGGATCGCGGGCCGAATCGTCCAGACCCTGGGTCTTTTGGCCCTGCCGTTCGCCGTGACCCGGCGGGTCCACGCGAAAAGCACCTTCCTGGCCTTCGCGGTCGTGACCGTGGCGCTCCTTGGGGTCATCTTCACCGGCGTCTTCCCGGACTGTTTTGTGGAAGGGCAAGGGCTCACGCCGTTCAAGAAGAACATGGAATATCTGCTTTTATCGGCCATGCTGCTGTCGGCGGGGCTTTTGTGGCGGGTGCGTTTCTCCTTCGACCAGCAGGTCTTCGAGCTTCTCGCGGCCTCCATCCTGCTTACGGCCGCCTCGGAGCTGTTCTTTACCTTCTACGTCAGCGTGTACGGCATATCCAACATCGCCGGGCACCTGCTCAAGGTCGCGGCCGTCTATCTGGTCTACAGGGCGCTCATCGAAACCGGCCTGACCAAGCCCTTCGCGCTGCTTTTCCGGGAACTCAAGCAACGCGAGGAGGAACTGACCTCGGCCAGGGACGCGGCTGAACGGGCCAACCAAGCCAAAGGCATGTTTCTGGCCAACGTCAGCCACGAGGTCCGCACGCCGCTCTCCGGCGTCATGAACCTGCTCAAGCTGCTCGACGCCACGCGCCTCGATCCGGAGCAGCGCGAGTACGTCCGCTTGGCGACCGCCTCCAGCCGGGGGCTCCTACACATTCTCAACGACATCCTCGATCTTTCCCGCATCGAGTCCGGGCGCATGCCCATCGAGGAGTCCGACTTCGCGCTCAAGCCCTTCCTCGGGGAGATACGGGACGTCTTCGCGCACCAAGCCAGACAGCGCGGCATCGACTTCTCGCTTGAAATCGACCCCACCCTGCCGGAGACGCTGCACGGCGATCCGCTACGCATCCGGCAGATCATCTTCAATCTCGCGGGCAACTCAGCGAAGTTCACCGAACAGGGTCGGATAGCGATCCGGGCGGAGAAGGACGGGATCGCCGACGATGGGCGGATCATCCTGCGCCTGACGGTCTCCGACACCGGGCCGGGCATCCCCAAGGCCCAGCAAGAGAGCATCTTCGAGCCGTTCGTACAGGCGGATGGCGGGCCGGGCAGAAAGCACGGGGGTACTGGGCTTGGGCTGGCCATCGTGCGTCGCCTGTGCGACGCCATGGGGGGCGACATCGAGCTTGAAAGCGAGCCTGGGACCGGGACGACGTTCACGGTCCGCCTGCCGCTCCGGGAAGGGAGTGAGCTTCAGGCAGACGTTCGGGCAGAGGAGTTTCCGGCCGAAAGTGCAGCGCGTTCCCCCGACCATGCCGGACAGCACAAAGAGTCGTCGAGTCTGGCCGATCTGCCGCCCATGCGTCTTCTCCTTGCCGACGATAGCCGGGTGAACAATTTGGCGCTGCGAAGGCTTCTGGAGAAGCGCGGGCACGAGGTTTTGCCCGTCTGGTCGGGACAGGAGGCGCTCGACGCGCTTGCGGTCGAAGACGTGGATGTGGTGCTCATGGACGTGCAGATGCCCGGCATGGACGGCATCCAGGCCACCCAGGCCATTCGGGCCGGAAAGGCCGGACGGGCGGACGTTCCCATCCTGGCGCTGACGGCCCATGCCGCGAGCGGCGACAGGGAGCGCTTTTTGGCTGCGGGCATGAACGACCACGTGGTCAAGCCTGTGGAAGAAGACGACCTCGCCCGCGCCCTGGCCGCGTTCGGGCCCGGCGCGGCTATTCCCGGTAATCGACTAGTTCGGCCGTGAAGTAGCCCACCAGCACCTTCGATTTGACCATCACCGGCAGGCGGCGTTCGTCGGCCGTCACCCAGATGAGCAACGCCGCATCCGGGCTCTTGGCGAAGACTCCGCCCAGGTCGCGGATGTCGGGCACCACGCAGAAGGCGTCGAACTCGCCAGCGGGCGTCTTGACCGTCTCGCGCGCAACCACCGTGGCCTGCCCCAGGACGTACTTCTTGCCGTCCGTCACGGCTTGGCGGATGACCGTGCCCACCGTAAGTGGCGCGGGATGCGCGCGGAAGGCGAAGAGCACCGAGAGCGGGTCCAGGGTGCCGGGGTAGATGCGCACCGTGTTCTTGTGCAGGCCGGTCTCGCGGCTCCACAGTTCGGCCGTTCCGTTGTGCGCGAAGAAGCGAAGCTCGAAGTCGCGGCGGTACGAGCCTTCGCTGATGTCCGTGATGTAGAGGTAGGAGCCTTCCACGTCCGGATCGGTCCAGGACTCGTTCACGTCGCGGACCTTGTAGAAGGCGTCGGCGAAGGAGTTGGTGCGCGCGGTCATGCGAAAGCCGCGCGCGGGCCTGCCGTCCAACTCGCGCGGTTCGAGAACCTCGATGACCGCCCGGCCGACGTTGAAGATGCCCCAGCGCACGTTGTATTCGAAACGCTCGCCGGGCTGGAACCAGCGTTCGCGCTGGGCGTCCTCGACAGACGCCGAGACCGAGCCCGGCCAAAAGGGTACCAACAGCGCCAGGACAAGGGCCATGCATATCGTTTTCATCCAGGGATCATAAGCACCCCGCGCCTGGCGTCAACGGCGGCGCGCGCCGTGCGGCGTTGCACATTTCGCCCGAACCCTGTAAGGCCATGGCACTTTCACGCACGCCGCGAAAGGCGCATCATTACCGAAGGAAGCCACGCATGAGCATCGTCTATCTCGTGGGCGCGGGGCCCGGCGATCCCGGCCTCATCACCCTGCGCGCCAAGGAACTGATCGAACGGGCCGACATCCTGGTCTACGACTATCTGGCGAACAAGGAATTTCTCGACTACGCAAGCCCCGATTGCGAGATCATCTATGTGGGCAAGAAGGGCGGCGACCACACGCTGCCGCAGGAAGGCATCAACGCCCTGCTCGTGGAGAAGGCCCTGGAGGAGGAGGGACGGATCATCGTCCGCCTCAAGGGCGGCGACCCTTATGTCTTCGGGCGCGGCGCGGAAGAGGCCGAGGAACTCGTCGAGGCGGGCGTGGCCTTCGAGGTCGTGCCCGGCGTGACCAGCGCCGTGGCCGCCCCGGCCTATGCGGGCATTCCCATCACGCACCGCCGTTTCGCCTCGTCCGTATCCTTCATCACCGGCCACGAGGATCCCACCAAGGAGGATTCGGCCATCAACTGGGCCGCGCACGCCTCCTCGGGCGCGACCCTGATCTTCTTCATGGGCGTGAAGAACCTGCCGACCATCGCCAGCCAACTCGTCGCCCACGGCATGCGGTCCGACATGCCCTGCGCCTTGGTGCACTGGGGCACCACCTGCCGTCAGAAGAGCTTCGTCTCCACGCTCGCCAACGTGGCCAGCGACGCCGAGGCCCTGGGCTACAAGGCCCCCTCCCTGATCATCGTGGGCGAGGTCTGCTCGCTCAAGGACAGCCTGGACTGGTACGAGATGAAGCCGCTTCTGGGCGTCGGCGTGGTCGTGACCCGCGCCCGCGAACAGGCTTCGGACCTTTCGGCCGGGCTGCGCGAACTCGGCGCCTGCTGCATCGAATTTCCGACCATCGAGATCGCGCCGGTCGAGGACGACAGTCTGGCCCGCGAGGCCGTGGGCCGTCTGGCCGACTACGACTGGCTGGTCTTCACCTCGGTCAACGGCGTGCTGCGCTTTTGGGACATCCTCGACGAGGCGGGCCTTGACGCGCGCGCCCTGGCCACGGCCAAGGTCGCGGCCATCGGCCCGGCCACGGCCCAGGCCCTGTGCGCGCGGGGCATCCGCCCCGATTTCGTGCCCGAGCGCTACGTGGCCGAGGACGTGGTGGAGGGGCTGCTCGCCATGGGCGTTTCCGGCGCGCGCGTGCTCATCCCCCGCGCCCAGGTGGCGCGCGAGGTGCTGCCCGAGAAGCTGGCCGAGGCCGGAGCCGAGGTCACAATCGCCCCGGTCTACGAGACGCGCCTGACAAAGGCCGATCCCGAGCCGGTCCTGAAAGGGTTGGACAAGGGCGAAATCCAGTTCGTGACCTTCACCTCGTCCTCCACGGTGGAGAACTTTTTTGCGCGCATCCCGCCCGAAACCTTCGCGCCCTACCGGGAACGGGTCAAACTGGCCTGTATCGGCCCGGTGACCGCGAAGACACTCTCGCGCTTCGGCTACACGCCGGACGTGGAGGCCGAGGAATACACCATCCCCGGCCTGATCGAGGCCCTCATGGCCTCTGTGTCGTAGGCGGCGCGCATGACGCTCGATCTCGCGGTTCTCGTCTCCGGCTCGGGTTCGAACCTGCAGGCCGTCATCGATCGGATCGAGTCCGGCGCGCTCGATGCGCGCCTGCGCCTCGTCCTCTCGAACAAGCCCCAGGCCTACGGCCTTGAGCGGGCGAGAAAACACGGCGTCCCAGCCCTGTGCCTGGAGCACGGAAGCTTTCCCGACCGCGAGGCATTCGACGCGGAGATGGTGCGCCTGATCCGCGAACACGGCGCGGACACCGTGGCCATGGCGGGCTTCATGCGCATGGTCACGCCACGCTTTCTGTCCGCGTTCCCCGGCCGGGTGGTGAACATCCACCCCGCGCTCCTGCCGTCCTTTCCCGGCGTGCACGGGCAGCGCGACGCGGCCGACTACGGGGTGCGCTTCTCCGGCTGCACCGTGCACTTCGTGGACGAGAAGATGGACAACGGGCCGATCATCATCCAGGCCGTGGTGCCCGCCTACCCCGGCGACGACGGCAAGAGCCTGGGCGCGCGCATCCTCGAACTCGAACACCGCATCTACCCCCAGGCGCTGCAATGGCTGGCCCAGGGCCGACTCACGGTGAGCGGTCGCAAGGTGCTGCTCGCAAACGAGGGTCAGGCCCCGACCGTTGCCCTGCCCTCAGGGGCCATGGTAAACCCCCCCCTGGAACCGGGCTTCTGACGACGGGAGATCGAGGGGGGGGCCGCCCGCGCGCCCGGATCAAAAGGCGGCCGCATGACCGGACACGACGACTCGGGCTTTCGCTTTTCGCTCTCGGACGAGGAGAAGACCTACCTCCTGGACCTCGCACGACTCTCCATCCTGCGTTGCCTTTGTGGCGGGGACGACGTGGTCGGCGAGGGGCCCCCGCCGCCGTCCAGCCAGACGCTTCAGGCGCACCTCGGGGCCTTCGTGACCCTGAAGATCAAGGGTTGCCTGCGTGGCTGCATCGGCCACGTCGTGGGCGACAGGCCGGTCTACGAGACGGTCTACGCCATGGCCCGCCAGGCGGCGTTCCACGATCCGCGTTTCATGCCGCTCACGGCCGCCGAGGCCGAGGAGTTGGACATCGACATCTCCATCCTCTCGCCGCTCACGCCCTGCCCGGACCCCGCGCGCATCGAGCCCGGCCGCCACGGTCTTCTGATCTCGCGCGGCAATTGTTCGGGCCTGCTTTTGCCCCAGGTGGCCACGGAATACGGCTGGGACCGCGAGACCTTCCTGGCTCAGACCTGCCGCAAGGCGGGCCTGCCGCCGGATTGCTGGCGCGACCCCGCTACCCGCATATACTGGTTCGAAGCCGTCGTCTTTTAGCAGGTCGCTGAAAAGACGCCGTTCGCTGCATTGCCTCGAAGACGCCTTTCAAACGATCTGTTGCGCGAGGCGTGGGAATCTGGCTGACGCACTGGTGGCGAGTTGAACAGAAATCACTCACTTGAATCGTGATGCCGCAGACTTCAGGGCCGTTCCCAGCGTGCTCCACGCTTTCTCGGCTCCATCTTTCAAATCCTCCCAGGCGTCGCCGCGCGCCTTCTTGATCTCCTCCATCTTTTCCAGCGCCTGCGCCTGCATCGAGCGAAGCTCCTGGATCTGCTTGTGATGCTTGATCTGCGCTTCGGCGGTCGCCTTGTCTGCCTTGGCCTTGAGCTTGTCGATCTCGGCGCTCCACTCGCGCAACTGGGCCTCAAGCTTCTTTATGTATGCGTCCTTCATGCTCATGGGCAAACTCCTTCATGAAATAATATATCTTATCATTAAATGCGTTGCAAAGGCAAAGCTCAGCTCGCACATCAGCATCACGCGTTCTGGCGCGATCAAGAAAGCGGATGGGCGATCGCCCTCCGCTTACGAATAGCCTGGGCAATGCATTCCGGGGTCGGTGTTTTTTTGTCAGTGGAGATAGACATGCTTGCCATTGCCCGCGATGTCGTGCATAGACTCCCTCCTTCGATCATGAACGCCGTTTACACGGCCGGAGAATCTCATGCTTGCCAGATACGCCGCCCCGGGCGGTTACCGCGATGTCCTGCGCATCGGCCTACCCCTCGTCGCCAGCCTCGGTTCCGTGACCGTTATGCATTTCACGGACCGGGTTTTCCTGGCCCACCATTCGCTGGACGCCCTGGCCGCATCCATGCCCGCGGGCATCGCTGCCTTCCTCTTCACCTGCTTCTTCATCGGGCTCGTGTCCTACGTCAACGTCTTCGTGGCCCAGTACACCGGCGCGGGCAGGCACGAGGAGGTCGGCCCAGCGCTGTGGCAGGGCATCTGGCTTGCCCTTTTCGCCTGGGCCGCGCTCATCGGACTGTCCTTCATCGGGCCGTGGCTGTTCGGGTTGGCGGATCACCCGCCCGAGGTGCGCGCCCTGGAGGAGACCTACTTCGCGATCCTGATGTGGGGCGGCGGTGTTTTCGCGCTGGAGAGCTGCCTGGCCTCGTTCTTCACTGGCCGGGGGCTGACGCGCACGGTGATGGTCGTCAATTTCTGCGGCATGAGTCTGAACGTGCCGCTCAATGCCTGCCTCATCTTCGGCCTGGGGCCCTTCCCGGAGATGGGCATCGCGGGTGCGGGGCTGGCCACGGTGCTCTCCTGGGGAGCCATCGGCGCGGTTTACGTTGCGCTCATCTTTCGAGCTGCCAACGAACGGCAGTGGCGCGTGCGCTCGGGTTTCGCGCTCAAGCCGAAACTCATGGCGAATCTTCTGCGCTATGGCACGCCCGGCGGCGTGCAGTTCTTCCTGGATCTCTTCGCCATCACCTTCTTCAGCCTGATGCTCGGCCGCGTGGGCGCGGTGGAACTGGCCGCGAGCAACCTCGCCCTGGCGCTCAACCAACTCGCCTTCCTGCCCATGATCGGCATATCCATCGCCGTGAGCACCATGGTCGGCCAGGCCATCGGCGCGGGCAGGCCCGACGAGGGGGCCTACGCCACGGACAGCGCGACTCATCTCGCGCTCATATGGATGGGGGGCATGGCGGCGCTCTACGTGCTCGTGCCGGGGCCGCTTCTCTCCTTGTTCGGCGAGCCGGGCGCGGACCCGGCCACGGCGGCGCTCGCCAGGAACATGCTGCTCTTCGTGGCCTTCTATTCGCTCGTGGACGCCGTGGCCATCGTCTCCTTCGGCGCGCTCAAGGGCGCGGGCGACGTCTTCTACGTCATGACGGTCATTGCCGTGGCCGCGGTCTGCGTGATGATCCTGCCGGGACTCCTGGCCGTGGAGGTTCTGGGACTTGGCGCGTACACCCTGTGGGGGATATTGGCGGTCTACGTGCTGGTCCTGGGCACAGTCTTCAGGCGGCGTTGGACGTCGGGCCGCTGGCGCGAATTCAAGGTGATCTGACGGACCGTCCCGAAAGCCCCATCTGCGGCGTTGCATACGGCGCGTTTTGAACGGCCTGTGGCGCGGCGCTGTGCGTGCGGCTACTTGCCGATGCAAAAGTCCGCGAAGACGCGGTTCAGGACGTCCTCGGCCGTCAGGCGGCCGGTGATCTCGTCCAGAGCGTCGCAGGCATGCTCCAGGTGCAGGCCCAGAAGGTCGTAGGGCAGCCCCTGGTCCACGGCCCGGACCAGCTCGTCGAGTTCGGCGGCCGCGCGCGTCAGGCAGCGCTGCTGGCGCAGGTTGGGCGCGGGACGTCCCTCGTCGGGCGGCAGCGCGGCCAACAGCCGCTCGCGCGCAGACCGCGAAAGCTCGTCAAGCCCAAGGCCCGTGGACGCGGCCACGCGCACGGCCAAAACGCCCGACTCCGTCAGACGGGGCAATGGATCGTCCGCGCAGGGCGAAAGATCGGCCTTGTTCACGCAGGCCAAAAGCCGCTCGCGCGGCACCTCGCGACACAGCGCGACCTCGGCCGCGCCAAGCGGCCGTGAGCCGTCCACCACCAGCAGCACGAGATCGGCGCGTTGCAGCAACTCGCGGCTTTTGCGCACGCCCACGAGCTCCACGTGGTCCTCGGTCTCGCGTAGCCCGGCCGTGTCCACAAGGCGCACCAGAAGACCATCCAGCGACAGCGGCTCCTCAAGGTAGTCGCGGGTTGTGCCCGGAGCATCCGAGACGATGGCCCGCTCGCGGCCGAGCAGGGCATTCATGAGGCTCGATTTGCCCGCGTTGACAGGGCCCGCCAGGACGGCCAGCGCGCCTTCGCGCGCCAGGCGGCCGCGCGCGAAGTTGGCCGCAAGACTCGCCAATTCGTCCTTCACGGCCAGCGCCTCGGCTCGGAATTCGCCGGGCGGCAGGCATTCCACGTCCTCGTCGGGAAAGTCGATGGCCAGGCAGGCCCTGGCCCGCAGATCGGCCAGCCGTTCGCGCAGGGCCGAAACGGCCGTGGAGAGCGCGCCAGAGAGTTTTTCGCGCGCCAGCCGGGCCGCGTCGGCCGTGGGCGCGGCCGCGAGCTCGGCCACGGCCTCGGCCTGGGAGAGGTCGAGGCGACCGGCCAGGAAGGCGCGCTTGCTGAATTCGCCCGGCTCGGCAGGCCGCGCTCCGTGCGCGCAGCAGGCAGTCAGGGCCTCGGCCAGCACGGCCGGGCTCCCGTGGCAGTGCAGTTCGGCCATGTCCTGGCCACAGAAAGTGCCCGGTCCGGGCATGAACACGGCCAGCACATCGTCCAGCGGCCTGCCCGAGACATCGAGCAGTTCGCCGTGGTGCAGCCTGAAGGGCGAAAAGCCCGAGAAGCTTGGGGAGAGCGGTCGGAACACGGCCGAAAGGATGGCTGCGCAGCCGGGGCCAGCGAGGCGCACGATGCCGATGGCCGCGCTGCCGGGCGCGGTGGCGATGGCCGCGATGGTGTCCTCGGATGACGATCCGGACACGGGCGCGTGCTCGTGCCTGCCAGGACAGTCGGTGCCGCAAGCGTCGTCTGGGAGAAGTTCGGGGATTGTGGTGCGGGACATGAAAGCGTCCTCCCGCGTTGCAAGGCGGCGGGCGTCCGGAGCGCACATGGCGGCGCTCCGGACGCTCAAAACGCCTACTGGCGCGGCTGGCCGCGCTCGCGGCGCGGCATGATGAGCACGCGCTTGAGCGGACCTTCGCCCTTGGAGCGGGTGCTGATGCCCGCGTCGCTCTGCAAGGCCAGGTGCACCACCCGGCGGTGGTAAGAGGACAGGGGCTTGGTGCTCTGCGCGCGGCCGAGCTGGCGGGCCTTGTCGGCCAGGTACAGGGCCATCTGGCGCAGCTTGTCGTCCTGGCGCTCGCGATACTGCCCCGCGTCGAGCTGGATCTTGATCTGTTCGTCGGGGCGCTGCTTGGCCACGATGCGGCTGACGAGGTACTGCAGCGCGTTGATGGTCTGGCCCTCGCGGCCGATGAGCAGCCCGGCCGATTCCTCGCCCAGGATGATGACCTTGATGCGGTCGCGGGTCTGGATGATCTCCAACTCCTGCGGTCCGACTATGGGTTCGATCAGGCGCTGCACGGCCTCGGTGATCAAAGCCTCCAGGGCCTTGTCGTCCAGGGGCCGCTCCTCGTCGTCCGGGGCGCGGTTGTAGTTGATCTCGTCGGCCTCCTCGTCGAACTCGTCGTAATCCTCGACGTCGTCCGAGGGAGCAGCCTGCTGGGGAACGGGCTTTTCGGCCTGAGCCTTGGGGCGTTCGGGCTCCGCTGGAGCCGGAGATCTTTCGACCTGCGCCTGCTCGGCTTTCTTCGGTTCGGGCTTGTCGGTCTTCGGCTTGCCGCCCTGCCGTCCCTGGGGCTCGGCGCGGCCCTGGCCGCCCATGGCGGGCGCGGTGCGGGGCCTGGCCTTGACCATGGCCTTCTTCTTGCCCACCAGGCCGAAGATACCCGACGAGCCGCCGCTGACGATCTCGATTTCGAGCTTGCCCCGTTCGAGGCTGAAGTGCGAACAGGCCGCCTCGATGGCCTCATCGAGTGTCTTGCCCGTGAATTCCTTGTAGTCGCTCATGTGGTCGGCTCCTTAGTGCGATTCCGGTGGAGTCCGAACTGCTCACGCCTTGCGCATCATCAACCACTGCTGGAAGATGGAAAGGACGTTGTTCACCAGCCAGTAGATGACCAGTCCCGAGGGGAACGAAAGGAAGAGCGCGGTGAAGATGATGGGCATGAAGAGCATGATCTTCGCCTGGACGGGATCGCCCGGCGCGGGGGCCATCTTTTGCTGCAGGAACATGCTCGCGCCCATGATCAGCGGCGTGATGTAGAAGGGGTCCTTGGCCGAAAGGTCGGCCAGCCAGATGATGTCGGTGAAGGGGATGTGCGAGATGAACGCCGCGTGACGCAGTTCAGTGGACAACAACAACGCCTGATACAATCCGAAGAAGACGGGGATCTGCAGCAGCATGGGCAGACAGCCGCCCAGGGGGTTGACCTTGTAGGTCTTGTAGAGCTGCATGATTTCCTGGTTCATCTTCTGGCGGTCGTCCGCGTGCTTCTCGCGGATCTTCATCATCATGGGCTGCAGTTTTTTCATCTGCAGCATGGACTTGTAGCTCTTGTGCGAAAGCGGCCAGAAGACGATCTTGATGACCACGGTCAGCAGAATGATGGCCACGCCCCAGTTGCCGACCATGCCGTGGAAGAAGTCGAGCAGCCACAGCAGCGGCTCGGCGATGAAGCTGAACATGCCATAGTTCACGGACTTGTCCAGTTCGAAGCCCGCCGGGGCGAGCAGCTTCGGAGACTTGGGGCCGAAGTAATAGGCCACCTCCGCCACGCCGTCCACGCCGGGAGCGGCCACAATGCCGTCCTTCTCGACGGCCATGCGGTAGATGTCCTCCTCGTACTTGCCCTTGAAGACCGCGCCCTCGAAGGTCGGGGCCAGGGCCACCAAGAAGTAGTTGCTGGACAGGCCGCCCCAGGAAAGCGCCTCGGAGGCGACTATGCCCTGGGCCAGGTCGGAGATGTCGCCTTCCTCGTGGAGCTTGCCCAGGGAGAACCACTCCATGCGCGTGGGGTTGTAGGAGTCTCCCTTGCTGGAAAGTCCGGTGGAGGCCATGGTGAAGGCCAGGCGGCCCACGGCGGCCTGGTCACCCAGGCTTTGCACGCGCACGGTCTCGCGCACCAGATAGCTGTCGCCCGAGAAGGTTAACTCACGCAGGAGCCTGAGCCCGGCGAACTCGAGGGCGAAGCGCAGCATACCTTCCTCGCCGGAGGCGAGGTTCAGGTCCGAACCTTCGAAGGACCAGCCTTCGGCCATCCAGGTGGGCTGGCCGGACCAGATCAGGCCCATGGGGGCCTTTTGCATGGCGGCGGAGGAGACAAGGTTGATGTTCGCGGAGCCGGGTTGAATGGTCTCGCGGAATTCGGACAGCGTGAAGTTTTCGAGCAGGCCGCCTTGCGCGTTCAGGCGGGCCGTGAACAGCGGCGTGGTCACGGTTATGCGCTCGCCCGTGGCGATGGTGCCCGTGAACTCGGGCGCGCCGGGCACTGGAACGCCGGGAATCAGGGGTTGGGCCGCGCCCTCGATGGGCTGGACGGTCTGCGTCGTGGCGGGTGCTGTTGCAGGGGCCTGCTGGGGGGGCGGCGGCGGAAAGAGATAGGTCCATCCAATGATGACGATGAACGAAAGGACCGTGGCCAGGATGACTCTGTTCTTTTCCACGTGCGGCTCACTTTGCTTCGGGGCGCGTATGCACCCGGTCGTTCTCGGGCGCGGGTCCGGTCCCGGGCACGGGGTCGAAGCCGCCTTCGCACAACGGGTGGCACCTAGCGATCCGCTTGGCCGTCAACCAACAACCCTTGAGTGCTCCGTGCGTCCGGATGGCCTCCAGCGCATATTCGGAGCAGGTTGGCAGGAAACGGCAACGAGGCGGGAAAAGGGGAGAAATTCCAAGCTGGTAGCAGCGAATGAGGAAGGTGAGGAGCCGCTTCATGACCCATGGTCCGAAGCGGGCGTGCAGTGCCGGCTTCGGGCATTCTCGGCCGAAACGGCTCGTTTCGCCCTTTCGGCCAGGGTCTCGCGCCGAATGCGGGTGAGCACCGGCAGGAGTTGTTCCGTCACCATGTCCAGTCCGACCTGCCGCGGGTCCAGAATCTTTTTGGGGACCAGCACGTAATCGTGCGGCGGGTCACATTCGTTCTGATGCAGCCTGAAAAATTCCCGCAAAACCCGCTTCACCCGGTTTCGCAGCGGGGCCGACCCGGTCTTGCGGGTCACCGTGAGCCCCAGGCGCCACGGCTCGCGCGGATCGCGCGGCAGGGCGAAGACGACAAAATGTTTCGTAAAATACCGGCGGCCAGTCTCGAAGCAGGACTGGAATTCAGACCGCCGGAGCAACCTGTTGCGTCGTGAAAACCCTAGGCCGAAAGCCTTTTGCGGCCCTTGGCGCGGCGACGGGCGATCACCTGGCGTCCGGCCTTGGTGCTCATGCGGGCACGGAATCCGAGGGTCCTTTTGCGCCTGATCTTGCTCGGCTGATATGTGCGTTTCATTGTTCAAATCGCTCCTCAATGAAAAGTGGAACGCAACTCATTATCCACCTTCCCCGGAACCGTCAAGGCCATTTTCATTCGTCTTCGGCCTTGAAGCCGCCCGCCCGCCCGGATATGCTCCCACGATCCGCGAACAGGAGCGAGACATGGATAACTTCATCGAGAACTACTGGACCAAACGGCTGGACGACGTCAAGGAGGCATTGGAGGCCAACAATTTCGATGCGCGTGTGGTGTCCGACAAGGCGGCCGCACTGGGCCTGGTGCGCGACGAGTTCCTGCCCCAGTTCCAGGGAGGGGTAATTTCCTTCGGCGGCTCCATGACCATCGGTCTTTCTGGCATCCACGGTCTTGTCAAGGCGGCCGAGGGCATCACCGTGCTCGACACCTTCGACCGTTCCATCTCCCTGGAGGATGCCTACGAGCGCCGCCGCCAGGCTTTGCTGTGTGACCTTTTCCTGACCGGGACCAACGCCGTGACCGAGGACGGCTGGCTGGTGAACCTGGACATGATCGGCAACCGCGTGGGCGGCTTGAATTTCGGGCCGCGCAAGGTGGTCGTGGTCGCGGGGCGCAATAAAATCTTCCCGGACCTCGACTCGGCCATGCTGCACATCAAGAGCTACACCGCCCCGGCCAACGCCATGCGGCTGGACAAGAAGACGCCTTGCGTGACCACCGGGCGCTGTATGGACTGCAAAAGCCCGGAGCGCATCTGCAATATCTGGACGATCACCGAGAAAAGTTTCCCCAAGGCCCGCATCAGCGTGATCCTTGTCAATCAGGATCTGGGACTCTAGATGACGTTCCTCACACCCGCCTGGGACCACGCCCTGCTTGTGCTTCTCAACCAGCAGTGGCGCACGGGGTTTTTCGACCTCATCGCGCCCGTGCTCTCCGCCACTTGGCTCATCTGGGTGCTGGGCGGCGTCGGGCTCGTCCTGGGCGTGCGCGCCGTGGGCTTTCGGCGCATGCTGCCCGCCCTGTGCGTGATCCTGGCCGTGGGCGCGGCCGATGGCATGACCGCCGTGCTCAAGAAGGAGATCTGCCGTCAGCGCCCCCTGAACACCGTGCCCGGCACCTGGCTGCACGAGTCGGGCGGCTGGTCGCAGCGCCCGGCCGACTACGAGCCCAAGGGGGGCTGCGGCTCGTCCTTCGCCTCGGCCCACGCTTCCAACACCATGGCCGTGGCCCTTTCCATCGTCCTTTTGTGGCCGCGCAGGGCCACCTTTTGCCTCCTGCTCCTGCCGTTGCTCACGGGCTGGTCCCGGGTCTATCTGGGCAAGCATTATCCCACGGACGTGCTGGCGGGGTGGATCATCGGCCTTGTGGCCGCGTTGGCCGTGTGGGGGCTTTGGAGACTTTTGGAAGGATACTGGCGGCGTTTCATTCCTCCAGGCGGACGAGCCTGAAGGTCGAGGTAGCGTCGCGCATGTCCGGGGCGCGCTCGTAGCGGTTGGCGCAGCGAGAGTTGCGCAACGGGCTGCCGATGCGGCCGCCGCGCAGGACGCCCGCGAGCCCCTCCTGTCCCGGCCGGGCGTTTGCCGTGTACAGGGGGTAGGGCAGGTAGTCGTCGGCCATCCATTCCCACAGGCCTCCGGACATGTCCTCGCAGCCGAGCAGATTGGTTCCCGAGTTCTCCTGCTGCGGGGAGTTCAGATCGCCACCCATGCGGCCCGTGACCGAGCCGAAGGGGAAAAGCCGCCCGCCCGAGCGACAGGCGTACTCCCACTGCGCCTCGTCGGGCAGGGCGAACCGCTCACCGGTCCTGCGCGAAAGCCAAGCGGCGAACGCCTCGGCGTCTTCGCGACTGACCGCGCTGACGGGTTCTTCCTCCAGACCCGGACTGGCCGTATGACGGCCGTTTGCGAAGACGACGCCTGGCGGCGCGGCCGTATGGCCCGTGTCGTTCATGAACGCGGCGAAGGCGGAGTTGTGAACTGGGCTCACGCTCAGGGCGAAGGGACCGGGGCAGGCCACGAATACGGGCAGTTCGTCCGGTTCGCAGTATTCGTTCCACTCGCCGCAGCCCATCTCGAAGCACTCGCCCGCAAGGCTCGCGAACAAAAGGCCGCTTACTGGTTCGCGTGAGACGTCCACAGCCGTGATCTCGAAATCCACGGGGCCTGCAAGTCCCGCTGGGTAGTCCGCCCCGGCGTCCCAGACGATGCGCTTGCCCGGCCCGGGCTCGACGAGGCCGACGTCGCCGGAAAGAGAAAGGCGGTTCGGGGCGAGAGCGCGTTCGCCAAAACGCGGCAGCAGGCTGACGAAGCTTTTCTCCGTGGCTCCCGCGAGGTCGAATTCTACGATTACCCTCGCGTCGTCCTGCTGCGCGACCACGTTGTCGATCCGTGCGGCCCAAAGGGCGGCAGGCGCCAGCAGCCAAGCCAGGAGGAATATGGAGCGGGTGAGACGCAGGCTCATGGGCGTTCTCCGGCCGAGGGGGGGATGTTCAGATGCAGGCGCGTGAACGCCGTGGCCGGGCGCTGCGAAACGGGCGCCTCTCGCATCTCGGCGGGAGGAGCAGGCGGTGCCGGTTCCTGAACCGCCTCGGACGGCGTGGCCTCGGCCTCGGGCACGGGGGTCTCGGCTGCGGGAGGCGGAATTACGGATTCTGTCTTTGTTTCGGGGCGAAAGTCCGTGAAAAACCGATCACCAAGCGCGAGGGGATCGAAATACAGGAGCGCCGCGCCGCCGATGGCGATCAGGATGACCACTGCGAGGGCAGGAGCGAGCCAAGCCTTGAAACGGACGTATCGCTTGAGGCAGGTGCGGCAACGGAACGGGCGATAGGGAAGAAGAGGGCCCATAAGCGACTCGGGCAGGCGCTTTCGTGACGGCCAGAACTCGCGGCTGCCGCAGTACGGACATGTGGCGACGGGGCTTTTTCCCTGCATGGTTCCCGTTCCCTGGCCTGACGGCAGGGCTATTTGCATTCACATCTACAGGATTCTCGTGACGATATCCAGATGTCCAGGAACGGAAGTCGCATCATTTCGTGACGTCTGCAACGATTTTGCCACCCTGCCCGGCCATGAGCCGCAGGTAGCCGATGAAGTCCTTTTCTCCCAGGAGTTTGCAACGTACATAGTGGGTCGCGTATTCGGCGAATGTCATATCCTGACCGTAGACGCGGTAGCGGGTGTCTGTGCCGGCGAACGCCAGCCCTCGGCGTGCGGCGATGGCCGGATGGATGGGCAGGCTGATCTCGTCCAGTTCCTCCGGGACATTCGCGATCTGCTCGGGAGTGAGCGGGGTCAGGCCGAGCAGGGAAAGAACGCCGTTGGCCGCGTGGGCCAGCAACTCCTTGCGCGGGTGGTTGACGGTGAAGAAGAGCTGCGACTCCTTTTGGCGTGCCAGGAGGTAATCCAAGTACGGCACGTCCGATTGCATCTCCTTGGACCGTTCGTGGTCAAGCGAGGCGGTCGCGAGCGAGTCGAGGTCGAAGTATCTGGCCGGATCGGTGCGCAGGAAGAGGTGCAGTGTCTCGGCCGCGCTCAGGCCGCGCGCGAGCAGCGCGTCGAGCAGCATGTCGGAGTAGTCGAAATCCGGGGCCGAGGTCCAAAGCGGCCAGTATCCCTTGAAGAACATGTTGGGGATGGCCACGGCCCTGGCCGAGGGATTCAGGCGGGCGCGAAGCGCGTGCGAGGACAACTCGCCCCACTGCGGCCCCAGATGCTGGTGCAGAAAAAGCGTACAGGCTGCCAGCGCGCCCTCGGGCACCGCCTCGCGGGTGTAGTTGGTCACCAGCAGGCAGCGCCAGCGGGCGTGAAAGTCGGGATGGGCCATGAGCAGGCCGATCAGGGGCTCGCCTTGGCAGTTGGCGTGGACGAGGCAAAGCTCCATGCGGTCCCGCGCGAAACCGCTAGTTCGCGTCGTCCGCGGCCATGCGCTCGATGGCCCAAGTCACGCCGCGTTTGAGCACCTTGCCCAAGGCCGTATCGAAGGCCTCGACCAGATCGAGCAGGGAGCCGCGCCGTGTGGCCGCGACCTCGGCCCCGAAGCCCTCGGATGCCACGATGCGGGCCTCGGGGAGGCGTACGAGCTTGAGTGTCAGGCGCACGTTGGCCCGTGGCGCGTTCTCCCCGAAGTCGTCGGCCTGGAATTCGCGCAGGTCCACGAGCAGCAGATAGTCCGAGCGGGGGATGTTGGTCTCCCGATCCACGGCCCGAAGCGCCCTGGAGTTCTCGAAGGACTCCATGAGCAGGGTCTGGATCATGTCCGGGGCCGTGCCCGCCCAGCGTGCGTCCTTGACGTAGCGGAACTCCAGAGGAGCGGGCCGAAGCGCGATGCGGTCGGTCTGCAACGCCCGCCCGGCGTGGGGTTCGGCAATGGCGAGTTGCAGGTCGAGTTTCTCTGTGGGGTGATTGAAGTTCGTTTTGGGAGTGAGTGAGAACAGGCGCGGGGGATCGCCGGGCTTGGGCAGGGCGCAGGCGGAGAGGACGAAACCGAGCGCGAGAACGAGAACGAGCTTGAGCAGGCGCGTCATCTGAGTTCCTCCTCGGGCACGCGAACGCCGAAGAACAGCGACTGGGGATCTGATTCGATGCGCCAGGCCAGACGTTCCAGAGATGCGGCCAGCTGCGAGGCATCGCGCAGCAGGCGATTCAGGTTGGCCAAGCCCTCGTTGGAGAAGGCGGCCAGACCGGGGCTCGCCTCGTCCACGGCGTTGTTGATGTTCTCGGCCAACTCGCGGAATGATTGGGCGGCCTGGGCCAAGTCATGGTCGATGAAGACGCCCGCGCGATCGAAGGTTTCCCGGGCCGAGGCCATGGCGCTGTCGGCCTTCTCGAAGGTCGATTCGGCGCGGGTGAAGATTTCGTCCAGCCGTCCGGACGCGGCGGCGAAATTTCTGGCCGCGACCGAGGCATCGTCGATCGTGTCGGCGATGGCCCCGCGTTGCGCGGCCAGGCTGGCGCTCAGGTCGCGCACGTTGGCCAGGGTTTCGCTCAAGGCTTGCCGATTGTCCGGGCCGAGCACCTCGTTCAGGTTCTCCATGACCTCAATGGCCCGCTCAAAAAGGCGCGGGGCGGACGAGAAGAGTTCGGCCAACTCCGAGCGCATGGAGGGAATGACGGGCACGGGGCGCTCGTTCGTGGCCGCGAGGGACGGACTGTCCACGCTGCCGCCGAGAATCTGCACGAAGGTCACACCAGTGATGCCCTTGGGTTCGAGCTTGGCCACCGAGTCCTGGCGCACCGGGGTGTTCTCGTCGATCTCCACGCGGACCCGGACCTTGTCCGGGCGGTCCGAGACGACGGCGATCTCCTTGATCTGGCCGACCTTGATGCCGTTGAACTGCACCTCGCCCGCCATGGTCAGCCCGGAGACGGGCGCGTCGAAGTAGATGTCGTACAGCGCCGTGGAGCGGTCGAACCCGGCCTTGGTCTTCCAGAAAACGTATCCGAAGCCCGCCATGACCACGAGCACGGTGAAGAGGCCCACGGCCACGTAGCGCGCGCTGATCTCCATCAGCGTGCCTCCTTTGTCCGCGAGGCCGCGCGGCCGCGCGGCCCATGGAAGTATTCCTTGATCCAGGGCTCGTCCACGTCAAGTATCTCCTGAAGGGTTCCAATAGCATAGATGCGGCGTTCGGCAAGCACCGCGACCCTGTCGCAGACCGCGTGCAGCGAGTCGAGGTCGTGGGTGACCATGAACACCGTGGGATTGAGCGATCCGTGAAGATCGCGGACCAGGTCGTCGAAAGCCGCCGCGCCGATGGGGTCCAGGCCCGAGGTGGGCTCGTCCAGGAACAGGATTTCCGGGTCCAGGGCCAGGGCGCGGGCTAGTCCGGCGCGCTTGCGCATGCCGCCCGAAAGCTCGGAGGGGTACTTGGCCCCGGCCTCGGGCGGCAGGCCGACCATGGCCAGTTTTATGGCCGCGAGTTCGTCCATCAGATTTTTGGAGAGGCGCAGATGCTCGCGCATGGGAGCCTGGATGTTCTGGGTCACGGTCAGCGAGGAGAAGAGCGCGCCGTCCTGAAAAAGCACCCCGAAGCGCCGCGTCAGGGCCATGCGTTCCTCCGCGTCCGCGGCCAGCACGTCCGTGCCGAGCACCCGCACCGTGCCGCGATGCGGGCGGCGAAGCCCGATGATGGTCTGCAGGAGCACGGACTTGCCCGAGCCCGAACCGCCGATGACCCCGAGAATCTCGCCTGGCCGCACGGCGAGATCCAGGTTCTCGTGCACGATTTGGCGACCGAAGCGGTTCGTGACCCCGCGCACCTCGATGACCGGCCGCACGGCGTCCATCTAGACTCCCACCATGCTGAAGAACGAGGCGAAGAAGGCGTTGAACACGATTATCCAGAAGATAGACTCGACCACGGACTGGGTGGTGCGCTCGCCAACCGAGGCCGAGGAGCCGCTGACCTCGAAGCCTTCGAAACAGCCGATGACCGCGATGACCAGGGCGTAGAAGGGAGCCTTGATGAGGCCCACCCAGAAGTGCCAGGGCCAGGTCAGGGCCCGGAAGCGCTCCAGGAATTCCGCCGGGCTTATGTCCAGGTACAGCCAGCACATCAGTCCGCCGCCGACGATGCCCATCATGTCCGCGAGGAAGGTCAGCAGCGGCAGGGTCACGAGCAGGGCCAGACAGCGCGGCAGAACGAGCATTTCCATGGGGTCGAGGCCCATGGCGCGCATGGCGTCCACCTCTTGGTTGACCTTCATGGAGCCGATCTGGGCCGTGAAGGCGCTGCCCGAGCGTCCGGCCACGATGATCGCCGTGAGCAGCACGCCCATCTCGCGGAAGACCGCGATTTCCAGAAGGTTCACCGCGAAGACCTGGGCTCCGAAGCGTTCGAGCTGCTGCGCGCCCACGAAGACCATGACCGTGCCGATGAGAAACGAGAGCAGGGCCACGATGGGCACGGCGTTGATTCCGGTGGTCTCCATGTGGTGCACGGCCGAGGTCAGCCTGAGCCGTGCGGGGCGCGCCAGGGTGCGGCCCAGGGTCTTGAGCAGCAGGCCGAAGAAGCCCACTTGGCGCAAGGTGTGGCGCACCCCGGCGGTGAGTTCCCGGCCGGAGCGGTCGAGCATTTCGAGGATGTACAGGCGAGGCGTTGGCGCGGGCGGCGGCCCTGGCGAGGCATGAGCCACGCGCGCGAGCACGAGGTCGTGTTCGGGACTGGCCGTGAGCATGCGCACGTCCTTGCCCCTGGACATCCATTCGTCGCGCAGGCGCACCGCAAGCCAGGCCCCGGCGGAGTCCAGGCGCGAAACGCCCGTAAGGTCGAACACCACCTGTTCAGCGCTCGGCGCGGCGAGCGCGGCGAGTTCACGCTCCAGGGCTCCCAGGCGGGCCACGGTCCAGTCGCCCGCGAGGACGAGGCGCGCCTCGGCGTGAGGACGATCGCCGGGCGTCAGAAGGAAGGAGGGGGAAGGCCCGCCCATCACGACCCTCCGAGAGCATGGGGCAGGCGCAAGGCGCGCGAAAGGCCCGGACCCGACGCGCGCCTCACATGCGCGAAGGGTCGAAGCTTTTGCGGCCATGCGGTGGATGGGGCTCTCTCGGCAGCCAGTTGGCGCTCCATCGTTTCTCTCTACATGCGCACGGGTTTGGGGGCAAGGCGCGGAAAGAAGGGGCGAGAAAAGATACCCCCCTCCTTGTCAGGTTGCGCCGGTAACGATAAGAAATGCATGATCGTCATTCCAGAAGCCGTGGACCCGCTCGTGGCGTGAGAGGGTGCGGCGTGCGGAGGTTTTGTGAGCGAGCTTGAGCGCCTGGGGACTCCGGCGAAATTGGACTGCCCAAGCGGGGCGGATTGCGCGACGTGTCCGGGGTGTCCGCGTCAGGTGCGCCAGCTCGACGAGGCTGCCCGAGCCGGGCGGCTCGGACTCTGGGAATACGACGCAGCGCTTGGGCGGGTCATCCTCGGGGCGGGCATGACCTTGGTCCTCGATCTTCCTCCCGACGCCAAGTCCCTTGATCTCAATGAGTTCGCTGCGCTCATCCATCCGGCCGACCGCAGTCCGGTCATGGCCGAACTGGAAGATGCCCTGCGAGGTGCGACGCCGCGCTTCGAGGCTGTGTTCCGGATTCTTCGCGGAGGGGAAGAGCCGCGCCACGTGGCCTTCTCCGGCTCGCCCGCCGTCGCGGACAGCCGCGTGCTCGCTTTTTCGGGAACCTGCGTGGACATGGACAGTCGGGTACGGGCCGAGTCCGCGCTGCGCGAGGCGCGGGAGGCGGCTGCGAGGGCCGAGAAGGCGCGCGACGAGTTTTTGGCCAACGCCAGTCACGAGCTGCGCACGCCCCTGCACGGCATCGTCGGCATGCTCCAGATGTCCCAGGACGCCAGGTCGCTCGACGAGGCGCGCGAGCTCGTGGGGCTTGCGCAGCAGGCGGCACGGCAGATGCAGCAGATCGTGAGCCGTCTGCTCGACCTGGCGCAGGTGCAAGCCAGGCCGCCGTCGGGCCAGTGTATCGAGTTCTCTCCGGCGAGCCTGCTTTCGGACATCGCCCGGAACGTGGCCGAGCGGTGCGCGGCCAAGGGGCTTTCCTTCGACGTGCGGCTGGACGAATCGCTGCCGCCGGTGCTCGCGGGCGACGCTCACGGCATTGACAGAATCGTGCGCCACCTGCTGGACAACGCCGAGCGCTTCACCAGCGCGGGAGGCGTCAGGCTCGAAGTCTCCATGCACGGCCATGGAGGGGACGAGGCCGCGAACCTCCTGGTCGTCGTCTCCGACACGGGGCCGGGCATAGACTCCGGGCGCGTGGAGCAGATATTCGAACCCTTCGTGCTCGGCGAGGACGTGCTGACCAAGAGCGGCTCCGGCCTTGGCCTCGGTCTTTCCCTGGCCCGCCGCCTGTCCGAGAACATGGGCGGCCGCCTGTGGTGCGAAAGCGCGCCGGGCGAGGGCTCCACATTCTTCCTGCTCGCGCCCGTGCGCCGCGCCTCCTGCGGGGTGTAGCAGACCGTCCCCAAAGCGCCTCTGCCGCGTTGCTGCGGAAAGTTCAACACGCCTTGCATCTGACGCCTTTGGAACGGTCTGCGATACGGATTTCAGCGATTTGTCAGGCTACCAGAATCGCCACCACGGCCGGGCGGGCTTTGCGCCGCCCGCCAATTCCTCCGAAACGGCGGCGAAGGTGCGCTCGTCGAAAACGTGGCCGAACTCGCGGCCGAGCCCCACCACGTCGCGCAGCCACGCGGTGCGACCCCGCGAAGGGTCCAGGGCCTCGAAGGCGGCCCGAAGCCTCGGCTCGCGGGAAAGGTCGTCGTAAAAGGCCTTCACGGCCTCGCGCATGGAAGCGGCGTTCATGGCGTTTCTCCCGTCTTTGCCGTAGGGTGCGCCTATGTGGCGTTTGGCAAAGGTCAGTCAATATTACTGGACCATGGCATGGAAATCTATCTCGTTGGCGGCGCGGTGCGCGACGAACTCATGGGGCGGCCCAGGGGAGACCGCGATTTCGTGGTGCTGCACGCCACGGCCGAGGAGTTCGCGGCCGCCCACGAAGGGGCCAGGATCGTCGGTCGCAAGGGCGTGACCTTCATCTGGCGCGGCGAGGAGTACACCCTCTCCGAGGCCCCGGACATCGAGGCGGATCTGGCCTGCCGCGACCTGACCGTGAACGCCCTGGCGCGCGACTCTGGGGGGCGGCTGCATGCGCTGCCGTCCGCACTGGACGACCTTGAGAGGCGCGCGCTTCGGCCCGTGTCGCGCGAAAATTTTCTCGCCGACCCCCTGCGCGTGCTGCGCGCTGCGCGCTTCGCGGCCTGCCTGCCGGATTTTTCTTCCACGCCGGAACTCGTCTCGGCCATGCGCGCGGCCGCGCCCCTGCTTGGCGAGCCTGCTGCCGAGCGCGCGGGCGTGGAGTTGCGCAAGGCCTGCGCCTGCCCCGCGCCGCACCGTTTTTTCGATCTGTTGGCCGAGGCCGGGTGCCTCGCGCCCTGGTTCGTGGAGTTCGAGGAATCGCCACGCGCGCATGACGCGGCCCGCGCGGCCGAGGCCGTTGCTCATGAGGCGTCGGGCGACCCCCTGACCGTGTGGATGGCCATGTGTCACGTCCTGGCCCCGGCCCAGGCCGAGGCCCTGGGCGAGCGTCTGATGCTGCCCATCGTCTGGCGCAAGGCGGCCCGCGCGGCCAGCGAGGAGTTGCCGCTTCTCATGCGATACGCGGAGCTTTCGGCGCGCGAGAAGGCCGAGCTCCTGCCACGCCTGCACGTGCTGGAGCTTTTCGATCAGGCCGTGGCCGTGGCCCAAACACTCGTTTTGGGCTTTGAGGCCGGACGGGCGCGCGCGGACAAGGCGGCCGTGCTGGCCGTGCGGCTGCCCGCGCGCGAGCGGGGCAGGGGGGCGGCCTCGGGAGAATTGCTCAGGTTCTTGCGCGAGCGGGCCCTGTCGGGTTGACCGCCTGCCGCGCGGTCACGATTTTCTTTCGCGCTCGGGCAAGGGGCAGTTCAGGTGGCAAATGCCCGCCACGCCCTTGACCGGCAGCATGAAGGCGATGCCCGTGCCTGGCGTCTCAAGCCTGCCCGCCTCCACGATGGCTTCCAGCACCTGCCTGCTGATGCTTTCGTGTACCAGGGTCAGGAGGATCTCCTTTTCCGGTTCGATGGAGATGCCGAAGATGGATTTCATTTCCCGGATGCCCGCGCCCCGGCCGAAGATGATGGTTCCCCCCTCGGCCCCGGCCTTGCGCGAGGCCGTGAGAATGGGCTCGGAGAGGCCCTTGTTGACGATGGTCACGATGCAGTCGAAACCTTCGAGCAAATTCATGGGGTCGTGCTCCTTTTGCGGGAGAGAAACATTCCAAGGATCATGATGGACAGGATCGGGGCCAGGGCCACCAGGGCGATGAGCCCGAAGCCGTCCAGCACCGGGTTTCGGCCTTCCAGGGCCCCGGCCGCGCCGAGCACCACGGCCATGACGAAGGTCACGGTCATGGGGCCTGTGGCCACGCCGCCCGCGTCGAAGGCGGCGGCGATGAACTCGGGGGTGGAGAAGCGGGTCATGAGCAGGGCCAGGGCGTAGCCCGGAACCACGAAATAAAGGATGGACAGGCCGAGCAGGAGTTTGACCATGCCCAAGGCCACGAACAGCCCCACGCCGACGGAAAGCGTCACGAGCACGGGCCGCTGGCCCACCGATCCGCCCGAGGCCTTTTCCATCTCGATGGCCAGCACGCGCACGGCGGGCTCGGCCGCGGTGGCCGCGAAGCCGAAGAGAAAGCCCAGCGGGACGAGGGCCATGCGCCAGGGGGCTTCGCCGATGATCCGGCCGATCTCCGTGCCTGCGGGCAAAAAGCCCTTGGTCACGCCCTGCAGGAAGAGCACGAGCCCGAGGAAGGAGAGCAGCACGCCCTTCAAGAGCTTGAGCACGTAGGACCGGGGCAGGCGCAGGCTCTTGTACTGCATCCAGGCGAAGAAGCCGACTAGCGGCGTGAAGGCCAGGAGAAGCTCCATGACCACGTGGCGCATGTCGAGGAAATCGAGCAGCACGTTCATCCGTAGAACATCCCCAGAAACATGACCCCGATCACCGGGCCGATGGAGGCCAGGCCGATGAGGCCGAAGCCGTCGCTGAACGAGCTTTTGCCGCCGAGCACGCTGACCGTGCCGAGTCCCAGGGCCAGGATGAAGGGCACCGTGACCGGCCCCGTGGTCACGCCGCCCGCGTCGAAGGCGATGGGCAGAAAGTCTTCGGGCGTGAGGAAGGACAGGATCAGGATCAAGGCGTAGCCCGCGATGAGGATGCGGGCGATGGGCACCCCCACGAGGATGCGCAGCACCGCGCCAGCCACGCAGATGCCCACGCTCAGGGCCACCACCCAGATGAGCAGGCCGCGCGAGACCAGCCCCTCGGAGACGAAGTCCACTTGGTGCGCCAGGACGCGCACGTCCGGCTCGGCCAGGGTGATGACCGTGCCCAGCACGAAAGCCATGGCCAGCAGATAGGCCACGGAGCCGCTCTTGGGCAATTCCGCGCCGATGGTCTCGCCCATGGGCAAGAGGCCGGACTTGACCCCGATCAGGAAGAGCAGGAGGCCCGAGAAGACGAACAGCGCGCCCAAAGCGAAGCGGGCGAAGACGTCCCACGGCATGTGCAGCAGCGTGAACTGCAAGAGGCAGATCACGAGGCTTATGGGCAGCACCGCGAGGGTGACTTCGTGCAGGAGTTCCTTCAATTGTGCGGACATGGCGCTTGGGGTTGCTGGTTGTCCAGAAAACACCGTTTAGCACGCCTCGGCCGTCCGTGTCCACCTGCAAACCCAATGGCGAAGCGCTGTTGCGGGCCGCGGCGATGTCTGTGGCGCGGCCGCCGTGCCCGGGCGCGTTGCGAAAGCTCGCCATTTCCCCTGCAAGAGTTCGTTGATTCCCGCCCGGCAAGGCGCGCGGGGCGGGCCATCCAGATTCCCCTTTACAATTTGGTCATGAAGCCCTATCCGCTTGACCCCGGCGTTTGAAAACCCCGGGTGGTCGTGTATAGTCTTGAAAGCCGCAGGGTTCACGGAGGGTCGCATGGTCAAGAAGGACGCGCTGGAGCGCTGGACTGTCGAGCAGTCGGCGGAGGTCTACGGCATCCGCAACTGGGGCGCGGGCTATTTCGACGTCTCGCGCGAGGGCCACGTGGTCATCACGCCCTTTCTCGACAACAAGAAGGTGCGCGTCTCCATCCCCAAGATCATCAAGGGCCTGCGCGAGCGCGGCCTGGATATGCCCGTGCTGTTGCGCGTCGAGAACATCCTCGACTCCCAGATTTCGCTTCTGCACCACTCCTTCCGCGCGGCCATGGACAAGGTGGGCTACAAGAACGTCTTTCGCGGCGTGTACCCCATCAAGGTCAACCAGCAGGAACAGGTCATTGAGGAGATCACGCGCCACGGCGGCAAATACCACCACGGCCTGGAGGCCGGCTCCAAGGCCGAGCTCATCGCGGCCCTGGCCATGCTGCGCGACCCCGAGGCCTGCCTGATCTGCAACGGCTACAAGGACGAGGAGTTCATCGACCTGGGCCTCTTCGCCCGCAAGATGGGCTACAACATCTTCTTCGTCCTGGAGATGCCCTCCGAGCTCGAACTGATCCTCGAACGCGCCAAGGCCCTGGGCATCGAGCCCCTGCTCGGCGCGCGCATGAAGCTCGCGGCCAAGGCGGGCGGGCACTGGACCGAATCGGGCGGCGACCGCTCCATCTTCGGCCTGGACACGGCGCAGCTCGTGCAGGTGGTGGACAAGCTCAAGTCCGAGAACATGCTCTCGTGCCTTCGTCTCCTGCACTACCACCTGGGCTCGCAGATCCCCAACATCCGCGACATCCGCACCGCCGTGCTCGAAGCCTGCCGCGTCTACTGCGGCCTGGTGGACGAAGGCGCGCCCATGGGCTACCTGGACCTGGGCGGTGGCCTGGCCGTGGACTACGACGGCTCGCACACCAACTACGTCAACTCCCGCAACTACACCCTGGACGAGTACTGCGCCGACGTGGTCGAGGCGGTCATGGAATCCCTCGACGAAAAGGGTGTGGAGCACCCGGTGATCATCACCGAGTCGGGCCGCGCGCTCGTGGCCTACTACTCGGTGCTGCTCTTCAACATCCTGGACACCTCGCGCTTCGAGGCCGCGCCCCTGCCCAAGAAGCTGCCCGAGGACACCCCGACGCTCATCGAGAACCTTTACATCGCGGCCAAGTCCATGTCCGTGCGCAACGTGCAGGAGAGCCTGAACGACGCGGTCTACTACCGCGACGAGATCAGGGGGTTGTTCCGCCACGGCCACGTGACGCTGCGCCAGCGCGCCCTGGCCGAGAACGTCTTCTGGCACATGGTCAACCAGGCCGCCGTGCTCCTGCGCCAGCTCAAGCAGGTGCCGCCCGAGCTCGAAGACCTCGAAGAGGCCATCGCCGACATCTACTACGCCAACATGAGCGTCTTCCAGTCCGTGCCCGACTCCTGGGCCATCGGCCAGGTCTTCCCCATCATGCCGGTCCACCGCCTGGACGAGATGCCCAGCCGCCGCGCCATCCTGGCCGACATCACCTGCGACTGCGACGGCAAGATCGACCGTTTCATCGATCCCCACGGCGTGGCCAAGGTCCTGCCCGTGCACGACCTGAAGGACAACGAGGAGTATTTCCTGGGCGCCTTTTTGGTGGGCGCCTACCAGGAGACGCTTGGCGACCTGCACAACCTCCTTGGCGACACCAACGTCGTGTCCCTGCGCATCCGCGAGGACGGCAGCTACGACTTTGTGCGCGAGGTGGAGGGCGACACCGTGGCCGACGTGCTGGCTTACGTGGAGTACAACCCCAAAAAGCTGCACACCAAGTTCCGCGAAACCGCCGAGAAGGCCGTGCGCGAGGGCCGCATCACTGCGCGCGAACGGCGCGAGATCATGCGCGCTTTCGAGGACGGCATGCGCGGCTATACCTACTTCGAACGCTAGACGCATCCCCCGCGCGGGAGAAAAAGGAGGACGCACGATGTCCAGGACACTCATCATCGGAGCCGGCGGCGTGGGCCGCGTGGTGGCCCACAAGTGCGCCCAGGCCCCGGAGATTTTCTCCGAGATCATGCTCGCCTCGCGCACCAAGGCCAAGTGCGACGCCATCGCGGCCGAGCTGCCCAGGAAGGTCGCCACGGCCAAGGTGGACGCGGACAACGTCCCCGAGCTGGTGGCCCTGATCAAGGACTTTAAGCCCAAGCTCGTGATCAACGTGGCCCTGCCCTACCAGGACCTGACGATCATGGACGCCTGCCTCGAGACCGGCGTGGACTACCTGGACACGGCCAACTACGAGCCGCCCGACGTGGCCAAGTTCGAGTACAAGTGGCAGTGGGCCTACCAGGAGCGTTTCGAGAAGGCCGGGATCATGGCCCTGCTGGGCTCGGGCTTCGATCCGGGCGTGACCAACGTCTTCACGGCCTACGCGCGCAAGCATCACTTTTCGCGCATCGACGTTTTGGACATCATCGACTGCAACGCGGGCGACCACGGCCAGCCCTTCGCCACCAACTTCAATCCCGAGATCAACATCCGCGAGGTCACGGCGCGCGGCCGCTACTACGAGCACGGCGAGTGGGTGGAGACCGATCCCCTGTCGTGGTCCATGGACTTCGATTTTCCCGCCGGCATCGGGCAGAAGAAGTGCTTCCTCATGTACCACGAGGAGTTGGAGTCGCTGGTCAAGCACTTCCCCGAGATCAAGCGGGCCCGGTTCTGGATGACCTTTGGCGAGAGCTATCTGAGGCACCTGAAGGTTCTGGAGAACGTGGGCATGACGCGCATCGACCCCGTGGATTTCCAGGGCCAGCAGATCGTGCCCATCCAGTTCCTGAAGGCCGTGCTGCCCGATCCGGGGAGCCTTGGCCCCCTGACCAAGGGCAAGACCTGCATCGGCAACGTCGTCCAGGGCCTTGGCACGGACGGCGCGCCCAGGAAGTACTACATCTACCAGATCTGCGACCACGAGGAGGCCTACAAGGAGACCAACTCCCAGGCCATCTCCTACACCACGGGCGTGCCCGCCATGGTCGGCGCGGCCATGATGCTGCAGGGCATCTGGAAGAAGCCCGGCGTGTGGAACATGGAGCAGTTCGATCCCGATCCGTTCCTGGCCGAGCTGGCCAAGCGCGGCCTGCCCTGGCAGGAGACCTTCATTGACTAGGCCCGCGCTGCGCGAGGGCCTGCGCTTCGATCCGGGCCGCGTTCCCACCCCGTGCTACGTGGTGGACGCGGCCCTGCTCAGGCGCAACGCCGAGATCCTGAACGCCGTGCGCGGCCGCACGGGGTGCAGGATTCTCCTCGCGCTCAAGGGCTTCGCCATGTGGAGCGCCTTCGATCACCTGCGCTTCGCCCTCGATGGCACCTGCGCCAGCTCCCCGCACGAGGCCAGGCTCGGCCGCGAGGAGTTCGGCGGCGAGGTGCACGCCTTCGCCGCGGGCATGAACGAGGCGCACGTGCGCGAGTTCGCGGCGCTTGCGGACCACATCGTTTTCAACTCCTTTCGTCAGTTCGAGAAATTCCGGGACATCGCCCGCGAGGCGGCCCATGAGAAGGGCCGCGAGGTCCACTTCGCCCTGCGCGTGAACCCCGAGCATTCCGAGGGCCACACGCCCATCTACGACCCCTGCGGCCCGTGCTCCAGGCTCGGCATCCACCGCGCCGAGTTCGCGGGCAAGAGCCTTGCTGGCGTCACGGGCCTGCACTTCCACACCCTGTGCCAGCACAACGCCGACGCGCTCAAGCGCACGCTCGAAGCCTTCGAGGCCAGGTTCGGCGATCTGATCGGCGGGCTTGCCTACGTCAACTTCGGCGGCGGGCACCACATCACCCGGCCCGACTACGACGTGGAGCTTCTTTGCCGCCTGATCGAGGATTTCAAGGCGAGGCACGGGGTGCAGGTCTATCTGGAGCCGGGCGAGGCCGTGGCCCTGAACGCGGGCTTTCTGGTCGCCGAGGTCATGGATGTGGTCACGCGCGGCATGCCGTTGGCCATCCTGGACACGGCCGTGCCCTGTCACATGCCAGACGTCATCGAGATGCCCTACCGGCCCGAGATCATCGGCGCGGGCGCGCCGGGCGAGAAGGCCCACACCTACCGCCTGGGCGGGCTCTCGTGCCTCGCGGGCGACGTGGCGGGCGACTACTCCTTTGACGAGCCGCTTTCGCCGGGCGACAGGCTGGTCTTTTGCGACATGGCCATCTACTCCATGGTCAAGACCAACACCTTCAACGGCGTGAACCTGCCCGCCATCTGCCTGCTCGAACCGGGCGAGGAGACGCCGCGCGTGGTCAAGACGTTCGGCTACGAAGACTTCAAGGGACGGCTGTCATGAGCCCCATGCCCCATTTCCTGTCCACGGAGACGCTGAACGCGCCGCCCGCGGCCGCGCTCTTTCACGTCATTCCCGTGCCCTTCGAGGCCAGCGTGTCTTACGGCGGCGGCACGGGCGACGGCCCCGCGGCCATCCTCACGGCCAGCGGCCAGCTCGAAGCCAACGTCGGACGGCTCGTGCCGTCCGCGCGCGGCATCCACACCACCGCGCCGGTGGACTGCGAGGGCGAGCCCGAGGCTGTTTTGGCGCGCATCGAGGCGGCGGTCAGCCGGGTTTTGGCTGGAAACAGGATTCCCGTGCTTCTGGGCGGCGAGCATACGGTCTCGGTGGGGGCGTTTCGCGCCCTGGCGCGGCTTGGCAAGCCCGTGGGCGTGGTGCAGTTCGACGCTCACGCGGATCTGCGCGACGAGTACGAGGGCACGAAGCATTCGCACGCCTGCGTCATGCGCCGGGCGCACGAGCTTGGTCTTTCCATCTACCAGATAGGCGTGCGCGCGCCCTCGATCGAGGAGTTGGACTACCGCCAGGCCCACGCCATCCCGCATCTGGACGCTCGGGCGATCTGGGAGTCGGGCCTTCCGGACCCGATCCTGCCGCCGGATTTCCCCAACGACATCTACGTGACCTTCGACGTGGACGGCCTGGACCCGAGCGTGATCGGGGCCACGGGCACGCCGGTTCCCGGCGGCCTGACCTGGCGCGAGGCCGTGACGGCCATCGAGCGCGTCTGCGCGGGCCGACGCCTCGTGGGCTGCGACGTGGTGGAGCTTGCCCCGCGCGCGGGCGACCACGGCTCGAACTTCGCCGCCGCGCTCCTCGCCCAGACGCTCATGGTTCAAGCCGTTTCGTAAGGCTCACTTCCCCCGCAGGCGGCTGCGGCGCTCCTGGACCATGGATTCAAGGTTGAATTTCTTGATGCGGTAGCCCATCTGGCGCAGGGTGATGCCAAGCTCGCGCGCCGCGCGCGACTGGATGAAGCGGTGCCGCTCCAGGGCCGAGACCACCTCGCGCTTCTCGATGTCCAAAAGCGAGGCATGCTCCTCGCCCTCGTCCGCCCGGGCCGCGCTGCCCTGCGCGAGCAGCGGCACGTCGCTCACGTCGATGGTCTCGCCCTCGACCATGATCGCGAGGCGCTCCACCAGGTTCTCCATCTCGCGCACGTTGCCCGGCCAGTCGTGGCGCATCAGCGCCTCCAAAGCCTGCGGCGTGAAGACCAGCCGCCGCGAATACTCCTTCTCCATGGTGTCCAGGAAGTGGTTCAAAAGCGCGGGGATGTCGTCGGGCCGCTCGCGCAGGGCCGGAACACGGATGGGGAAGACGTTCAGGCGGTAGAACAGATCCTCGCGGAAGCGCCCCCTCCGTACTTCCTCGGCCAGATCCTTGTTGGTCGCGGTGATGATGCGCACGTCCACCTTGCGGGTCTTGGCCGATCCCAGGCGTTCGAATTCCTTCTCCTGGATGACGCGCAACAGCTTGGACTGCACAGCCAGGGTGAGTTCGCCGATCTCGTCGAGAAAGATCGTGCCGCCGTCGGCCTCCTCGAAGCGGCCCGCCTTGGGCGCGACCGCGCCGGTGAAGGCCCCCTTCTCGTGGCCGAACAACTCGGATTCGAGCAGCGTCTCGGGCAGGGCCGCACAGTTGACCTTGATGAAGGGCTGGGCGTGGCGCTCGGAGAGTTCGTGGATGATTCGCGCGGTCAGCGTCTTGCCGGTGCCCGACTCGCCGAGCAGGAGCACCGTGGCCCGCGTGGGCGCGACCTTCTCGATCATCTGGCGCACACGCTCCATGGGCTGGCTCTTGCCCACGATGAAAAAGCGCTGGTAGCTGCTGGAAAGCTTGGAGCGAAGCTGTGAGATTTCCTTCCTGAGCGTCAGCTCGCGCTCCTGGAAATGGCGGTTGAGCTGGATGAACTGGCCGAACAGGGTGGCCACCACGCACAGGAAGCTCACGTCCTCCTCGAAGTGCACCTCGTCCTCGAAGAGGCGATCCACGTTGAGCACGCCCACGGGCTGTTGCCCCACCAGGATGGGCACGCCGATGAAGGAGATGCGGCCGCGCTCAAGCCCCCTGGACCTGGTTTTGTCCAGGAACAGCGGCTCCTTGGCCACGTCGGGCACGATGAAGGGCTTGCCGGTCTGGAAGATGTGGCCGGTGACACCCTCGTTCATGCGATAGACGCCGCGCTCGCGCTCCTCCTTGGAGAGGCCGTGCGAGGCGCGGATGGCGAGCTGGCCGGAGTCGTCGAGCAGGGTCACGGTGGCCCGCTTCATGGAAAGCGTATCGGAGAGGATGAGCAGCACGCGCTCCAGAGTGCCGTTCAGGTCGTGGGCCTGTCCGATGATCTGGGATATCTCGCGCAGGACATTGAGTTCGAGAGCGCCGACCTGTGATTTCATGAGTTCTCCGGCCGGTGGAGAAGCAAGGAGCGTGCCTCGCTCCGACGGGCAGGGCGGGAGCTGCTGGTCTTTGATCTAATGCCCTGGAATGATTTGGCTTGAAAATCGAAAGCAAGAGGGCACAGGACATCGGGGCGGATGTTACCTTTGCGAAAGATTTACCATTCTGCAAAATTTGTCATTGGAAGACCATGTTTTTCTGCTCTATTTCTCAATTTTGAAAACAGAGGGGTGGGGGGAGCGGCTCCGGCCTCGAGAAACAGTCCCGGAACCGGGCGCGAAGAATGCTGGTAGGCGCGGCAGCGCAACAGACGGCGGCTTAGGGACGGCTTTCTCGTAAGTAGGTGTCCTTGCGCAGGCCGTTCAAAAGGCGTTGGACGCAAGGCGCAAGAAAGCGCCGGGCCCGCCGTGTATTTCTGATACACGAGGATCCGGCGCTTTCGCGGTAACGCAGCAGACGATGCCTTAGGGACGGCCTGCTAGGCCAGCGCCTCGGCCGCATCGCAGCAGGGCAGATCGAATGCCTCGGCCACGGCCTGGCAGGTCAGCGTTCCGCCGAAGGTGTTCAGGCCCAGGCGCAGCGGCGCGCTCTCGCGCAGCGCGTCCAGCCCCTTGTCCGCGAGCTTGAGCGCGTAGGGCAGGGTCTGGTTGACCAGGGCGAAGGTCGAGGTGCGGGGCACCGCGCCGGGCATGTTGGCCACACCGTAGTGCACCACGCCGTCGATGACGTAGGTCGGCTTGTCGTGGGTGGTGGCGTAGATGGTTTCCACGCAGCCACCCTGGTCCACGGCCACGTCCACGACGACCGAACCTTCCTTCATCTGGGCGATCATGCCGCGCGTCACCAGGTGCGGGGCCTTGGCGCCGGGGATGAGCACCGCGCCGATGACGAGGTCGGCCTTCATGACCATCTCGCGCACGTTGGCCTCGGTCGAGTTCATGGTCACGATGCGGCCGCCGAAGACGTCGTCGAGGTACTGCATGCGCGCGTGGTTGATGTCCAGGACTGTGACTCGCGCGCCCAGGCCCACGGCGATCTTGATGGAGTTGATGCCCACCACGCCGCCGCCCAGGATGACGACCTCGGCCGGGGGCACGCCGGGCACGCCGCCAAGCAGCATGCCGCGCCCACCCTGGCGCTTTTCCAGATGGTGCGCACCGACCTGCGGCGCGAGGCGGCCGGCCACCTCGCTCATGGGCGAGAGCAGCGGCAGGCTGCCGTCGGGCAGTTGCACGGTCTCGTAGGCCACGCCCGTGACCTTGCTCGCGAGCATGGCGTCGGTCAGGTCGCGGGCGGCCGCGAGGTGCAGGTAGGTGAAGAGCAGCAGGTCTTCGCGCAGGTATTTGTACTCCTCGGGCAGCGGTTCCTTGACCTTGATGACGAGCTGCGCGCCCCAGGCGCCTGCGGCGTCGGTCAGGGTCGCTCCCGCGGCCTCGTATTCCTCGTCCGTCAGGCCCGAGCCGAGGCCCGCGCCCCGCTCGACCAGCACGGTGTGGCCGCGCCGGGTCAGCGCCTCGACGCCGCCGGGCGTCATGGCCACGCGGTTCTCCCAACTCTTGATCTCCCTGGGCACTCCGACGATCATGGCAATCTCCTTGGCTTGATCAGGAAAAGTCTCGCCGTGCTCTAACGCTGTCCGTGCAAACAATCAATATGCCATTGAATCGACGGCGTGTTCCTGGGTTGCGAGAACGATCCCCGTAAGACGGCAATTTCGTGAGAAAATCGGGGGAAACGCGGCAGCACAATGAACGCACGGCCGCGTCGAGGCGCAAAAAAATCACGTCCCCGCGCCGGGCGGAAACGTGGCGGCGCGAAACCGGACGGGGAATCACGAGGATGGCGCTATCGGGAACGGCCTGCGAGCGCTAGGTTTCCCGTTTCTGTTCCTCGGCCTTGGCTTGGCGGTGGGCGATGAGGTGGTAGCGGAAGACCCATTCGCCGAGCACTGGCACTTCCTCGCCTGTGGGAAGCCTGCGCCATTGGAACCCGTCGATTTCTTCCTCGCCGTAGGCCACGATGCGCAGTCCCACGTCCAGAAGGCCCTGCTGCAGGCGGTTCTCGTTGCGTACCTCGCAGGTCAGCCAGTGCGAGGTCGGCTCGCCGCCCGAGGGGTCTTTCAGATCCAGGTGCACGATGAGCATCTGCTTTTCAGCCACCAGATCCCGCCCGGCCGTTGGAATGGAGAGGCCACCGAGGCGAAGCCCGTTGCCCGAGAGGTCGAGCAATCTGACTGGAGGCTTGCCGGGCAGGGCGTCCTCGGCCCGCCAGGCCTGGGCCGGGGTGCCGAGCGCCTCTGGCGTGAAGCTCTCGGGCAGGGTGGAGTCCTCGGGCACCCAGACCATGAGCCCCACGAAGAATCCGTCCGGCACTTCGGTGCGCAGGGCCGAGCGGCGCGAGAAGCGTTGCAGGAGCGAGGGCATGGAGAGGTCCAGCCGTGCGGCCTTGTGTTCGGTCTTTTCGACCGAAAGGATGGTGGCGGGAAAGCTGTAGAACGTCTTTCCCTGTGTGCCTGAACCCGTGACATAGGCCTCCACTCCGAGACCCACGAGGGCCTTGCCGGGGCGGATGTTGGCGGGCAGTTCGATGGTCAGCCGTGTGCGATTCACCGCGACTACCTGCGAGGAGAGCAGTTTGTCGATGAGCATGCCGTGCTGGATGCGGATTTCGAAGCGGCTTTGGCGGTCGGCGGCTTGATCGAGGATTTCGCGTATCGCCTTCGGATCGCTGACCACCAAGGGGTCGTCATCGGTTCCGCGGCGGCCCAGGATCATGCGGGCGATCATGTACAGGACGAAAAGCAGCAGGATGATCCCGAGGATCCAGACCAGGATCTCGAACTGCGGCGCAATCTGATACCATTCCGTTCTCAAGCTGTTTCCCCCCTCGCGCTGCGACTCGTCCGCCCCGGATTCCGCCTTTGGCCATCCCACGCCGGACACGGCACAACTAGCTGGAATTCCGGATATTGCAAGAGCGCGGCTCCTGGATTTCATACCCAGGAATGAACACAACTTCATGACATTCCACAGGCAAGGGCGTCGGTCAAGGAGCCTTTCGCGGTTTTTCGCGTAAAATATTCATGTAGCAGGGGAAGATGGCGGCGTTTTGCGGTCAGCGGCGTACCCCGCGCACATGGACGTGGATATGAAACACGGATAGGGAAGATAGCCGCCCCGTGTGATCTCGGGGCCGTTTCTGTAGATGGTTTTTTCGGTTTTCGGGGTGGGGCGTGTCTTGGTCCGCACGGCACGTTGCGGATGCGCGCGTCTCTTGGGAATGTCAAACGGCTTTGAGGTTGGTGTGAACCCGTAACTTGTCTGGAGGCGTGTGATGAAGGGTCTTCTTTTCGCCGGTGCGTTGTTGGTCACGATGTTCTCAGCCGTTCCCGCCTTTTCCGCCGATCTCGTCGGCGAATGGGTATCGCAGCCGGGCAAGGGTTCCGGGGCGCTCTCCGGTGCTCCGCAGCACGGCACCCGCCCTGCCGGAAAGCATTTCAACGCCGGAGACCTGTCCTGGGTCCTGAAAGTCTCCAGCCAGGAAGGGTCCGGCTTTCACGGCGAATGGTGCAGCGCCAGAAAGTGCGAGGAACTGGTCGGCGTGGTGCGCCGGGACGGCATGCTGCTCATGGCTGACGAGGACAGCACCTTTTTCGCGACCATGCACGGCGACGAGATGGAACTGTGCGTCGTGGAGCCGGGCAAGGATTTTCGCGTGGCCGCCTGCCACGTCATGAAAAAGAAGTAGTGCCGTCGGCCCGGACGGGAGTTTGGAGCAGAAAAAGCGGGAGTCCCGGTCGGGGCTCCCGCTTTTCGCGTCATGACGGCGGGGAATTTAGATCTTGCAGGCCGTGCGCAGGTCGTCCGCAGCGTCGGTCTTTTCCCAGGTGAACTCGGGAAGCTCGCGGCCGAAGTGGCCGTAGTTGGTGGTCTTGCCGAAGATGGGGCGGCGCAGGTCGAGCCGCTTGCTGATGAAGTAGGGGCGCAGGTCGAAGACTTCGCGCACGGCACGGGTCAGGGTTTCGTCGCAGACCGGGCCGGTGCCGTAGGAGGTGGCCAACACGGAGACGGGCTCGGCCACGCCGATGCAGTACGCGATCTGGACCTCGCACTTCTCGGCCAGCCCGGCGGCCACGATGTTCTTGGCCACGTAGCGGGCCATGTACGCGCCGGAGCGATCCACCTTGGAGGGATCCTTGCCCGAGAACGCGCCACCGCCGTGCGCGCCTGCGCCGCCGTAGGTGTCCTGAATGATCTTGCGGCCCGTGAGGCCGCAGTCGCCCATGGGGCCGCCGATGACGAAACGTCCCGTGGTGTTGATGTAGATCTTGGTGTCCTTGTCCAGCAGATCGGCGGGCAGGGTTTCGAGGATGACTTCCTTTTTGATGGCGTCGCACAGATCCTGGTAGTCCAACTTGGGGCTGTGCTGCGAGGAGACGACCACGTTGTCGATGCGCACGGGCTTGCCGTCGATGTACTCGATGGCCACCTGGGTCTTGCCGTCGGGCCGGAGGAAGTCGAGGATGCCTTCCTTGCGCACGAAGGTCAGGCGGCGGGAAAGCTTGTGGGCCCAGTAGATGGCCGAGGGCATGAGCGTCTCGGTCTCCCTGGTGGCGAAGCCGAACATCATGCCCTGGTCGCCCGCGCCCTGCTCCTCGGGCTTGGTGCGGTTCACGCCCTGGGCGATGTCGGGCGACTGCTTGTCGATGGAGGACATGACGCCGCAGGTCTCCCAGTCGAAGCCCATGTCCGAGGAGTTGTAGCCGATCTCCTTGATGGTCGAACGCACGATATCCGGGAAATGGGCGTAGGCGCTGGTGGTGATCTCGCCCGCGATGACCGCGAGGCCGGTGGTCACGAGCGTCTCGCAGGCCACGCGGCAATCGGGGTCCTGAGCCATGATGGCGTCGAGGATGTTGTCGGAGATGGCGTCGGCCACTTTGTCCGGGTGGCCCTCGGTGACGGACTCGGATGTGAACAGGTACTTACCCTTGCATTGGATCATGAAAAAGCCTCCTTGGGATGGCGCGATATGGGCTCCGGGTCAGCCGACCTGGAGGATGACGTTATCGGGGCCGAGGATGGCCACGCGCGGGGCGTGGGATGCGATCTCGTCCTCGGAGAGCCAGACGTAGCTGCAGATGATGACTCGTTGTCCCGGCTCGGCCAGGAGCGCGGCCGCGCCGTTCAGGCGCACTTGGCCGGGCTCGCCCGGGATGGCGTAGGTGGTGAGCCGGTTCCCGTTGTCGCGGTTGTACACTTCCACCTGTTCGTTGGGCAGGATGTCCACGGCGGCCAGAAGCGCGGGATCGATGGAGATGGAACCCTGGTAGTCGGCCTCGCAGCCGGTGAGCGTGGCTAGGTGCAGTTTGGAGCGGAGAAAGCAGCGTTGGGGCATGTCGTATGGCCGTTTCAGGCGTGCGCGCGTTGCGCGCGGAAATGGTTGATGGTGTCGGGCACGGTGTCGCTTTTCAACTCGCGTCGGTTCGTTTTGACTATGACGGCGTCAACTCGATGTTGTCGATCAGCCGGGCTCTGCCCAGGCGCACGGCCACCGCGGCCACGGCAGGGCCGGTGACCATGGAAAGCGGCGTCATGGTTTCGGGATGCACGATCTCGACGTAATCCACCTCGCCCAAGGGAAGTGTCCGGCCGTAGCGCTCGCGAAGGCGTGCGAGAAGGGTTTTCACGTCGCGTTCGCCAGCCGCCAGATCGTCGCGCAGGGCCGTAAGGCCCCGGTGGATCATGGGCGCCATGGCGCGTTCGTCAGCGGAGAGATAAACGTTTCGCGAACTCATGGCAAGGCCGTCGGCCTCGCGCACGATGGAGTGCCCCTTGATGATTGTGGGGATGAAGAGCTGACGCGCCATGGTCCGGATCACGGCGAGTTGCTGGCGGTCCTTTTCGCCGAACACGGCCAGATGCGGCATGGCCAGGAGCAGGAGCTTGGCGACCACCGTGGCCACGCCTCGGAAATGGCCGGGTCTGCTCGCGCCGCACAGGTGCCTGGAGACCTCGGGCACGTCCACCCAGACCTCGGGGCCCTGGTACATGGCCTCGGGTGAGGGAGTGAAGAGCACGTCCGCCCCGCGCTCGCGGGCCAGGGCCGTGTCGCGCTCCATGTCGCGGGGGTAGGCGGCCAGATCTTCGCTCGGCCCGAATTGCGTAGGGTTGACGAATATGGAAACGGCCAGTCTGTCCGTTTCGGCGCGGGCCGCGTCCATGAGGCTCAGGTGCCCGTCGTGGAAGTAGCCCATGGTGGGCACGAAACCCAGACGCACGCCCTTGGCGCGCCAGTCCAGGCAAAGACTCTGGAATTCTGCGGGATCGGTGATGGTGCGCATGGCTTCCTTCTCGTTGTTCACGCAGAGCAATAGGAGATGGGCGCGCGGGTGTAAAGGGGCGGTGGGATATGGGCCGTTCAGCCCAGGGCGTCCCACAGGCAGCTTCGCAGGTCGTTGTCCAGGGCGGATGCGCGGGAGGCGAGGCGCGCGGGCAGGGGATCGACGAGGAACCGGCCGGGATCGCCGGTAAGCGCCTTGTCGAGACGCGAACGCCACCGGGTCACGAGGCCCGAATCCTCCTCCGCCAGGAGTTTGCGGCCGCGCTCGGGGTTCTCGCGCAGGGCGCGCTCAAAGGCTTCGTCGTCGATGACCAGATCGCCGCGCCGCGAAAGGCGCAGGCCCATGCCCGCAAGCCCGGTCTCGTTTTCACGCAGCGGCTCCTCGAAGGACGCGGCCAAAGCGGGCTTCCACAGGTCCGCCTCGACGCGCAAAAAGGAGTTCAGGTCGTTGTAGGCCAGGGCCGCCTCGGCCATGCGGCGCGCGGCGAAATCCTCCAGCGGCGTGGTGCGAAGCGCCCCGCGCCCGCCGAACTGCTCCACGGTTTCGATGGCCAGCCGTCCCTTATCCTCCAGGAAGAGGCCGGGGTTTCGCACCCGTTGCCTGCCGTTCACGCCGAGTTCCGCGTCCGCGCCCGGCGTCGCAGTGACGTTCAGCCCGAGCCGGGCCAGAAGGCTCGACGCACCGTCGGGCGAGGCCGCGACATCCTCGCTCAGGCGCAGCCGGTCGCCGGGCTTGGCGTCCTTGGCCGTCACCTCGGTCACGAGCCGGGCCACGCTGGTCATGCCGCCCGCAAGGCGCGGGTCGTAGAAGGGCTCGTTCACGACGCGGGTCGCGGCGCGCAGGAAATCGGCCGAGGAATCGAGGCGCGCGGCGACCCGTTTGGCCACGTCGCCCACGGTGTCGGCCGCGCCCACGTTCACGGAAACGTCGGCGGTGCGGCCGCCAAGCTCCGCGCGCAGGGTATAGAGCCCTGCGGGCAGTCCGGCCGGGGCATTCGGGTCCAGTCCCCGGCCGCTGTAGGTCGTGGGAATCGCCGGGCGCGGCTGCGCGAGGTCGTAGCGCCGCGCCACGGGGGCCGCGACGGGCTGATCCGTTGCGCGCAGATCGAGGGGGCGCAGCAGACGGCCCGGCGAGTCGTCGAGGCGCACCTCCAAGTCGTTGTAGGCTCCGTTCGCGGCCAGGGCCAGAGTCAGGCCCGTGGTCACGAGACCCTCGACCTTCTGTCCCGGCGAGGACTGGCGGATGAGTTCGGCCTGCACGGGCAGGGAGCTTTCGTTCACGGCCCGGGCCAGGGCGTCGAGCACGTCGCGGTTGGCCGCGCCCTGCTCCACGACGATTTCGAGCTTCTCGGACCGGCAGCCCGCATGCAGGGTCACGACGTGCGTGCCCGGCCTTCCGGCGTAGCGGGCAAGGGGGTCGAGGCCGCGCGAGAAGGCGCGGTAGTAGTCCCTGGCCTCGCCGCCGCTCCTGATCTCGCCCCTCACCCGCCCCGTAAGCGCGGGGTCGAGTTCCACGGCCAGGCCCGTCCTGACGGCGCTTTCGGACAACTGGAAATTGTTCAGGGTTTCGGCGAAGGCGTTCAGGCGCGAGACCAGGCCCGAGACGAGGAGGGAGCGAAGACGGGCCAGCCGCGCCGCCTCGCCCCGGCCCTGACCGGGGTCGAAGCCGAACCGCTCGCCTGGGGAGCGGATGCTGGGCGTGCCAGGGGGCTCGTCAGCCGTCGTCCGGGGCAGGGCCAGCCGGGTGCCGTCGATGATGACCAAAGCCGTCCTCCCCGTAGTCCACGCGCATCAGGCAAAGCCCTTGCGGCGGCGCGGTCTCGGGCGCCTGCTCGCGATTTCGCGCTTTCAGTACGGATCGGACGTCGGCCAGGGAAAGTTTACCCTTGGCGGTCTGCACCAGGCAGCCGACGAGGTTGCGCACCATCTGCTTGAGGAAGCCGTCGGCCGTGAAGGAGAGCACGATCTCGCCCGGCACGTTGGGAGCGACGGGCGGCAATTCCACCACCTCCAGACGCATGAGGTGGCGCATGGTGTTTTTCACGGGCGTGCCCTGGTTCATGAAAGCCGCGAAGTCGTGACGGCCGGTGACGAGCGCTGCGGCTTCGCGCAGCGCGTCGATGTCGAGCGGCCCGCATTTCCAGACGAAAGGGCTGCGCTGCGGCAGGCAGAAGGCGCGCTCGGGCCACAAGGTGTAGGAATAAGTCTTGTTCAGGGCGCACAGTTGGGCGTGGAAGCGCTCCGGGGCCTCGCGCACGTCGAGGACGTTGATGGTCGGCGGGAGGAGGGCGTTGAGCGCCTTGCGCCAGTCGATGCCGCGCCGCCGCTCGGGCACGTCGGCATGGGCCGTCTGCCCGATGGCGTGCACCCCCGCGTCGGTGCGGCCCGCGCCGTGGCAGCGCACCGGCTCGTCCGCGATCTTCGAGAGCGCGGCTTCAAGCCGGTCCTGCACGGTGTTTCCGCCGGGCTGGCTCTGCCAGCCCGCGAGGGACGTGCCCACATAGGCCAGGGTCAGCTTGATGCGCGGCATGGGGCAAGCAATAGACCAAAGCGGGCCGGGCGGAAAGCCCCGCAAACGCCGCAGACGGTGCCTTTGGAACGGCCTGCTAGCTGCCGAAGGGCATTTGCATGCGCGTCAGGGCCTGGGAGAGACGCGCGGCCTTGGCCGCGGGCACAAAATTCAGGATTTCGCCGGCCTGACGACCGCGCATGCCCGCCAGAATCTTGACGGCGGTTTGCTCATCGAGCTTGTCCAGGGTCTCGGCCGCGTTCTTGGCCTTCATGTTCGCGTACACGTCCACTAGGTGGCGGAATTTTTCGTCGCGCATGGCCCTGGCTTCTTCGAGCATCTGTTGCAGGTTCTTCTCAAGTGTCGCGAGTTGTTCGAGCTTGGCGTTGACTTCGGCTTCGAGGATGTTCAGTGACTGCTCGCGTCGGTTCAACTCCTCTTGCTTGCGCATCAGGATGTCCCAACTCGGCGGCGGCGTTTGAGCCGTGGCCTGTTGTTCCTGGGCGGGTTGCTGGGCCTGGGCGGGTTGCTGGGCCTGGGCCGGGGCCGCCGCCATGGCCTCGCCCGAAATGTCGGTATTCTGGCCGCTCACGCCAGCCACCCGGGCCACGCTCTGAAAGCCCGCCTGTGGCAGGGCCAGGGGATCGAAGCCCGCGAGCAGGGCGACGAGAACGGTCGTCTTGACCACGGCCAGCGCGGCCACGGCCTTCAGAAGCCGTGAGATGCGCGTCGCGGCCGGGGCCGGATGCCTAGACGGCTTCGCGGCCATGGCGGATGGTGCTGAGTTCGTCGTAGTCCTTCTGTTCCTGTGCATGGGCATCCCTGACATGGCGTGCCGCCTGTTGTTGCTTGAGTTTTTCCAGGAGTTTTCGGTCCGTCGCCCGGGCCACGAGGTCGAGCCGGGCTCGTTCGACGTCCGTTTCGTCAAGTCTGATTCTGGCCACGGCCTGGCCGATGTCAAGCGCCAGCCGTTCGCGGTAGCGTTGCCACAGCCACAGGTCGGCTGCGTTCATGTCGCCAAGCCGGGCATAGGCCGCTTCCCGCTCGTCGCGCTCGCGTTCGAGCGCGGCCAGACGCTCGCGGCTCTCAGTCAGTCTGCGCCTGGCAGAGGCCAGGGCCATCTTGGCCTGGTCCTCGGCCTGCCTGCGGAAATCCAGGACCTTTTCGAGCTTGAACCGAAACGGCGTCATCGTCGTGCCTTCCTCGCTGGGTCTCGGTTTAGCAACAACCATGCCGAGAGCGCCGCGGAAGACCGTTGCCGGGGCGACGCTTGCCGTGTAGGAAGTCGTGCAGGGAATATTCATGGAGCAATCAGGCACGAACAGCGACGCACGCAAGACGCTCGACCGGCTGCGGGAGCTTCTCGGCCCCGTGCATGGGGAAGCGGCGGCCGCGCTCGACGATCTGGCCGCGCTGGTCGAGGTCGGGGCCGAGGCGCGGGCGGTGAGCGAGCATTTCCACGAGATGCTCACCCACTCGTCGACCGTGCACTACCGCCTGAACGTGGCCCAGGACCGCTACGATTACGTCAGCCCCTCGATCACGGAATTGACGGGCATCTCCCGCGAGCGCTTTTTGCGCATGCGCATGGAGGAAGTGGTCGAACTCTTTCATCCCCAGGACTTTGCGGGCCTGATGCAGGCCGTGGAGCAGGTCGCCCCCAAGGGGCCCGGCCGCGTGCCTGTGGCGCACGAATACCGGGTGCGCGACTCCCAAGGGCGCTGGCGCTGGTGCAGCGACCACGCCACGTATTTCTTCGACGACTTCGGTCATGTGACGGCTGTGGTGGGCACGGTGGTGGACATCACCCGCCAGCGCGAGGCCGAGGCCGCGCTGCGTGAGTCCGAGCAGCGCTATCGTCTGTTGGCGGCCAACTCCGAGGACGCCATAGCCATCTTCGACCTCGATATGCGGCTGACTTATGCCAGCCCGTCGGTGGAGCGGCTGATGGGTTGGCCGCCGGAAACGCTCCTGGCCATGCGCTTCGAGGACTTCATGACCGATCAGGCCCTTCAGGTCGCCAGGGAGGGTTTCGGCCGCCGCATGGCCATGGAGCGCGCGGGCACGCCTCTTGTTGGATCGCAGCGCAACGAGATGCTCTTTAGAACCAAGGCGGGGAGCACGGTCTGGACCGAGTGCGTGACCACCCCGCTTCGCGACGAACAGGGCAGGCTCAAGGGCGTGCTGGTCGTGGCGCGCGACATCGGCAAGCGCAAGGAGGCCCAGGAAGCCCTGGCCCGCGAGGAGGCCAAGTACCGCCTGCTGGTCGAGAACCAGACCGACCTCGTGGTCAAGGTGGATACAAAAGGCCGCTTTCTCTACGTCAGTCCGTCGTACTGCCGTGCCTTCGGCAAGAGCGAAGAGGAGTTGCTGCAAGGCACCTTCATGCCGCAGGTGCACCCCGAAGACCTTCCGGAAACGCTGGCTGCCATGGAGGCTCTATACGAACCGCCACATTCCGCCGTCATGGAGCAGCGCTGCAACACGGTCGATGGCTGGCGTTGGTTCTCCTGGACGGACACGGCCGTGCTCGACGAGTCGGGCCAGGTAAGTGCGATCATCGGCGTGGGCCGCGACGTGACGGAAAAAAAAGTCATGGAGGCGACTCTGCTTGCCGCCAAAGAGCAGGCCGAGGCCGCAAGCCGCGCCAAGGACGAGTTTTTGGCGAACATGAGCCACGAGATCAGGAACCCGCTCAACGCCGTGCTCGGCCTAGCCGATCTCATGCTGCTCGACGACCTTTCCGCAGCCCAGCGCGAGCGGGCCACGCTGCTCAAGAATTCCGGCTCCACCCTGCTTGGCATCATCAACGAGATTCTCGACTTCTCAAAGATCGAAGCCGGAAACGTAGTCCTCGAGCTGGAACGGTTCGATCCGGTCGCGCTTGTCTCGGGGTTGTGTGCCGAGCAGCGGGTGCTGGCCGACGAGAAGGACGTGGAGCTTCGCCTGAGCATCGACCCCCGGTTGCCCCGCGAGGTCGTGGGCGACGGTGGCAAGGTGCGCCAGATACTGCTGAATCTGGTGGGCAACGCCATCAAGTTCACGGACGAGGGATTCGTGGAGGTCATTGCCAAAGTCCAGGAGCGGGATGGCAGCGCGGCGCGGCTGCTCTTCGCCGTGGCCGACTCGGGCATCGGCATTCCCAAGGACAAGCAGGACGCCGTCTTCGAGAGCTTTCGCCAAGTGGATTCGGGCCTGCGCAAAAGGCACGCGGGCACTGGACTCGGGCTTGCCATCTGCAAGCGGCTCACGGCCATGCTCGGCGGGGATATCTGGCTTGAGAGCGAACCGGGGCAGGGGTCGATATTCTGCTTCGCCGTGCCGGTGGAGGGCGTCAGCGCCGTGGAGAACGGTTCGTCAATCGGCCCTTTTCCGGCCGACATGCCGTCCATGACAGTGCTCGTGGTGGACGACGACTGGGTCAATCGCCGTTTCACCTGCCAGTTGCTGCAACGCCACGGCCACGGCGTGATTGAGGCTGGAAACGGTCTCGCGGCGCTTGAAAAGTTGCGCCAGGGCGGCGTGGACATGGTCCTTTTGGACATGCAGATGCCGGTCATGGACGGTATCACGGCCACCCGGGCCATCCGTGGCGGCGCGGTGCGCTCCATGGCCCAGGTGCCGATCATCGGGCTGACCGCCTACGCGGCGAGCGAGGACCGGCAGCGATTTCTGGCCGCCGGGGTGAACGCCTGCCTGGCCAAGCCGCTGCGCATGGAACGGCTTTTGGCTGTCATGCGCGATCTTTTCGCCGGGCAAAGCGTGACAGAGGGCGACGTGGAGGCGCAGGACGAGAACGGCCAGGGCCAGGAGTTCCTGGATGAGCGGCTCGTGGCCGATCACCTCCATTATGGGCGGGAGTCCTTCGCGGAATTGCTCGACGCCTTCGAGAGCGACGCGCGCGCGCACTTGGCGGGCATGTCTCCCGGTTCGGCAGCGGCCTCGGACGGGGGGCCGCCACATCCCTGCATCTTCTGGCCGGTGGGGCGGCCGTTGTCGGGGCGCGTGCCTTGTGGCGGCGGTGCTGCGAGTTGGAGTGCGCGGCGCGGGCCGGGAACGTTCCCGCCGCAGGCGAGACCGGAGCGCTTGCGGACCTTTTGCGCAAGAGCCTGAAGGCCTTGCGCGCGCGGCTGTGATCAGGTTGTGAGGCAGTAGCCGAGCCAGAGCGCGGTTTCCGAAAGGATGATGGCCGCGCCCAGGAAATCCCCGTTCAGCGCGCCTTGAACGCGCGCCAGGGCGTAAAGCCCGGCCGTGCAGACGGCCGCAAGCGCGATCCCGGCGAACAGCGCGGGCGCGGGGCAAAGGACGAGCCCGGCAGCCAGGGTGCAAAGCCCCGCAAACCACAGCGCCCCAGGGGTCGCGCCTGACAAAGCCAGCGCGCCCAGTCCCGGCCGCGCCAGGGCTTTTCCCCGCCAGGCCAGGGCCACGGCCGCGAAACGGCCGAGCACGAAGCCGAAGACCGCGACCCCGAAGGCGTTTTCCGCCAGCACCTCGGCCAGAAGAGCGCTCTGGGTGGCAAAGGCGGCCACGCAGCCAAGAACCCCGAAGGCCCCGACCCGGCTGTCCTTCATGATCGCGAAAAAGCGCTCGCCGCGTGCGCCCGAGCCCCAGGCGTCGGCGAGGTCCATCAATCCGTCCCAGTGCAGCCCGCGCGTGAGCACGGCGGAGAGGATCACGACCGCGATCCCCTGCGGCAGGGGGCGGCCGTGCAACAGTCCGAGCCAGACCGGGACTGTGGCCGCAAGGCCGATGACCAACCCGGCCAGGGGATAGGCGCGAAGGCTCCTGGCCATGACCTCGGGCGTCTCGGTCCGGGCCGGGCTCAGACGCGAGAGGAAGGACAGGGCGACGCGCAGGTCGCGGACAAGGCTCATTTGCGGCCCGAGGCCTTCTTCTTGCGTGGCGCGCGGCGCGCGGCGGGTTTGGCGGGCGCGGCCACGGGCCCGGCGAAGAGCGGGCCGAAGAGCAGCGCCAGGGGCACGAGCGGCCAGAGCCTGCCCTCGCTCAGGTTCCAATCGGCCATGAGTTGCTCCCAGGTCATGCCCAGGGCGCGCCCCAGGGCGAATTCGGCCAGCACCGTGGCCACGCACAGGCAAAGACCGAGCGCCAGGCGCGAGCCGAAGTCGGCCAGACCCAGCATGCGGGTGAAGCCGCGTGCAAGCACGAAAAAGAGCGCGGCCAGGAAGACTGTGTGGGCCAAAAGGGCCGTGGCCTCGCCGAACATCTCGGCGGTCACCATCTGCCTGGCCACGCCGTTGAGGACGGCCAGGACGAAGAGCAGGCACCAGAAAATCGCGGCTTTGAGGGCTATCATATCGTGTCTCCAGGAATTTTTCGGGCCGTAGGCAGGCCTTGGGACTCGGCCTGGACGATACGCGCGAGGCTGCCAGGGGAAAGCCCCAGCCGGGCCCTGGCCGAGCCGCGGTTGACGGCCAGTTCCAGAAAGCCTTGGCTGCCTGGCAGAAGGCCGACGCATCCCCCCGGCAGAACGCCGTAGGTTTCGCAGGCGATCAAGGGTTCGTGGCGCGGATGGGCCAGGGCCAGACCGTCGCGGCCGCGAAGCTTGGGCCACCATGTATCGATGTCCAGGTTCAGGGTGCAATTGCCGAAACGGTCGGCGTGCAGCACGTGGGCCACGATGCCGCCGGGGGCCTCGCGCGGAACGGACCATTGGGCGCGCAAAAGCCCCTCGTGGCGTATGTGGTCGGCCAGGGTTTCGGGAGCCTCGCCCAGGGCGAGACGCGCGGCCACCGGGGCGAAAACGTCGCGGCCGTGGAAGGTCTGTGAGGAGCCCTGGGCCTTGCCGGTGATGAGATATGCCTCGGTGTCCGGCGCGTCGTGGGCCAGAACGAGGGTCAACAGGCCGTTGTCCGGCCCCACGAACCAGCGCTTTTCCGCGCGCACGGCCACGGCGCGGCGCGGCGTGCCCACGCCTGGGTCCACGATACCCATAAACACGCTGCGCTCCGGGAAATGCCGCCAGCTTGCGGCCAGGAAGTATGCTCCCTGCACGATGTTGTAGGGCGCGACCTCGTGGCTCAGGTCGATTACGCAGAGGTCCGGCGAGACGCGCGCGAGCGCCCCCTTCATCTGGCCCACATACTGGTCGGCCAGGCCGAAGTCCGTGAGCAGGACGACGAGACCCCGGCCGGCGTGCTGGGCGCTCACGGGGCGGATCTCCAGAAGGTGTCGCGGCCGGACGCGGCGTACGCCGTCAAGGCCGGGATACGTAGTATGGTCGCCATGGCTAGTATTTCTTGCGCTCGGAGAAACCCTGGTCGAGGACGTTCAGGGTGCTCTCCACGATGGTGAAGGCGTTCGGGTCCGTGGTGAAAACCAACTCTTCGAGGCGTTTGACCTGGACGTTGTTGACCACGGTCATGACCACTTCGCGCTCCTTGCCGGTGTAAGCTCCCCGACCGTGCAGGAATGTGCAGCCCCGGCGCATCTCGTTCAGGATGCGGCGCGCGATATCCTCGGGCTTGTCCGAGATGATGAGCACGAGCCTGCGTTGGTTGAACATGCCCAGGAAGTATTCCATGACCCAGGCTGCCACGAAGACCATGGCCAGGGAATAGAGCACCTCGTCCAGGCTGAAGAGGGCCAGGCCCAGGCAGAAGACCGTGAAGTTGAAAGCGAAATTGGTCTGGCCGGGGCGGACGTTGTAGCGCTGGGAGAGGATGATGGCCAGGATGTCCGTGCCGCCGAGGCTGCCCAGCGAGCGCAGGGCGATGCCCGTGCCCGCGCCCATGATGGAGCCCGCCGCGAGCACGGCCAGCCCCTTGTTCTCTACGGCCACGGTCCAGGGCATGATCTCGATGAGCAGCGAGAGGCAGAGCATGCCGAAGAGGCTGTAGAGGAAGAAGCGGCGGCTGACCATGAGCCAGGCCATGACGAAGATCGGGGCGTTGATGATCAAAAGCCACACGCTGACCGGAAAGATGCCGAGCCAGTAGGAGACGAGCAGTGAAAGGCCCGCCACGCCTCCGGAGAAGAATTGGTGCGGGATGACGATGGCCTTGAAGGCCCAGGCCCAAAGGCTGGCCCCCACGACCATCAGCAGCAGGTTCCACCAGATGGAGTAGGTGAAGGCGTACGGCTTTTTCTGCATGCCCAAGGCTCCTACAGGGAAACGGTGCGTCAGCCAAGCCTTGGCCGGGCCTTGGTCAGGACACGGCCAACCGCAGGGCGCTCATCGCGCCGTATCGGAGTCGGCGGCGGTCTGGCCGGACGCGGCGCGAAGGCCGAGGAAGAAGACGCTGCCCCGGCCGGGCGAGGACTCCAGGCTCAGCCGGGCGTTCATGCGGGCGGCCAAGCTGCGGGCGATGAACAACCCCACGCCCGCGCCGGGCGTCGCGTCCGCCGGGGAGAGCTTTTCGAAGCGGCCAAAAACGCGCTCTTGGTCCCTGGGGTCGATGCCCGGCCCCTGGTCGCGCACCGAGACCACGACCTCCCCCTCTTCGCTGGCCGCGCGGACCTCCACCAGCCCCGAAGGAGTGAAGGCCACCGCGTTGTCCACGAGCTTGCGCAGGATGTCGGCCAGTTTCATGGGCTCGGCCATGACCTCGGGCAGAAGGTCGGGTACGAGCCAGCGAAGCTCCAGGCCCTTGGCCAGGGCCTTGGCTTCGGCTTCGGGACGCACGGCGGCCAGCGCCTCGCGCAGGTTGACCCGAAAGAGCGGCAGGGGCGGCAGACCATCCTGGGCGGCGAGTTCTATCAGGTCGTCCACCACCTTGGCCACGTCCATGATACGCACGCACAGGCTGCCCACGGCGTCGGGATCGGGCGGGACGCCGCGTCGCGCCGCCTCGGCCAGCCGGGTCGCCCCATTCACGGCGGCCTGCATGGGGTCGCCGAGTTCGCGGGCCATGAACGAAAGGAAGACGTCCTTGAGTCGGTCCGACTCCTCGGCGGCCTCGCGCCGCACGGCCTCCGCGCGGCTGCTGTCCTCGATGCGCCGCGTGGCCATGGCGCGCTCGATGCGCAGGTGCAGGATGTCGAAATCCGTGACCGGTTTCTCCACGAAATCGGCGCCTCCGACTTTCATGAACTCCACGGCCAGATGCGTGCTGCCCTGGCCGGTGATCATCACCGTCGGGGGGCAGGCGTCGCCGAGGGTCGCTCGCATGGCCGCGAAGCACTCCAGGCCGCTTTGTCCGGGTAGCATGTAGTCCAGGAGCACGATGTCGGGAGGGTTGCCGCGCACCGCCTCCAGGGCGTCGCGGCAGTCCTGGGCCTCGATGACTTCGTGGCCCTTCCGGGTCAAGTTGCGTTGGCAGATCGAGCGGACGTAGGGGTCGTCGTCTACCACGAGGATGCGGGCCATGCGTGTTCTCCCTGGTCTGGGGCGGTTTGCGGTCTGGCCTCGGACGTCTGCGCGCGTGGTCGGGCGTGGCGATTCAATCGACCATACGGCAGCAGGGCATATGGTGCAATGCATTCTCTAGAGGCGAGGCAATGTTGGCCGCGCAGCAGGACGGGAGGATAAAATTGGCGACGTACAGGCTGCCGAAAAAAGGCAGCAAGCCCATCGTCGCCATTATGGTGTCTCGCGCCGACGTCAAAGCCGTGCTATGGGGTATCCACGGTCCGTGCGCCATGGGGCGCGCGACGCCGCAACGACGACAGCCAAACGGCAGGGGACAAACCGCATGCTGGCGAGAACCATCCTTTCGACGCTGCTTGCGTTCGCGCTTTTGGGTTGCGCGGCGCACAGGCAGGATCAGGACGTGGAGCGCGAGATCGAGGAGCTTCGGGCCGCGCAGGAGACCATGGCCGCGCAACTGGCCGGGCTGGACGAGCGCTCCGCCCGCTCCGAGGCGCGCATCGCGGCCGAGGTGGAGGCGCTGCGCGAACAGATGGCCGAGTTGGCCGGGCTGCTGCGCAAGGCCCTGGAGGGCTTCACGGCCGAGGCCAAGGGCGACGCCGAGCGGATCGGCAGGCAGGCGCGGGAGAGCGCCCTGAAGAACCTGGAGGAATTGCTCAAGGCCTCCACCAAGCTCCTCGAACGGCTGAACCGTGAGTTGGAAGGTTCACTGGCCGAACCCTAGCAGACTGTTGAAAAATCACCATCTGCTGCGTTGCCGCGAAAAATTCAGTCCCTCGCGTATTGGCAATACGCGTCGGGCCTGAATTTCTCTTGCGCCTTGCATCTGGTGCTTTTTGAACAGTCTGCAGCGCAGTCGTTGACAGCATTTTTTTGACAGGCCCAGACTGTTTCGAAAAACACCCTTTGCCGCACGCAGTGGAGACGTTTTTTTCAGCCTCCTGAAACAGAATCCCACCCAGCAGGCCGCTCAAAAGGCGTTGGATGCAAGACGCAAGAAAGCGCCGGGCCCGACGCGTATAATGATATACGCGAGGGGTCGGCGCTTTCGCGGCAACGCAGCAGACGGCGTCTTTTCAGCGGCCTGCCCACTCAGGTTACGACCCAGACAGCACAATCCTTGGCATGGTGGACCACCCGCTTGGACACGCTGCCCAAAAGAAGCTCCTCGCGCGCGTTCTTGCCCTGGCGGCCGAGCACCAGGATGCTCGCGCCCAGGCGCTCGCGCTCGGCCAGGATGCAGGCCGAGATGGACGGGCAGTCCATCTCCTTGACCAGCACGGTGACGTTTTCGGCCGGATGGCCGGTCTCCACCAGGAAGTCCCGGTATTCGTCGAGGTATGTCTGGGCCTCCTTGCGCTGCTCGGCCATCCAGCCCAGGCGCTTGGCTGGCTGGCCGCCGAAGTAGTCTGGATCGGGCTCCGCGATGACGTGCAAAAGGGTGATTGTGAAGTCGCGGCAGCCAAAGAGCACGCCCGCCACGTGGCCCACGGCCCGGCGCGAGTTGTCCGAGCCGTCCAGGGCGCACAGGACGTGCCGGTTGAAGGTCTCGTAGGTCGTACGCATGCGTCACCTCCCAAGGTCCGCGCGCGCCGCTTCGAGATCGTCGAGCATCTGCCCGGCGTGTTCGTAAGTCAGCGTGGCGCGGTTGGAGAACTGGTCCAGGATGCGGCTCAGCGAATCCGGGATGTAGGGGAAGACCTTGACCAGATTGGCCACCCTGTTTTGCCAGACCAGGGAGATGTCCTCCCAGTACAGCCGCTCGAAGGCCTCGGGATCGTCCCGCTTGAGGCGGGAGACGATGACGTCGCCCTTGCCAGCCAGGAAGATCAGGGTGTTGCCCAGACCGAAGACGTCCAGGCTGTAGATGTTTTCACCGTGCATGAAGTTGTAGTCGAAGTCGATCCAGCGGAAGCGGCCCGTGACTGAATCCACGAAGATGTGGTCGCGGCGCACGTCGCCGTGCTTCTCTTTGTGCTCGTGCAGCAGCGCCATGGCCCGCGTGGCCTCGACGAAACCGTCGAAAAAGGCCGGAAAATGGTCGTGGAAATAGGTCTCGTGGTCGCAGTCCAGGTCCAGCACCCGGTCGGGCAGGGCCTTGCCGGGCACTATTTCGAGGATTCTGACCACGTTGCCCGCCGTATCTGGCAGGGAGATGCCGTGCATGAAGTTGGGATGGTCGCGCACGAGATCAAGGATGCGGGCCTCCTTGCCGGGGCTGCGGAAGCACTCGAACTTGATGCCGCCCACGGTGGCGTCGAAGGTCTCGTAAAAGGCCAGCTTGACGATGCGGCGCTCGCCCGTGACCAGGTCCGTGGCCCGCTTGACCCAGTACTTGACCTCGTCGTCCAGGCCGAAGCGGCCCTCGCGGGTGTTGTTGCCCATGAGCAGGCGGTGTTCGCCCTCGCCGAGCACAACCACGTCGCCAGCGTTGATGTCGTAGAAGTTCGAGGTGTCCGCGAAGATGCGCGTCTTCGCTGCGTCGCGGCCGGGAAAATGCCGGGCCATGTCGGCCAGCACGAGCTGGCGCAGGTCGTCGGGCGTGGTGTCGTCCATGCTGCATAGTTCCAGCAGCCGGGGCGCGTGTCAATGGCGCGCGTGCGTTTTCGTTTCGCGAACGATGTTCAGTTCCAAGCCGCTGGAAAAGCCGCACAATCCTTGCCAGATAAGGTTTTCTGGGCCGGGCGGCGGGGCTTGGCCTTTGTCGCGCGGTGGTGTATGAGCCCGGCGTTTGCCGGATCGACACCAAACAGCCAAGGAGCGAACCGTGGATCAGTCCAAACTGGGACCGCGCGTCAAGATGTTCCGCGAGCGCGCGGGGCTTTCGCGCGCCGAACTGGCCGAGAAGGCCGGTCTCGCCGAGACGTTCGTGACCGCGCTCGAAGAGCGCGACATCTATCCTTCCCTGACGCCCCTCCTGAAGCTCGCCAGGGCGCTTGGCGTGCGCATGGGCACCTTCCTCGACGACGTGCAGACCGCTGATCCGCTCATCGTGCGCTGCGGCGAGCGGCGGCCCGAACTCGTCACCCACACCGGCGGCGCGGCCCGCGAGGCCCTGAAATTCTATTCCCTGGGCCGGGGCAAGAGCGATCGCCACATGGAGCCCTTCTTCATCGAGTTGAACCCCGACGACGGCAGGCACGAGCATTCCTCGCACCAGGGCGAGGAGTTCATCGTGGTGGTCTCGGGCCGCGTGGTGCTGGAGCACGGCAACGAGCGTCACGTGCTCGACACGGGCGACAGCCTCTACTTCAACTCCATCGTGCCCCATTATATCGGGGCCGCGGACGGCAAGCCGGCCAGCATCTACGCCGTGCTCTACTTCCCGGAGTAGGCCATGGACCACAACGCCCGTCCGCCAGTGCGCGACATCACCCTGGGCCAGCTCCTCGACGAGACCGTGGCCCGCTTCCCCGACAACGAGGCCGTGGTCTACGTGGACCGCGACTTCCGCCTGACCTGGCGCGAATTCGCGGCCCTGGTGGACCGTCTGGCCAAGGGCCTGATGGCCCTGGGCGTTCAACGCGGCGAGAAGGTCGCCGTGTGGGCCACCAACGTGCCCTACTGGGTGGCGCTGCAGTTCGCCACGGCCAGGATCGGCGCGGTGCTGCTCACGGTGAACACCAGCTACAAGCGCGAGGAACTGAAGTACCTGCTTTCGCAAAGCGAGTGCGAGAACCTGTTCGTGATCGATGGCTTTCGCGACACGGACTACGTGCAGGTCGTGAACGAGCTTGTGCCCGAGCTTCGCACCTGCGAGCGCGGCAGGCTGAGGAGCGCGGCCTTCCCGCACCTGCGGCGCGTCTTCTTCCTGGGACAGGAAAAGCACCGGGGCATGTACTCCGTGCCTGAACTGCTCTCCCTGGCCTGCATGACCACGGACGAGGACTACGCGGCGCGCCAGGCCGATCTCGACCCGCACGACGTGGTCAACATGCAGTACACCTCCGGGACCACGGGCTTTCCCAAAGGCGTGATGCTGACGCACGCGAGCATCGGCAACAACGGCTACTGGATCGGGGCCAACCAACGCTTCACGGAGAAGGACCGGGTCTGCATCCCGGTACCGCTCTTCCACTGTTTCGGCTGCGTGCTCGGCGTGCTGGCCTGCGTGAACCACGGGGCCTGCATGGTCATCTTGGAGACCTTCAAGCCGCTGGACGTGATGGCCGCCGTGGACCAGGAGAAGTGCACGGCGCTGTACGGCGTGCCGACCATGTTCATCGCGGTGCTGGAGCACAAGCTTTTCGAGCGCTTCGACTATTCGAGCCTGCGCACCGGCATCATGGCCGGATCGCCCTGCCCGGTGCCGATTATGAAGAAGGTCATGGAAGTCATGAACATGCGCGAGATCACCATCTGCTACGGGCTCACCGAGTCCTCGCCGGTGATGACCCAGACGCGCGTGGACGACGACATCCGCCGTCGCACCGAGAGCGTGGGTCGGGCCATGCCCGCCGTGGAGGTGCGCGTCGTGGACCCCGAGACGGGCGAGGTCTGCCCGCCGGGCGTGCAGGGCGAGGTCTGCTGCCGGGGCTACAACGTCATGAAGGGCTATTACAACCGGCCCGAGGCCACGGCCGAGGCCATCGACAAGGATGGCTGGCTGCACTCCGGCGACCTCGGCGTCATGGACGAGGACGGCTATCTGGCCATTACCGGGCGGCTGAAGGACATGATCATCCGGGGCGGCGAGAACATCTACCCGCGCGAGGTGGAAGAGTTCCTCTACACCCTGCCCGGCGTCTCGGACGTGCAGGTGGTGGGCGTGCAAAGCCGCAAGTACGGCGAGGAAGTGGCCGCCTTCGTCATCCAAAAGCCCGGCGTCGACCTTGCGCCCGAGGACGTGCGCGACGCCTGCCGCGGCAACATCGCCTGGCATAAGATTCCCAAATTCGTGGCCTTCGTGGAGGGCTACCCCATGACGGCCAGCGGCAAGGTCCAGAAGTACAAGCTCAGGGAAATGGCCGTCGAGTTGTTCCCCGAGACCATGCAGTAGCGCTTGGGCGGGAGGCCGCGTGGTCTCCCGCCTTTTTCTGCCGCGCGGCTATCATCATGCGGCCGTGATCGGCATGCGCCATGTCATGACCTTGTAATGATTTCGGAGTTAGCTACTCCGAAACAGCCGTGCCGACCCACGTTATATCAATTTACAGCCGACGATTATATCGGTAACGCCTGCCGGATACGTGCAAGGCTGCTCTGGCCTGTTCACTTTTCAGGGGGTATCATGCGAAATTCTTTGCGAATCAAGATGATCGTCTTTTGTCTGCTCATCGGCATCACGCCGTTTCTGGCCATGACCGCATACTCCGTGCGCGTGGCCTCGGACACCATCCATAACATGGCTTTCAGCCAACTCGAAGCCATCCGCGACGTGAAGAAACACGCCGTACAGGAGATCACCGGTCGCTGGTTTTCGGACCTTGCCACGCTCGCGGGGGACGCGGCCGCGCCCAAGGCGTTCGAACGCCTGACGCTCCATGCCCTTCTCGAATCTCCGGGCAAAGGCAGGCGCATGGACGTGAATGCCACGAGCTATCAATTGCTGCACGCCGAGATCGACGCGCAGTTCCACAACTACGTCACCGAACTCGGCTATTACGACGTCTTCCTCATCGGCCCGGACGGGCGGGTGCTCTACACCAATACCTGGGAGGACGACATCGGCGAGGACCTCGGCGCCGGTTCCCTGGCCGGCAGCGGCCTGGCCCAGGCCTGGCGTGAGGCCATGCAGGGCCACACCGCCTTCGTGGACTTTCGGCCCTACGCCCCGTCCAACGGCGAGCCCGCGGCCTTCATGGCCGCGCCGGTACTGGACGGCCGCCGCGTGGTGGGCGTGGTAGCCCTGCAGTCCTCGCTTGCGAGTCTCAACGTGCTGCTCACGCAGCGCAGCGGCATGGGCGAGACCGGCGAGACCTACCTCGTGGGGCCGGACAAGCTCATGCGCTCGGATTCCTTCCTCGATCCGCAAAACCGCACCGTGACGGCCTCCTTCGCCGATCCCTCGCGCGGCAGCGTGGACACCGAGTCCTCCCGCGCCGCCCTCTCGGGCCGCACGGGCAGCGGCATCGTTCTCGACTACAACGGCACGCCCGTGCTCTCGGCCTATGCGCCGGTGGAGGTCGGGACGGTGCGCTGGGCGCTCGTGGCCGAGATCGACGAGGCCGAGGCCTTCGCGCCGGTGAACGGGCTCGTGCGCTCCACGGTGTTCGCGGGACTGGGGATCGCCGCCGTGGTCGCGCTTGTGACCCTGGTGTTCCTGCGCCGCGAACTGCTGCGGCCCATCGAGGCGCTCATGAGCTTTGCCGGGTGCGTGGCCGGGGGCGATCTCGCGGCCAAGTGCTCGGGACGCTTCAGCGGCGAACTCGCCGCCCTGCGCGGCAGCATCGACACCATGGTCGCGAGCCTGCGTGAGAAGATGGACGAGGCCCAGGCCAAGAGCCGCGAGGCAGAGGCGCAAAGCGCCAAGGCCAACGCGGCCCTGGAGGAGAGCCGCAGGCAGGAGAAGGTCGTGGCCGAACTCCTGGAGCGCATGCGCGGCGCGGCAGACCAGGCCGCCGGGATCGCCGAGCGGGTCTCCTCGGCCTCGGCCGAGCTGTCCGCCCAGGTGTCCCAGATCGAGGCCTCGGCCTCGGTGCAGCGCGACAGGGTGGCGGAGACCGCCACGGCCATGGAGCAGATGAGCGTTTCGGTCATCGAAGTGGCGCGAAACGCCGCTGCTTCCTCGACCCTGGCCGAAAACGCGCGCTCCGAGGCCAAGGGCGGCGAGCGGGTGGTGGGCGAAGCCCTCGCCGCCATCGGCGCGGTGCGCGCCACAGCAGCCGACCTGGAGCGGCACATGAGCGAGCTCGGACGCCTCGCCACGTCCATCGATCAGGTCATGACCGTGATCAGTGACATCGCGGACCAGACGAACCTTTTGGCGCTCAACGCCGCCATCGAGGCCGCGCGCGCGGGCGACGCGGGCCGGGGTTTCGCCGTGGTTGCGGACGAAGTGCGAAAGCTCGCCGAGAAGACCATGGGCGCGACCCGCGAGGTGGGCGAGACCATCGACGCCATCCAGGGCGCGGCCCAGCGGAACATGGCCTCCATGGGCCAGGCGCTCGACGCCATCAAGAGCGCCGAGAAGCTGGCCGACGAGTCGGGCGGGGCGCTTGGCCGCATCGTCACCCTGGTGGACGAGAGCACGCAGCAGGCCCAGGGCATCGCCACGGCCGCAGAGGAGCAGTCCGCTGCCTCGGAGCAGATCAGCGGTTCGGTGGACGAGATCAGGCGCATGATCGCCGAGATCGCCGACAGCATCCGCGAATCGTCCGCCGCCGTGCACGAAGTCAGCCAGATGGCCGCCGACCTGAACCGGGTCATCTCCGACCTGAACGAGGCCGGACGGGACGCAGCCTAGCGGTCTGAACCGCGTTTATCGGACCGCGCGCTCCCCTTGCCCTTGGACGCCTGGGGGGGTATATCCCCCAAGCGCCGACGGGCCGGGAGCGCGCGGTCCCGCGCTTTTCCCGGAAAGCCGTGCAGGCGCGCAAGGAATCGAAAGGAGTCCCCATGGACAAGGCATACAAAGAGATTGCCCCCAGACTGCGAGCCCTGCGCGAGGCCGTGGGTATGAGCGTGGAGGAAATGGCCCGCGCCGCCGAGATCGACGCGGACGAGGTGCGCCGCTTCGAGTCCGGGCAGCACGAAATCCCGGTCAGCTTCCTCTTCAAGGCCGCCAAGGCCTGCGGCGTGGACACAACGGAACTCATTTCCGGCGCGGGCGCGCACCTGCGCTCCTACTCGGTGGTCAGGAAGGGCGAGGGGCTCGCGGTGGAGCGCCGCGCCACCTACGACTACAAGTCCCTGGCCTATCGCTTCGCGGGCCGTAAGATGGAGCCCTTCCTCGTCACCGTGCCGCCCAAGGAGCCCGGCGAGCTCGACTTCAACGCCCATTCGGGCCAGGAGTTCATCCATGTGATGGAGGGCCGCCTGGAACTGACGCTGGGCGACTCCGTGCTCGTCCTCGAACCCGGCGACAGCCTCTATTTCGACTCCCACGTCCGCCACGCCCTGCGCGGCCTGGACGGCAAGCCCGCCCGCTTCATCGACGTTATCATCTAGGAGAGCAGCGTGACCGCCCGTTATTCCTTCGCCTCACACGAGGAGTTCCTTGCGGAATTCAGCCTGGAGATTCCGGAGAACTACAACTTCGCCTTCGATTTTCTCGACGCGATGGCCCGCATCGAGCCCGAGAAGATCGCCATGGTCCACGTGGACGACCAGGGCGCGCGCCGCGAGTACGACTTCGGCTACTTCGCCGCGCAGTCCGCGCGCCTGGCCAATGCCCTGGCCGCGCGCGGGCTTGCCAGGGGCGACCGGGTGATGCTCGTCCTGCACCGCCGCGTGGAGTTCTGGGTATCCATGCTCGCCCTGCACCGCCTGGGCGCGGTGGCCGTGCCCTCGCCCGCGCTGCTCACGGCCAAGGACATCCAGTTCCGCGTCAACCACGCCGCGATCAAGGCCTGCATCGTGGACCAGGGAGCGGCCGCGCGCGTAAACGAGGCGCGCGCCGCGTGCCCTACCCTTGCCCTGTGCGTCTGCGCGGCCGACGGACAGGCGGCGGCTCCCTTGGGCTGGCTGGACTACCATGCCTTGGCCGCGGCCGCTCCCGAGACGTTCCCTGTCCCGGCCGACAAGCCCGGCGGGGACGATCCCCTGCTGATCTTCTTCACCTCCGGCACCACGGGCATGCCCAAGATGGTGGTCCACACCCACCGCTATCCCCTGGGCCACTTCGTGACCGGCGTGTATTGGCACGACCTGCGCGAGACCGACCTGCACCTGACCCTGGCCGACACGGGCTGGGGCAAGGCCGTGTGGGGCAAGTTCTACGGCCAGTGGATGGCCGGGGCGGCCGTGTTCACCTGGGATTTCCGGGGCAAGTTCGAGCCAGCGCGGTTGCTCGAACTCCTGGCCGAGCACGAGGTGACCTCGTTTTGCGCGCCGCCCACGGTCTACCGCTTCCTGGTGCGCCAGGACCTCTCGCGCTATGACCTCTCGGCGCTTCGCCACTGCACCACGGCAGGCGAGCTGCTCAACGATTCCGTGTTCCACGCCTGGAAAGAGGCCACGGGCCTGCCCATCTTCGAGGGCTACGGCCAGACCGAGACCGTCTTGCAGATCGCCACCTTCCCCTTCATGACCCCGCGTCCGGGCTCCATCGGCAAGCCCGCGCCCGGCTGGGACATTGTGCTCCTGGACGAGACGGGCCGCCCCTGCCCGCCGGGCGAGGAAGGCGATATCTGCGTGCGCATCGACACGAAACGGCCCATCGGGCTCTTCACCGGCTACCTGGACGAGCCGGACAAGACCCGCAACGCCATGGACCACGCCTTCTACCGCACCGGCGACAAGGCGTGGATGGACGAGGAGGGCTATTACTGGTTCATGGGCCGTAACGACGACCTCATCAAGTCCTCGGGCTATCGCATTGGCCCCTTCGAGGTGGAATCGGCGCTGGTCAGCCATCCGGCCGTGGTCGAGGCGGCCGTGACCGGCGTGCCCGACTCCGAGCGCGGCCAGGCGGTCAAGGCCACGGTGGTCCTGGCCGCGGGCTTCGCGCCCTCCGACGAGCTGACGCGCGAGCTTCAGGCGCACGTCAAGACCGTCACCGCGCCCTACAAGTATCCGCGCGTCATCGAATACGTGGCCGAGCTGCCCAAGACCATCTCCGGCAAGATCAAGCGCGGCGAGATCCGGGAGCGCGACGCCGGAAGCTAGCGCACCGGCCGCCGTTTCCCCAGGTTGCAGGCGATTTCGAAAAACGCTATGCAACACGGCTTCACTCTTGGTACGGAGCATGCCATGAAACCTGATTTCGCCAAATGCGGGGGGCTTGTCCCCGCCATCGTGCAAAATGTCGAGGACGGCGAGGTGCTGATGCTCGCCTACATGAACGAGGAAGCCTGGGACAAGACCCTGGAGACGGGCGAGGCCCATTTCTACAGCCGCAGCCGCAACAAGCTGTGGCACAAGGGCGGAACCAGCGGCCACGTGCAGAAGGTGGAGAACATCCGCCTGGACTGCGACGCCGACACCGTGCTGCTCATCGTGGAGCAGGTGGGCGGCGCGGCCTGCCACGAGGGCTACACCTCGTGCTTCTATCGTGAAATCACCGGCTCGGGCGAGCCCGAGATCGTCTGCGAAAAAGTCTTCGACCCCAAGGAGGTCTACAAATAATGTCCACCGATCAGCTCAAGCTCGGCATTCCCAAGGGCTCCCTGCAGGACGCCACCATCAAGCTCTTCGCCAAGGCCGGATGGAAGATCAACCCGAGCCACCGCAACTATTTCCCCGAGATCAACGACCCGTCCATCTCCTGCGCCATGTGCCGCGCCCAGGAGATGTCGCGCTACGTGGCCGACGGCACCCTGGACGTGGGCCTGACCGGCAAGGACTGGATCATGGAGAACGACTCCGACGTGGTCGTGGTCTCCGACCTGGTCTACTCCAAGGTCTCCAACCGCCCGGCGCGCTGGGTGCTGGCCGTGGCCGGCGACTCGCCCTACAAGAAGCCCGAGGACCTGGCCGGCAAGAAGATCGCCACCGAACTCGTGGGCTACACCAAGCGCTGGTTCGCCGAGCGCGGCGTGCCCGTGGAAGTCGAGTACTCCTGGGGCGCCACCGAGGCCAAGGTGGTGCAGGGGCTTTGCGACGCCATCGTCGAGGTTACCGAGACCGGCACGACCATCAAGGCGCACGGCCTGCGCATCATCGAGGACGTGCTGATCACCAACACCCGCCTCATCGCCAACAAAAAGGCCTTCGAGAACCCGGTCAAGCGCAAGAAAATCGAGCAGATCAACATGCTGCTCACCGGCGCGCTGGAGGCCGAAAAGCTCGTGGGCCTGAAGATGAACGTGCCCGAGGACAAGGTGGAGGCCGTGATGAGCATTCTGCCCTCCATCACCGCGCCCACCGTGGCCCATCTCTACAAGTCGCCCTGGCTCTCCGTGGAGATCGTGGTCGCCGAGTCCACGGTGCGCGACCTGATCCCGAACCTGGTCGAGGCCGGGGCCAAGGGCATCATCGAATACGGCCTGAACAAGGTCATCTAACGCGTCAGGCCGCTGAAAAGGCGGCATCTGCGGCGTTGCTGCAAAAGCGCCGGACCCTCGCGTATGTCATTATACGCGTCGGCCCCGGCGCTTTCTTGCGCCTTGCATTTGCCACCTTTTGAGCGGCCTGCGAAGATGAAAAGGCGGCATCTGCGGCGTTGCTTCGAGCCGGTCAAACCCTTGCGTATGTCATTATACGCGTCGGTCTTGACCGGCTTTCGCGTCTCGCATCTGCCACCTTTTGAGCGACCTGCGTATCGAACTCAATTTGACAGGAGGAGGCGCTGCCTCCTCCTTGACCTCCTCCGCCAGGGGGGGCTGAGCCCCCTGGACCCCGCGATTCGCGTCGAAGCCACTTTGGCCGAGCCGACGCCAGTGCGGCGGCGATGCGCGCCCCGGAACCATGCTTTCCCGAAACCGTCGCAGACGGTTTCGGGAATCGCAGGGGGTTCGGGGGAGATCATCTCCCCCGACGGGGTGCGGGGCAGCGCCCCGTCTCAGACCGGGTGCGCGGGCGCGGCGTCGCCGCCGATGACGCCGACGATCTGTCGGCCCTCGCCGGGGTAAGCGGCGCGTTCGGAGCGCGGCGTGGCCTGGGCGGGTTCGGGCCAGTGGCCGGGCTGGGGGTCGTTGCCTTCGAGGGCGGCGGGGTGCGGGTCCTGGTCGGCCATGACCGGGTAGCGCCGCACGTCCACCTGGGGCACGGGAGCGGAGAATTCGATGGCGATGCCGTTGGGGTCGAAGGCGTAGATGGAGTGGATGAAGCCGTGGTCCACGACCTCGGAGACCCAGACGCCAGCGGCTTCGAGGCGATCCTTGAGATTCCACAGGTCGTCGTCGGAGGCCACGCCGAAGCTGACGTGGTCGAAGGCGGCGGGGCCGGTCACGGGCGCGCCGTGGTCCTTTTCGGGGATGGGCGTCACGCCGTCCCATTCGAAGAAGGCGATCATGTCCGTGGCCGAAATCTCGAAGAAGTAGTGGCGGTAGCCGGGGCGGCCCAGGCCAGCCACGAGGCGCATGCCAAGGAGATCGCGCCAGAATCGGATGGTGGATCCCATGTCGCCGGTGGCCATGGCGAGGTGGTTGATGCCGGTGTAGCGGACGGGTGCGGGCATGACGTGCTCCTTTTTTCTCACACTGGTGGGGTGTCGCCCCACGTGTCTCTTGGGTTCGGAATCGGATCGGCGATCGCTTTTTCGAGGCGTCCGATCCCGTCCCTGGGTCGGTGGCAGGGTATCATCGAAAGCCGCGTCCTGAAAGCATTGCCGGGCAGGCGCCGGGGCGATTCGCCTTGACGAAATGACGTTTTTGGACTAACGCCTCCATCGATCGACGGGCGTGGCGTCGTGTGGCGAGCGGTGGCGTATTCCCCTGGTGCTTTTTTGCACAAGCGGTTGACGGCTTTGCCGTACCCTCGTATCACACGGATACAAGTTCTTCACATTCTGCAACTCCTGGTCCCTGACCAGCGCATGACTGGCCGCGGAACCACGGCATCGACCGCTGGTTCGGCTGCCGGGCGACCGGCTTACACGGGGTGACGCATGACCTTGGCGCAACGCATCGCGAACGGGAAGGAGTCCCTGGTCGACCGCTGGTACGACCTGGTGCTGGCGACCTATCCGGGCGAGACCGCCAAGCTCTGGCGCAGGAACAGCGATCCTTTTACCAACCCCGTGGGGCAGACCACGCACCGCGCGCTGGCCGAACTCGTGGATCACCTCCTGGTCTGGAGCGACGCCCAGGCCATCTGCACGAGCCTGGACGAGGTCGTGAAAATCCGCGCGGTCCAGGACTTCACCCCGGCCAAGGCCATGGCCTTCATCTTTCTGCTCAAGAAAGCGCTGCGCGAGGTTTTCGCCAAGGACCTCGCCGGGGGCGGGCTCGACGCCGAACTGGCCGCCCTCGAAGCGCGCGTGGACAACATGGCCCTCATGGGCTTCGACGTCTATGTGCGCGAGCGCGAGAAGATATTTCGAATGCGGGTGGACGAGTTCAAGCGTACCCACCGCATGATTTTCAGGAAAACCGGCATCATGTGCGAAACGACGGATTCTCTCGTCCGGGGCGGGCCAGATGAGGCGGCCGACGCGGACGAAGACCTCGGGATCAAGAAACCGCAAGCGAGGTAGGGTGGACATGAACGCATTGTATGGGCTTTTTCTCGTCTGCGCGCTGGCGCTGGTCGCGCTGATGGGGGTCGGGGGAGCCGGGTTGACCGGGCTTTTCGGCATCGCCATCCCCTATGTGGCCGTGGCAGTCTTCATCGTGGGCTTCGCGATGAAGATATTCGACTGGGCCAAGTCCCCCGTGCCGTTCAGGATTCCGACCACGGCCGGCCAGCAGAAATCGCTGGATTGGATTCCCTACAACCGCTTTGACAACCCGGTCAACAACCGCGACACCGTGGTGCGTATGATCCTCGAAGTCGTGACCTTCCGGTCGCTCTTCAGGAATACCTCGGCGCATCTGGGCAAAAACCCCCAGGGCGGCCCGCAGGTGGCCTACTTTTCCGAGAAATGGCTGTGGCTCGCGGCCATCCTGTTCCACTACTCCTTCCTGACGATTCTCATCAGGCACATGCGATTCTTCACCGAGCCGGTGCCCTGGCTCTTCCAGAAGCTCGACTGGGCCGACTCGGTGCTGCAGATCGGCCAGCCCGCGCTCTACCAGACCGACCTGCTGATCATGGCCGGCCTGCTGTGGCTGCTCGCGCGCCGCATCTTCTACCCCCGCATCCGCTACCTTTCCAACGCGGCCGACTACTTCGCCCTGTTCCTGATCCTGGGCATCGTCATCTCCGGCATCTACATGCGCTACGTGGCCCATGTGGATATCGTGGCCATCAAGCAGTACTCCATGTCGCTGGTGATGTTCTCGCCGACCATTCCCGAGACCATCTCCCCGGCCTTCTTCGTTCACTTCTTCCTGGTCTGCGTGCTGCTGATCTACTTCCCCTTCTCCAAGCTGATGCACCTGGGCGGCGTCTTCCTCTCGCCCACGCGCAACCTGCCCAACGACACGCGCATCAACCACCACGAAAACCCGTGGAACCCGAAGATCAAGCCGCATTCCTACGAGGCGTACGAGGACGATTTCAGGGAGGCGATGGTCGAGGCCGGGCTTCCCGTGGTCAAACAGCCGGACGAAGCCGGCGCCGAGAAATAAGCGAAGGAGTTGGCCATGAGTCTGAAACCCGAAGAACTGCTCGCAAGCGTAGACTACGACAATCCACCCAAGACGGAGTGGATGGATACGCCCAACGACTTCAGCCCCGGGCGCTGGCCCTATCCGGCCAAGGTGGACCTGCACAAGGCCATGGGCTTCAAGCACGCCCACGAGTGGAGGCCCGACGAGGAAGACTGGCATCTGCCCGAGAACTGGAAGGACATCGTCCACCAGGGCTTCAAGGAGAGGCTGGACAAGTACCGCTCCTTCAAGGTCTTCATGGACATCTGCGTGCGCTGCGGCGCCTGCGCCGACAAGTGCCACTTCTACATCGGCGGCGGCGACCCCAAGAACATGCCCGTGCTGCGCGCCGAGCTGATGCGCTCGGTCTACCGCAAGGACTTCACCATGGCGGGCAAGATCATGGGCAAGCTCGCGGGCGCGCGGGTCATGGAGGAGGACGTTCTCAAGGAGTGGTTCCTCTACTTCTACCAGTGCACCGAGTGCCGCCGCTGCTCGCTGTTCTGCCCCTACGGCATCGACACCGCCGAGGTGACGATGATGGCCCGCGAATTGCTGCACGAGGTGGGCCTGGGCATCAACTGGATCATGGAGCCGGTGAGCAACTGTAACCGCACCGGCAACCACCTGGGCATCCAGCCGCACGCCTTCAAGGAAATCGTCGAGTTCATGTGCGACGACATCGAGGAGTACACCGGCGTGCGGATCAACCCGCCGCTGAACGAGCCGGGCCACGAGGTCCTGTTCATCACTCCCTCGGGCGACGCCTTCGCCGACCCCGGCATCTACACCTTCATGGGCTACCTCCTGCTCTTCGAGGCCATCGGGCTGGACTACACCCTGTCCACCTACGCCTCCGAGGGCGGCAACTTCGGCTTCTTCACCGGGGCCGACACCATGCAGAAGCTCAACGCCAAGATGTACGCCGAGGCCAAGCGCCTGGGCTCCAAGTGGATTTTAGGCGGCGAGTGCGGCCACATGTGGCGCGTGGTGAACCAGTACATGGACACCATGAACGGCTACCTGCAGGAAGGCTCGAATCTGACCACGCCGAGAAACCCCATCACCGGCACGGTCTTCGAGAACGCCCGGCAGACCAAGATGGTGCACATCGCCGAGTTCACCGCCGACCTCATCAAGCACGGCAAGCTCGATCTCTCGCCCGAACGCAACAACCACCTGCGCGTGACCTACCACGATTCCTGCAACCCTTCGCGTGGCATGGGTCTTCTGGATGAGCCGCGCTACGTCATCAAGAACGTCTGCAACAACTACTTCGAGATGCCGCCCCAGACCACGCGCGAGCAGACCTTCTGCTGCGGCGCGGGTTCGGGCCTGAACACCGAGGAAATCATGGACATCCGGCTGCGCGGAGGCCTGCCGCGCGGCAACGCGCTGAAGTATGTGCAGGACAAGCACGACGTGAACATGATGGCCTGCATCTGCGCCCTGGACCGCGCCACCCTGATCCCGGTGGCCGACTACTGGGCGCCCGGCGTGGCCATCACGGGCGTGCACGAGATGGTGGGCAACGCCCTGAACGTCAAGGGCCAGAAGAAGCGCGAAGTGAACCTTCGCGGCGAACCGCTCGAGGAGGTCTAACCCATGTACAACGGCGGAAAAATCCTCGCCGGGCTGATCGTCTTCCTGGCCCTGGTCACCTTCCCGTTCTGGAACAACTTCGGGGCCAAGACCTGGGAGCAGCCCGAGCTCGTCTATCCTCCCAAGGACGTCGCCACCCAGTGCATCGAGTCCAAGGAGTACATGCGCGAAAAGCACATGCAACTTCTCAACACGTGGCGCGACTCCGTGGTCCGCGATACAAACCGCATCTACGTGAGCAGCCTGGACCACAAGGAATACGACATGAGCCTGCAGAACACCTGCATGAAGTGTCACGACGACAAGGAAAAGTTCTGCGACCGGTGCCACACGACAGCGGCGGTGTCCCCCTACTGCTGGGACTGCCACATCGCGCCGAAGCCCAAGGGGAACTAGTCATGAACGAGACGAGACGCACCTTCCTCAAGTACGCAGGTCTGTCCCTGGCCGGGCTGGCCGCATTGCCCGCGGCTAACGCGGCCGCGGCCTACATCCCGCACACCGTGCACGAGAAGCCCAACCCCGACGCGCTCAAGGCCAAACGCTGGGGCATGGTCATCGACACTCGCAGGCTCAACACCGAGGCCGACTTCAAGCCGCTCATCGACGCCTGCCACAAGACCCACAACGTGCCCACCATCGAGGGGCCGCAGGAGGTCAAGTGGCTGTGGACCGACGACATGCACGCGGTCTTCCCCGAGCAGCACGGCGAGTTCCAGCACAAGGAGATCGAGCACAAGAACTTCCTGCTCCTGTGCAACCACTGCTACAACCCGCCCTGCGTGCGGGTCTGCCCCACCAAGGCGACCTTCAAGCTGAAGAGCGGCATCACCATGATGGACATGCACCGCTGCATCGGCTGCCGCTACTGCATGGCCGCCTGTCCCTACGGCGCGCGGTCCTTCAACTTCAAGGACCCCATGCCGCTGATTCCCGAAGAGGATCTGAACCCCGCCTATCCCGCCAGGACGCGCGGCGTGGTGGAGAAGTGCACCTTCTGCAACGACCGGCTGGAAAAGGGCATGCTGCCCGCCTGCGTGGAGGCCTCCAACGGGGCGCTGCTTTTCGGCGACCTGAGCGACCCCTCGTCGCCGGTGCGCAAGGCGCTCAAGGAGAACTACTCCATCGTCCGCAAACCGAACCTGGGCACGCAGCCCAGCGTCTATTACATCATCTAGGAGGGCGCCATGCTTGAGACCGCGCTGAAAGGCAACTCCCGCTACTGGGGCTGGATCGCCCTCCTGCTGATCATCATGGGTGTCGGCGGAGCGACCTGGGTCTGGCAGCTTCAGGAGGGCCTGACCATCACCGGCCTGTCCCGCGACGTATCCTGGGGTTTCTATGTGGCCCAGCTGACCTACATGGTCGGCGTGGCCGCGGCCGCCGTGATGCTCGTGCTTCCGTACTATTTCCACCACTACAAAGAATTCAAGAACATGATCATCCTGGCCGAATTCCAGGCCGTGGGCGCGATCATCATCTGCATGGGCTCCATCGTGGTCGACCTCGGTCAGCCGCAGCGCATGCTGAACGTGATCCTGCATCCCACGCCGAACTCGGTCCTGTTCTGGGACATGGTGGTGCTCAACGGCTACCTGTTCCTGAACCTGCTCATCGGCTGGGTTACCCTGATGCACCAGCGCAACAACATGCTGCCGCCCAAGTGGGTCAAGCCCCTGGTCTACCTGTCCATCGTCTGGGCCGTCTCGATCCACACCGTGACAGCCTTCCTCTACCAGGGCCTGCCCGGCCGCCATCTGTGGTTCACGGCCATCCTGGCGCCGCGCTTCCTGGCCTCGGCCTTCTGCGCCGGTCCCGCCATCCTGCTGCTGGTGGCCATGGTCGTGGAGAAGGTGTCGAACTTCCGCGTGGGCGAAGAGGCCAAGAAGGCCATGGCCAAGATCATCGTCTACGCCATGTGCATCAACATCTTCCTCTTCCTGTGCGAAGTCTTCACGGCCTTCTACTCCGGCGTGCCCGGCCACAAGCATCCCATCGAGTTCCTGTTCGGCGCCTGGAACGCCAACTACGTGAGCGTGATGATGTGGATCGCCACGCTGCTGGCGGCCTTCTCGCTGATCTGCCTCATTCCGCCCAAGCTGCGTGAGAACCAGAAACTGCTGCCCTGGGCGCTGATCGCGCTGGTCATCGCCACCTACATCGACAAGGGCATCGGCCTGCTCGTGGGCGGCTTCACGCCGAACCCGTTCGAGGGCTTCTCGTTCTACGCCCCGACCATGCCCGAGATCATGATCACCGCCGCCGTGTACGCGGCCGGCGCGTTCGTCGTGACCATCCTCTACAAGGTCGCCCTGGCGGTGAAGGCCGAAACGGCCTGACGCCTGCGCGACGTGCGTCGATCCGGCCCGTCCCTTCAGGGGCGGGCCGGATCGATGCCCCAGGCGGGACGCTCTGTGCATCCCGCACCGCAGTGAAAAATCCCAGGTCGTCCGGCATGGACGGCCTGGGATTTTTTCGTGCTCGGAAGCGCCCAGCGGGTGCCGGGATGGCAGGATGGCGTCGGCCCCTTGCCGTATGTGCCGAAAGCTGGTGAACGGCAACGCGGGGCGAATCTGTCCGGCCTGATCGGCGGAGTGCTTTGCAAGGCGACGTTCCCATGCTAGGGGAGAGCGGCCGGACAAGGATTCCGGACGAGACGAGCGAGGAGCGACGATGAACGACACGACCTGCGCACTGGTCCTGGCCGCGGGCAAGGGCACCAGGATGCACGCGGGCGCGATGCCCAAGGTCATGATGCGCATTCTGAACGAGCCCATGCTGTGGTACGTGCACCGGGCCCTGACGCCGGTCTTCGGTGAGCGGCTGTTTACGGTGGTAGGGCACGGCGCCGAGCACGTGACCAAGGCCTTTCCCGAGCACTCGGACAATTTCGTGGCGCAAGAGGAGCAGCTCGGCACCGGCCACGCCTTGCAGGTGGCTTGGCCGCGACTCAAAGCCGCGGGGTTTCGCTATCTGGTGGTCGTCAACGGCGACACGCCGCTTCTGAAGCCTCAGACGTTGACACGACTCCTGGACGAGGCCCGGCGCGAGAAGGCGGCCCTGGCCTTCCTCTCCATCGAGGCCCCGGAGCCCAACTCCTTCGGCCGCGTGCTGCGCGACGAGGATGGGCGCGTGGTCTCGATCATCGAGGCCAAGGATTACGATCCCGCCAAGCACGGGCCCGCTCCCACGGAGGTCAACGCCGGGCTCTATTTCCTTGACATGAAATTCGTGGAGCCGTTGCTCGGCTGGCTCTCCAACCGCAACGCGGCCCGTGAATACTACATCACGGACCTCGTGGAACTGGCCATCGCCGACAAGAACACCGTTTTGGCCGTGAACTGCGGCCAGGATCTTTCGCTTTTGGGCATCAACACTCCGTTCGAGTTGGCCGAGGCCGAGGAGCGGTTGAATGCGGACATCGTGCGCGAGCATCTGAACCACGGCGTACGCATGCACAATCCAACGGCCTGCCGCATTGGCCCGCGCGTGACCATCAAGCCGGGCGCGCGCATCACCGGCCCCTGCGAGATCATGGGCGACGCAGTGGTGGCCGAGGGCGCGCAGGTGGACGCCTTCACTGTCATCACCGAGTCGTGGATCTCGGAGGGAGCGCGGATACGGCAATTCTCGCACCTGGAAGGCGCGGAGGTCGGCCCCGAGGCCGTGGTCGGCCCTTACGCGCGTCTGCGGCCCGGCGCGATCCTCGAACGGGAGTCCAAGGTCGGCAACTTCGTGGAGATGAAGAAGGCAGTGCTCGGACGCGGCTCCAAGGCAAGCCACCTGACCTACCTCGGCGACGCCACAGTGGGCGAGGGGGTGAACATCGGCGCGGGCACCATCACCTGCAACTACGACGGCGTGAAGAAACACGCCACGGTCATCGAGGATGGGGCGTTCATCGGCAGCAACACGGCCCTGGTTGCCCCGGTGACCGTGGGCGCGGGCGCGCTCGTCGGCGCGGGCTCGACCATCACCAGGGATGTCGCGCCGGGACATCTGGCCGTGAGCCGGGCCGAACAACGACAATTGAAGCGGCGCAAATAATCCGGCTTGATTTCGCGCCGGGGGAGACTTAGAATTTCGCTATGGAAATACTTGAACAGCTCGAACAGCGCATGACGGCGCTTTTGAACAGAATCAAGGAACTTGAGGAGGAGAATTCCCTCCTCAGGTCGGAGTTGGAGGAGGCCCGGCGGAACAGGGACGCGGTGATGAACCGTATCGACGGCCTGTTGCGGAAGGTTCAGGGAGCGCTGGACTAACGTGGGAGGCCCATGCCTCAGTACACGCTGAACGTTCTCGGACTGGAGATCCGTTTCAAGACCGACGCGGACGAGGGCCGTGTGGACGCGGCCAAAGCCCTCGTGGAGGACTTGTTCAACCAGATCAGTCAGGGCGGGAAGAACATAAACAAGGAGATCCTGCTGACGGTTTTGGCCTTGAGTTTGGCCGACGATGTGCTGCAGGCAAAAAGCGAACTGCGGTCCATCGAGTCGAAATTGGGCTCGCTTTTGAAGATAGATTGAGACGAGTGCAACGCGGCGACGCGATATTTTCCCTGGGTGGCGCGTGATCGCCACTGGAATTGCTGAGCCAATGACCATCGATTGCGGTGCAGCTTCCAGCGCCGCCCGTGCGCAGGCCCGCCTTGCGGGAAGCCTGACGGCGGCACAGCCGCGCCCCCTCTGAACGTAGGTTCAGAATACGTGGCGACACGGCTATCCGGGGTACTTTCGACGCAGCCACACGACTGCGGCGCACCCACCGCGCTTCTCGTCGTCTCCATCCCAACGAAACGCCCATGTCGGCGAACAGTCGGGCGCGCACGCGCCCACCGGCAGCACGATCATCCTTGCCCCCGGCCCTTGGCGGGCCGCGCGGACGCGGATTTTTCCGCGCCCAAACGGGGGGAACGCTCTCCAGCGCCTTGACGCACACGGGCCGCGATGGCCCACAGCCCACATCAGGCGGGGCGAACGCCTGAGAAAATAAAGGAGAGCACCATGGACGCAACCATTGTCATCGTACTCGCCGTCGGCCTCGTCGGCGGAGCCGCGGCAGGCTACGTTCTGCATCGGATCATTGAGGCCAAGCGTCTTGCCGAGGCCAAGGATCTGGCCCAGCGCATCCTCGAAGAAGCGCGCAAGGAAGCCCAAGTCACCAAGGAAGACGTGCTCGTTCAGGGTCAAAAGGAGCTTTTGCAGGAGAAGAAAGAGCAAGAGCGCGAAATCAAGGAGCGCGAGAACGCCCTCAAAGCCAAGGAGCAAAAGCTCATGGCCAAGGAGGAGCGCCTGGAGGCCAAGCTTGAGACCGCGACCCAGAAGGAGGCCAGCGTTATCGAGCTCGAAAAGAGACTGGCCCGCCAAGAGCGTGAACTCGACGACCGCGAGGTGACCTTGGCCAGACGCGAGGAGGAGCACGAGCACCGCCTCGAAGAGGTCGCCGGTCTAACCGCCGAGGAGGCCCGCCAGCGTCTGATGCAGGAGATTGAGTCGCGCACCCGTCACGAGGCCGCCAAGATGATCCGGGCTATCGAGATGGAGGCCAAGGAGGTCGGCGACAAGAAGGCCAAGGAGGTCATCGCCCTGGCCATCAACCGCTATGCGGGCGATTTCGTGGCCGAGCAGACCGTGACCGCCGTGACCCTGCCTTCCGAGGAGATGAAGGGGCGCATCATCGGCCGCGAGGGCCGCAACATCCGCGCCCTGGAGGCCGCCACCGGCGTGGACCTGATCATCGACGACACCCCCGAGACCGTGATTCTTTCCGCCTACTCGCCGCTGCGCCGCGAGATCGCCAAGCAGTCTCTGGAGCGCCTCATCACCGACGGCCGCATCCACCCGGCGCGCATCGAGGATATCGTGGCCAAGGTCGAGAAGGAGATGGAAGTCAAGCTGCGTCAGATCGGCGAGCAGGCCACCTTCGACGTGGGCGTGCACGGCATCCATCCCGACCTCGTGCGGCTGCTCGGACAACTGCAATACCGCACCAGTTACTCGCAAAACGTCCTGCAGCACTCCATCGAGGTTGCCTTTCTGTGTGGCGTCATGGCCGCCGAGCTCGGCCTGGACGAGAAGCGGGCCAAGCGCGCTGGTCTTCTGCACGATATCGGCAAGGCCGTGGACCACGAGATCGAGGGGCCGCATGCGGTCATCGGCGCGGATTTGGCCAAGAAGTACAGCGAGCACCGCGATATAGTGAATGCCATCGCCGCACACCACGAGGACCAGGCCCCGGAGACCATCATGGCCATTCTGGTGCAGGCCGCGGACGCACTTTCCGGCGCACGGCCCGGCGCGCGCAAGGAGCTTTTGCAGAACTACGTGAAACGGCTGGAGGATCTGGAGAACATCGCCAAGGATTTCGAGGGGGTCTCCAAGGCCTACGCCATTCAGGCGGGCCGCGAGATTCGGGTCATGGTCGAGCCCGACCGCGTTTCGGACGACCGCACGTACATGTTGTGCAAGGACATCGCCAAGCAGATCGAGGACAACCTGACCTACCCCGGACAGATCAAGGTCACGGTCATCCGCGAGAAGCGCGCCTCGGAATACGCCAAGTAGCAGGCCGTCCCAAAAACACCGTCTGCTGCGTTGCCGCGAAAGCGCCGATCCCTCGCGTATTCTTTGATACGCGTCGGGCCCGGCGCTTTCTTGCGCCTTGCATCCGGCACTTTTGGAACGGCCTGCGCAGATAAATTTTCAAGAGTAGGCTCAACGGCCCTGGACCCCGCGATTCGCTTCGAAGCCACTTTGGCCGAGCCGACTTGGGTGCGGCGTCAAAAACCGAGAGGACAAGGCGCGAGAACCGGACAAACCCTCGCCCGCCAGCCCATGTCCGCAATGGATCGCCGGGCCTCTTGCCGGGAGGCGGGCCTTCGGATAGATGATCCGGCCTCCGCGAAGGAATCGAACGTATCAAGAGGGCGAGCGGAGCGCCGCGAGGTGGATTCGTGGTCTGTTCGCCTAGCCGTTTCCTGAAGTCGGTTCTCTTGGTCGTGGCCTTCGGGCTGCTTGGCCTTGTGGCCGTGGAGAGCCTGGCCAGGGGAACGCCTCTGGCCGCCCTGGCCTGGGCTGTCGAGCGCCCCGTGTTCGCCCTGTGCAACCTCGCTCTGGTTCTGGCCGTGGGCGCCATGGGCTTGGCCCTGACGGGCCGCGTGGCCCGCGCCGTGGTGTTTTCGGGCATCGTGCTCCTGGCCATGGCCGCCATCAACGCGGCCAAGCTCTCCATCCTGGGCTCTCCGTTCCTGGCCTGGGACCTTCTTTTCGCCCGGCAAATCTGGGCCATGGTGGCCTCGCTCTCCATGCTCGCGGCCGTGGGGATCGCCGTATGTCTGGCAGGGCTTTGCCTGCTTGCCCTGCTGGCCGCCAGAAGGAGTTGCCCGGGAGTGGGGCTGATCGGCCGGGTGACCCTGGCCGCGTGCGCCGTGGCCGTGGCCGTGGCCTCGCAGGAGACCCTGCCGCGCTTGGCAGGCATGCCCAACACCATCTGGAACCAGGCCGAGAACGCCGAGGTCAACGGCTATCTGGCCACCTTCGCGCTCAACGTCTCGCCGCTGCTCGTGCGTCAGCCCGAGAGCTACGGCCCCGAGGTCGTGGTCCGCCTGCTGGAGCACAACGAATACCTCATTGCTGAGGCGGGGGGAGGAGCGCAAGGCAAGCGGCCGAGCCTGATCATCCTCATGAGCGAGTCGTTCCACGACCTCCTTGAAGTCGCTTACGACGCTTCGCAAAACCCCTTGGAGAACTTCAGCCGTCTGGCCGCCACGCACCCGAGTTTCAGGCTCGTCTCTCCCTCTTTCGGTGGCAACACCTGCAACGTGGAGTTCGAGGCGCTCACGGGCCTGAGCAACGCCTTTTTGCCCGACGGCTCCATCCCGTACGACAACTATCTGCGAGGGCCCGTGCCCTCCGTCGCCTGGGCGCTGAGGAGCCTTGGCTACCGCACCGCAGCAGTGCACCCCTACCACGACTGGTTTTGGAACCGGAGGAACGTCTATCCGAACCTGGGTTTCGAGGCGTTCCACTCCCTCGATTCTTTCAAGGGCGTAGAGATGCGCGGCGGGTTGGTCACGGACGAGGCCATGGTGGACAGGATTCTTGAGATCGTCGAGGCCGACCCGGAGACGCCGTTCTTCATCCACGCCGTGTCCATGCAGAACCACGGCCCTTACCTGGAAAACCGCTACGGCGAGGACGCGCTCCTGGTGCAAGCCGACGCCCCCGACGCGCTGTTGCCGGTGATTTCGACGTTTCTGACCGGCGTACGTGACGCGGATCGCGCCCTGGCACGACTGTTGGAACGGCTGGAGGAACTGCCCGGCCCGGTCGTCTGCCTGTTCTTCGGCGACCACCAGCCATGGTTCATGCTCGACCTGCACAAGGCCAGAAATCCCGCCGGAGCCGCGCACCCCGCCCGCCTGCCCGCTCAGGAGAGCCTGCCCATGTACAGCGTGCCCGGCCTCATCTGGAGCAACTTGCCTGGGCTGGTGGACGCGGCCGACATACCCCGCGAGCTGAGCCCGGTCCATCTCCCGGCCATTCTCTTGCACCAGATGGGCATCCCGCTGCCGCCGCACATGTTCTACCTGCGCCAGGGATTGTGGTCGCACCCAGTCATCCATCGTAATTTCGTGGTCACGGGCGACGGCGAGATCGACCGCTTCGAGGCGCGGCGCGATAGCGAATTCCTGCGCGGCCTCGAACTGTTGCAGTACGACATCCTCTTTGGGAAAGGCTTCGCTCGGCCCATTGCCGAGGGATCCAGCCTGTAGCGGCTGCATCGGGAAGGCGGCCAGGCCGCGCACCCCTGGTGCCGGGGAAAGATCCCTAGAAACGGTAGCGAAGCTCCAGTCGGCCTCCAAGGGCCGGGTCGAGCGAGTGCGAATCCTGCCGGTCGCCGTTCTTGCGGTAGAAGGTGTACTTGCGCGCGAAGTCGTAGGTAGGACCCAGCGCCAGACTGAAAGCGCGCACCGGCCGCCATTCGAGGAGCAGTGCCGTGTGGATGCCACGCGCGGTCACGTAACCCTTCGGGCGCACGGGGCTGCCGTCGCGAAGGCGCGCGAAATCCGAGTTCCAGCCGCCCGAGAGCGTGAGGCTCAGGGTCTTGTCGAAGCCATAGCCGAGCGACGCCTGCGGCATGCCGAGCGAGGCGAAGAAGCCTCGCCCCTCGCCATCGCGGCCGTCGAAACCGAAGGCGAGAAACGGCCAGAACCTCAGGTTCACGGGGTTGGCGAAGAACGCCGCGCCGAAGGACATGGTCCATTGCTCGTCAAGGGCGTAGCTCGCGCCGCCGCGTAGCGCCGCGCCGAACGATCCGGACATCTCGCGTTCGAAGGAGCTGGTCAGCGCGGCCCCTGCGAACCAACCCCAGCGCTCGTCGATGCGTTCCTGGTGGTTTGCGGCCAGCCGTAGATGGTGAAAGGAGTCCCATGGATCCGTGCGGCGGTCCCCGAAGGGCAGGCGGTGTTTGTCTGACCAGGAAAAGGAGACGTTCTCGTAGGAGAGCTGGAGAAAACGCCAGGAGATGTCGGCCCGGCCGCTCGTCACCGCGACCTTTCCCCGGTCGTCGGAAAACTCCGCCCGGCCGATGTGGCTGCCGGAAAGTTTCAGGTCCGGTCCGCGCGAGGCGTCCTGGGCGAGAAGCGAAAAGGGGAAAAGCAAGGCGAGCAGAAGGGGAAGGGCCAGGATGGCCGCAAGTCGCATGGGAGCACCTCGGTGAACCGCGTTCAGGCTATAAGGCCCGATCCTGCCCATACCGGGTTTCCGCGTCCGGAACAAGGGGGGCGCGATTTGTGTCGCCGCCTGTCGGTGATCTCGGCCAGGGGCGAGGGGTCGCCGCCCGGCGAGCAGGGCGGCCAGAGCGCAGGGAAACGTGGAAAGAGACGGGATCAGCCGTCGATGAAGTTCGTCAGCACCTGCAGCGTCTTGTCCATCTTGCGCTTGGCCTCGGCCGGGTCGCCGCCTTCCATGGTCTTGTCGTAGCAGGTGGAGACGTAGCGTTTGAGGATGAGCGAGGTCGTGGACTTCAGGGCCGAGCGTACCGCCCGGACCTGGATCAGGATGTCCTCGCACTCCTTGCCGTCGCTGACCATGTTCTGGATGCCGCGGATCTGGCCTTCGATCTTGCGCAGGCGCGAGAGGACGTTTCTCTGGATTTCGTCGAGTTCTGGCTTGGCGTTCATGGGCGAACATTTCCTGCAAGCCGCGTCATTGGATGATGCACGCGGGTCATTGGGGCTTGGGGGCAGGGCCGACGTCGGCTCATCGACTGTCCGGGGCAAAGTGTGGCCGTTTCCACTCTTCGTCCTGGCGGACGCCGCGCTCCGCCGTTTCATCGGCCGTATGGCGCGTGCCTTGTGGGCGAGAACCCCTGACAACGACACCGCTGCGCTCCTTACCTCAATTTCAGACCACGGGCAACTGAAATACATACCCCGCCGGGGTGCGGGGAGCCCCGATGCACAAGGAACGGCCGGGAAAACGCCCCGCAACCCTCGTACGCCGTACGCCGGGAGGAACGTTCATTCTGTGCCAAGAGGCCAATCCATGGTTCCCTCCACATAGCGGCGCACGTCCGTATATCCCAGGCGCGCAATCCAGCGCGCCCCGATCACGCTGCGCACTCATTGCGGCGAGCGGCAGTAGACGACCACCGTGCGTTCCTTGTCCGGACCGAGCAGCGCGAGAACGGCCGCCTGCTTGTCCGGTGCGATCCCATGCGCCTCGCCTGGCTCGAAGGGCATGTGCAGCGCGCCCTTCGGGTGGCCTTGGGTGAACTCGTAGTCTGGTCGGGTGTCAACCAGGAGTGGCGGCTCGTCCGAGAGCAGCAGCGCGCGCAATTCCTCGGCCCCGATGAGACGGTAGCCGTCCCTTTCGGCCTGCCAGGCGGCGCGCGGGAAGAGTGTCTCCGGGGATTTCGGGGAAGGCGTGTTGTCTTGCGCCCGCAAGGCGGCGGGCGCGAGTGTGGCGGCCAGCACCAGGGCGGCCAGCACCAGGGCGGCCAGGACGAGGGGGGAGGCGGGTGAGAGCCGGGTCATGCGGGGCCTCCTTGGGGCGTCGGCCGGGGGGCCGGGAAGGTGATCCCGGCCCCCGCGTCCAGCTACTTGTTGGGCTTGATGGTGTAGCTGTTGTCCGGACCGTAGTCGATGGTGCCCTCGATGTAGTAGGCGTTCTTCATGTCCGCAGCCTTGTCCATGATCAGGTAGAAGGCCTCGCCCGAGCGCGCGCCTGTGTTGCACACGAAGACCACGGGCTTGTCGCGGGGCAGCTCGCCCAGGCGTCCCGCGAGCTGGCTGCCGGGGATGTTCACGGCCTGGGGAATGTGGCCCTTGGCGTATTCGTCCGGGTCGCGCACGTCCACGACCATGATGCTGCCTGGGTTCTCGGCCAGGGCCTTCTGGAAGACGGCCACGTCCATGATGCCGTCCTCGCCTCCCGCGATTTCCACGGACTGGGCCGCGCCGAACTTCTCCTTCCAGGCTGGGTAGCCGGCCTCGAAGACCTTGACCGTCTCGTAGCCCATGCGCTTGGCCGCGATGGCCGCGTCGTGCGAGAGCTTGCAGGTGAATCCTTCGCAGAAGAAGACGACCTCGGAGGCCTTGTCTGCGGGCAGGTAGCCTTTGCGCGCGTCGAACTGGCTTGCGGGCATGAACATCGCGCCGGGAATGGAGCCGTCGAGGAACTTGGTGATGGGCCGCGAATCGGCCAGGAACATGGGCTCGCCCTTCTCGATCTTCTCACGCACGTATTCGATGCCCACGGATTCGTACACGCCCGCGTGGGTGATCCAGTCGGGGTAGCCGCCGGGATAGACCACGACGTTGGTGTAGCCGAGCTTTTCCGCCTTGCGCGCGGAGTTGTGCGAGAGCTTGCAGGCCGCGCCCTCGCAGTAGAAGATCAGGAGCGCGTCCTTCTCCTTGGGCAGTTCGGCCACGCGCGCGTCGAATTCGCTGTCCGGGATGCTTACCGATGTCGGGATGTAGCCCTTGGCATGCTTGGTCATGTAGGGCCGCGAGTCGATGATCATCACCCCGTCGAGCTTGGGCATCTTCACGTAGTTTTTGACGAAATCGAAATCGACGATTTTGTGGAAGAAATAGTCCGGGACTTTTTCCGCCGCCCGGGCCGTTGCCGCTCCCTGGGCCATGAGGGCCACAGCCAGGAAAAGCGCGACGAGAAGAGGCGAAAGCCTTCTGTGCAGGGTCGTGTTCATACATCCTCCGGTTGACAAGGCGCTCCTGGCCCCATGCCCGGCCGCGCCTTTAGCTTCGTTCAGTCGTCAAGCCGCTGCGGCACCACGCCATCCTCTCCGGCCGGGAGATGCCTGATCTCCTCGTGCCACAGGGCGTGGTGATGCGCGGCGTAGTCCTCGGGAACCCAGCCCGTGAACATGGAGCGGAAACCCGGCCGCTCCTCCGGGCTGATGGCCGCCATGTAGACGTGCACGAGCAGGCCCGCGAAGGTCAGAGCGGCGAATATCCAGTGCAACAGAATGGCCCAGGAGACGACGATCGTGGTCTCGGCCGAGAAGCCGAACTGCGACCAGACCATGATCAGGCCGGTCACGGCCAGACCGAGCCCTCCGAACACGGCCGCCTGGGCGAAGGCCTTCTGGCCCATGTTGTAGAAGCCCTGCGGGGGAAGCTCAGGATTCATGCCCAGCGCGCGCAGGGGCTTCTCGCCCAGGGTCATGAGGACCATCTTCTTGAACATCCAGGAGACGTCGCGGGGCAGATCGACCGTGAAGACGCGCCTGAGAAAGAAACGCGCCCCCCTGAAGTTGCGGATCAGGTAGAAGAGCAGGCCCATGATCCAAAGACCGCCGAGGATCTCGTGGATCAGGAGCAGGTTGCCGCCTCCGCCGGTCAGGGAACGCACGGCTTGGGGATACCAGCCGCCGAGGGGGCTCAGCTCGGGCTTGAACAGGGCCAGACCCGTGAACATGAGCAGGATCCACAAGACGGCGTTGAACCAGTGGATGGCGATGTCCAGCCGCGAGTGGCGTTGATACTTCTTCATGGCCTACTCCTTCTTCGTGCCGTGCCCGCCGTGGGCATCGCGCTCCACCAGGAAGCGTCGCGCGGCCATGGCCGCCACGCCCAGGCCCGCAAGCCCCACAAGGCCGGAGAGGCCGGGCAGAGCCCAGCCCGTCAGGGCTCGCATGGGCGACCGGATCTCGGCCCGCACGGGCCAGTCCAGGGGCGCGGTGTCCGCCAGATAGAACATGTTGGGTTCGGTGTCCGAATCCGCGCGCACCACCCGGACGACCCGTTCGCGGTTGGCCTGGAGCAGGCGCGAGGCCTCGGAATCGGGGTCGGCGAGATCGCCAAAGACGCGGGCCTTGGTGGGGCAGGTGTCCACGCAGGCGGGCTGTAGCCCGGCGGCCCTGCGCTCGGCGCAGTAGTCGCACTTGTCAGCGACCTTGAGATCGGGATTGCGGAAGCGCGCGCCGTAGGGACAGGCGGGCAGACAGTTGCCGCAGCCAATGCACAGCCGCCTGTCGATGACCACCACGCCGGTTTCCTTGTCCTTGTAGGTCGCGCCCGTGGGGCAGGCGTCCACACACAGCGGCTTGTCGCAGTGCATGCAGGCGCCGGGCTGGAAATGACCCCGACTGCCCGAGCCCGGACGCGGGATCACGGCCTTGGCCTTGATCCAGTTGCGCGAGTACCCTCTGGGCGCGTTGTTTGCGACCTTGCACGAGGCCACGCAACCCTTGCAGTCCATGCACTTGGAGGAGTCTATGACCATGGCCAGTTGGTGCTTCGCGGGGTTCATGAGACGCCTCCCGCCTTCGTTACCGTGACGAAGGTCTCGTGCATGGCCGCGTTGCCGGTCACGGCGTCCACGCGGCTTTCAAGGACCGCCGCGATGGCCAGGCCGTTGCCGTAGACGTTGGAAAGGCCTTTCGAGATCGAGCCGAAGCCGGTGTCGGTGTAGACCGTGTCCTCGCGGATGGCCTCGGTCACCTTCAGGGCCAGCGTACCCTCGCCCACGGCGCTTTTAACGCGCACCTCCATGCCGTCCGAAAGTCCCAGGCGCGCGGCCGCGTCCGGGTGCATCCACAAGGAGTTGCTGGGCATGAGCTCGTGCAGCAGCGCGTTGTTGGTGGTGCTGCCTTGGGTCACCAGGGCGTTTCTGCCCACGACCATGCGGAAGGTTCCTTGCGGCGGCGAGGCGGGTGGCGTGTAGACGGGCAGGGGATCGAGCCCGGCCTGCGGATAGCGCTGGTTCATGAGCTCGATCTTGCCCGAACGCGTGCGGTAGCCGATGTTGTCATAGATGCCGTAGACCTTGGATGGGTTGTAGTAGACCCCGTCGCGCTCAAGGACCTCGGCCGCGCCGGGCAGGTCGGCGAGCTGCTTGGCGCGGTACTCCTCGATGGTGAAGTCGAAGTACTCGCCCAGGTCCATGCGTCCGGCCAGCTCCTTCATGACCTCGAAGATGGGCCTGGATTCGTACATGGCGGGCACCACCGGGTCGCGCTGCACCACGCAGGCGCAGGCGCTCGAGCCCTGCAACGCTTGGCAAGGGTCCTTGCGCTCCAGGTAGGAGGGCATGGGCAGCACCAGGTCGGCCATCCAGGCGGTGTCGCTCATCTGGATGTCGGCCACGGCCATGAACTCCATGGCCTCGATCATCTTCATGGTCCTGGCCCGGTCCGGAGCGGTTTGCATGGGGTTGGTCTTGAACACGAACCAGCCCTTGACCGGGTAGGGCTCGCCCGCGATGACCGCGTCGCGCGTGTGCACGAAGGAGCCTTCCTCCTCGAACATCAGGGGCGCCATGTGGGCGTCCACGCGGTCGTCGGGGTTGTCGTCGTACCACGGGGCATGGATGGGCACGCCCTTGAGCCCCACCTGGCGCGCGGCCAAGAGCCCGCCCGGCCGGTCCCAGTTGGCCAGCAGGGCGTTGACGATGGCCGTGGAGCGGCGGATCTGGGTGGAGTTCTCGTAGTCCGAGGTGCGCCGCCCGGGGTAGATGAGCGATGCGGGCGCGGCGGCGGCCAACTCGCGCGCGATGCGGGCGATGTCCGGTCCCGGGATGCCGGTCTCGGCGGCGGCCCACTGGGGCGTGCAGTCGCGCACGTGCTCGCGCAACTCGTCGAGGCCGAAGGTCTTTTCCGCCACCCAGGCGTCGTCGTAGAGGCGTTCGTTGATGATCACGTGGCACATCGCCAGCATGAAGGCCATGTCCGTGCCGGGGCGGATGGGCCACCACTCGTGCGCCATGGCCGCGGTCTTGGTGTAGCGCGGGTCCAGCACCACGAGCTTGGCGCCCGAGGCCATGGCCTCGACCATGTCCATGGAGTCGGGCGTGACCAGGGCCTCGAAGCGGTTGGCCCCGGCCATGATCACGTAGCGCGAGTTGAGCACGTCGGCGAAGGGCACCTCGCCGAAGGTGTCCAGATAGGCGCGGTTGAGCGAAATCAGGCACAGCGATTCGTGCGAGGTGATGTTGAAGGAGCCGTAGGCCTCGGCGAAGCGGTGCACGAACTGCGACTGCATGTCCGCGCCCACGGAGAAGAGCATGCCGCAGCGGGTGTATTTCTCGCCGATCTCGCCGAGTCGCTCGACCAGGATATCCATGGCTTCGGTCCAGGAGATGCGTTTCCACTTGCCCTCGCCGCGCGCGCCCTGGCGCAGCAGGGGGTGCTTCAGGCGGTCGGGGTCGTAGAGTTGGGCGATGCCCGCCTGGCCGCGCGCGCAGAGCATGCCGCGCGACTTGGTGAAGTGGGGGTTGGGGTCGAGCTTGACCACCCGGCCGTTCTTCACGCGGGCAATGAGGCCGCAACGGTTGAAACACATGTCGCAGACGGAATAATGGGACTCAAAGGGCCCGCTGGCCGCGGCGGCGTGGGCATCGGCAGCCGAAAGGGGGCCTGGAATGCGGCCCGCCGAGACGACGGCCGCGCCCGCGCCCATGGTCAGACCCGCGGCCTTGAGGAAAGCCCGGCGTCCGGGATCGAATCCGGCGGAGCGTGGGTTCTTGGTCGTGGTCATGGAGCAACCTCCTCGTGGTCGCGCGCCGCCCGGCGGCCGAGGCCGCCGGGCGCTAGCGTCTAGTTGCACTTCGCCGGGGAGGGCGAGTCCTTGGCGAAGTCGTAGAGGTAGGAGAAGGTGTCCTTGACGTCCGCCTCGGTCATCTCGGCGGGCCATTTGTCGCGGCAAGGCAGGGCTGCCGCGTTCTCGAAGTGAGCCTTCCACTCGGCCTGCACCAGCGAACTCGGCGAGAGGTCCGAGGCGGTCTGGCCGTGGCAGGTGCGGCAGTTCTTGGTGTAAAGGTACTTGCCCTTGCGGGCGTTGCCGCCCAGGGTGTCGGCCGCGACGGCCAGTCCGACGGTGGCGGCCAGGACGAGGACGGCGAAGCCGCCGATGGTCGTGGTGCGCTTCATGGCGATGCTCCTTGGTCGAAGGTTTTCCGTGCGCCCCGCGAGTGCGGCAAGCCCCTTTGACTCGTGCCACGGCCGCGAAGCGATCCAGCCTTGATCCCTTGATACCCATACTGGGTAATAGTGTCAACTGGGGGGGCGGGATTTTATTGCGTGGATATTTCGGATCGATGTCATTTGAATTTGCAATAAAACAGGAGAATCAGGCGGTTTGGTGACATTTTGGTTCGCCATGGAATCGTGGCCCGGAATTGCGCAATACGAATACCGGGTATTTTCGAGGTGGGCTGACGGACTTGCACGCATCTCTTCCCGCCCCGAGAAGACGCGGGCGCGGCGTGGCGCAGAAGGCTTTTGGATCGTTCGCCCAGCAGGCGGGAAAGACTTGCCCGCGACGGTTGATTCGGGCTACCGTGCGTCATGGACATCCTCGAAGCAAACCTCCTCGACGGCCTGGCGCGCGACGCCACCCTATGGATCGATCTCGCGGGCAAGTGGGCCATCGGCAACGGCCTACGCATCCTGCTCGTGCTCTGCCTCATCGTCCTCGCCGTGAAAGTCGGCGCGCGGCTCATGGGGCTGCTTTTCGCCCGCATCTCCCGCGGTCGCGACGTGGAGTACTGCAAGCGCATCGACACCCTGCATTCCATCGTGGCTTTCACGCTCAAGGCGGGCCTGACCACGATCGGCGTGTTCGTGGTGCTGGGGCAACTCGGCATCGACATAGCCCCGATCCTGGCCGCGGCCGGTATCCTCGGCTTGGCCGTGGGCTTCGGTGCGCAAACGCTCGTGCAGGACGTGATTTCGGGCTTCTTTTTGCTCGTGGAAGACCAGGTGCGCGTGGGCGACGTGGTCCAGATCGGTGACAAGGGCGGGCTGGTCGAGAAGATCACCCTGCGCCTCATCGTGCTGCGCGACATGGCGGGCAACGTCCACTACATCCGCAACGGCACCGTGGGCGTGGTCACCAACATGACCAAGGACTACTCGCGCTACGTCTTCGACATCGGCGTGGCCTACAAGGAGGACGTGGATCGCGTCATCGAGGTCGTGAAGAAAGTGGACGAGGACATGCGCGCCGATCCAGAATTCGGCCGCGACATCCTCGACCCCATTGAGATACTCGGCGTGGACCGCTTCGAGGATTCGGCCGTGGTCATCCGCGCCCGCACCAAGACCGTGCCCATCCGGCAGTGGGCCGTGGGCCGCGAGTTCAACAAGCGGCTGAAGAAGCGCTTTGACACCGAAGGCATCGAGATTCCCTTCCCCCACCGCACCATCTACTGGGGCGAAGGCCACTCCCCGCGCGAGCAGCGCGACCCTGCGACGCCCAGGCCAAAACCGGCCGAAGCCTCGCCCGCTCAGAGTTCGGCGGCGCCTACGGCCGATTCCGAGGGCGGTTAGCCGGAGGCGAGCATGGCCGCACCGCGTTTGCGCCGAGCCAGGGAACGCCTGCGCGAGATTCTCGTGAACGACGGCTGGCGGAGGAATCTGGACGAGGTTTTCGCCTGGCCCGCCAAGACCGCCACGGGCGCGCTCCATTCGTTTCTTGTCGGCGGCGACGCGCTGCTCCGCTTCCGGGCCGCCGAAACCTTCGGGCTGGTCACGGCGGCGCTCGCCCAGGAGAAGATGGAAGCCGCCCGCGTGGTCATGCGCGGCCTCTTGTGGCGCATGAACGAGGAGTCGGGCGGCATCGGCTGGGGCGCGCCCGAGGCCATGGCCTGCTGCATGGCCGCGCATGAGGGGCTGGCGCGCGAGTACCACGCCATTCTTTTGTCCTACATTCATGAGCATGAGGGCATTTGCCACGGCATTTTCGTGGACAATCCGCTGTTGCGCCACGGCGTCCTCTGGGGCATCGCCCGGCTGGCCGAGACCAGGCCGGATTTGGTCGCGAAGGCTGTGCCTGACCTCTTGACCGTGCTCGACCCCGCGCGCGCCCTGGAGGGCCGGGAGGGGACGCCCGAAGCCCCTGTCTGTCACGACGCCGCCGCACGCGGGCTTGTCTGCCTGGCGCTCTCTCGCCTCGGGGTTGCCGGGGTGCGGCTGCCAAAGAGGGCGGTGGACGCGGTGGCGGGGATTGGGAACGAATCGGGCCAGGTGCTCGTCTACAGGGACGACTGCCTGGAGCAGGCCACGGTCGCTGCGCTGGCCAGGGAGGCGCTGAACGCCTTGGAGCGTGCGCCCCGAACGGACGAGGCATGACGCGAAGACGGCCTGTATACGGCATTCCGGGAAAAGAGTGAGGCGGGTTGGCGGGCGGGCGCGTTGGCCTATGAGATTTTGATTGAATTTCGGGCTGCTTTTGGGATAAAGGGAACGAGCGGCTGCCGAACCGGATGACGGCGTTGGTTCAGGTTGCCGGGGCGCAGAGCAAGGCCCCGGGCGCGAACGGGCTGCAGGCCCGTCCCGCGAAAGCCGCCCAGCGGCGCCAAATGGCGCTGCGCAACCCTTGCCAGGCGTGCTTCGGTTGACAAAACGGTTTTTTGTCATCTAGCTAACCACCAAGGGACCGACCCGGGACTTCCCCGGGCCGGGATGCCGGACGAGCTTGGGGGATTTCTCCCATGGATGTTTCGCTACGTGTGCGCGGACTAGTCGGCGCGGGGGCGTTCGCCCGCGTGCCGGTTTTCTACATACGGCGAGAGTGGCTTACGTCAGGGGCTAACGCCCTTAACTCTTGAACGACGGAGGTATAGGACAATGGCGAAACATCAGACCCCACTGCTCGACGAGCTGACCAAGGGGCCCTGGCCGAGCTTTGTTGACGACGTCAAGGCCGAAGCGGCCCGGCGCGCCGCCAACAAGGACGGCGTCGAGTACCAGATCCCGGTGGACGTCTGCGAAGACCTGCTGGGCATCCTGGAGCTGTGCTACAAGGACAAGGAGACCCACTGGAAGCACGGCGGCATCGTGGGCGTCTTCGGGTACGGCGGCGGCGTCATCGGCCGTTACTGTGACGTTCCCAAGCAGTTCCCGGGCGTGGCCCACTTCCACACCGTCCGCGTCAACCAGCCCGGCGGCAAGTACTACACCACCGAGTACCTGCGCGGCCTGATCGACATCTGGGACATGCGCGGCTCCGGCCTGACCAACATGCACGGTTCCACCGGCGACATGGTGTGGCTGGGCACCTTCACCGAGCAGCTCGAAGAGATATTCTACGAGCTCACCCACAAGATGAACACCGACCTTGGCGGCTCGGGCTCCAACCTGCGCACGCCCGCCGAATGTCTGGGCATGTCCCGTTGCGAGTACGCCTGCTACGACACGATGGCCCTGTGCTACGCCATGACCCAGGAATACCAGGACGAACTGCACCGTCCCGCCTTCCCTTACAAGTTCAAGTTCAAGTTCGACGGCTGCCCCAACGGCTGCGTGGCCGCCCTGGCCCGCTCCGACCTGTCCTTCGTGGGCACCTGGAAGGGCGCCATCAAGATCGACCAGAAGGCCGTCGCCGCGTATGTCGGCGGTGAGCTGAAGCCCAACGCCGGCGCCCACGCCAGCCGCGACTGGGGCAAGTTCGACATCATGAAGGAAGTCGTGGACCTGTGTCCCACGAAGTGCATGAGCTACGATGGCAAGACCCTGAAGATCGACGACAAGGAATGCTACCGCTGCATGCACTGCATCAACACCATGCCCGCCGCCCTGCGCGTGGGCGACGAGAAGGGCCTGTGCATCCTGGCCGGCGCCAAGGCTCCCATCCTTGACGGCGCCCAGATGTCCTCCTTGCTCGCTCCGTTCGTGCCCGTCGAGGAGCCGTTCGACGAGGTCAAGGAAGTGGTCGAGAACGTTTGGGAATGGTGGATGGAAGAGGGCAAGAACCGCGAGCGTCTGGGCGAGACCCTGAAGCGCCTGGGCTTCGGCAAGATCCTCGAAGTCACCAACATCACCCCGGACGCCCGCCACGTGCAGCATCCGCGCGAGAACCCCTACATCTTCTGGACCGCCGATGAAGTTGGCGGCTGGGATCGCGACATCAAGGAATACCGCAAGCGTCACGCCCGCTAGGCGGTATCGCGAAACGGCTGAAACTGATCGACAACGACAGAAATCAAGGGAGGACACCCCATGGCTTTCGTTTCCTCGGGTTACAATCCGGACAAACCGATGGAAGGCCGCATTTCCGACATCGGACCCCGCCACTACACCGACTTCCTGCCGCCGGTCATCCAAAAGAACTACGGCAAGTGGCTGTACCATGAGATCATCGAGCCCGGCGTGCTGATGCACAAGGCCGAGTCCGGCGACGAGGTGTACACCGTTCGCGTCGGTTCCGCCCGCTTGGTCTCCGTGGGTCTGATCCGCGAGATCTGCGACATCGCCGACAAGCACTGCGGCGGGCACGTCCGCTGGACGACCCGCAACAACGTCGAGTTCATGGTGGACAGCAAGGACAAGGTCGGCCCCCTGAAGGACGACCTGATGTCCCGCAAGTTCGCTGGCGGCTCCTACAAGTTCCCCATCGGCGGAACCGGCGCCTCCGTGCCCAACATCGTCCACACCCAGGGCTGGGTGCACTGCCACACGCCCGCCACCGACGCTTCCGGCCCGGTGAAGGTCATCATGGACGAGCTGTTCAAGGAGTTCCAGTCCATGGAACTGCCCGCTCCCATGCGTCTGGCCGTGGCCTGCTGCCTGAACATGTGCGGCGCCTGCCACTGCTCCGACATCGCGGTCGTCGGCATCCACCGCAAGCCGCCCCTCATCGACCACGAGGTTCTCGAGAACATCTGTGAGATCCCGCTGGCCGTCGCTGCCTGCCCCACGGCCGCCATCCGTCCCTCCAAGACCGAGTTCGAGGGCAAGGAAGTCAAGACCGTGGCCATCAAGGAAGAGCGTTGCATGTTCTGCGGCAACTGCTACACCATGTGCGCCGCTCTGCCCCTGGCCGACGCCGAGGGCGACGGCTGCGCCATCATGGTCGGCGGCAAGGTCTCCAACCGCATCAGCAATCCCAAGTTCTCCAAGGTCGTCGTGGCCTACGTGCCCAACGAGCCCCCGCGCTGGCCGAGCCTGGTGAAGACCATCCGCCAGATCGTGGACGCCTACAAGAAGGGCGCGAACAAGTACGAGCGCGTCGGCGACTGGGCCGAGCGTATTGGTTGGGAGCGTTTCTTCGATGTCACCGGCCTGGAGTTCTCCAAGCACCTGATCGACGACTTCCGCGATCCGGCCTACTACACCTGGCGTCAGACCACCAACTTCAAGTGGTAAACGCCTGACGAGCACTCATGGGGCGCGGCGTCATGCCGCGCCCCTTCAAACCTAAAAGGGGTTGCGCAATGGCCATCGAGATGGAATCCGCGAAAAAGACGATCCTCGATTTCCTTGAGAGCAAGTCGAAGAGCAAGACCAAGTTCTACTTCAACGATTTTTGCGACCTCTTCCCCGGCGAGAAGTCGCGCGACGTGAAAAAGGTGCTGACCGAGCTGGTCAAGGGCGAGAAGGTCGTCTACTGGTCCAGCGGCTCCACCACGATGTACGGCCTTGCGGGCCTGGGCAAGCACGCCGAAGGCGAGGAATAGCCCCACGTTCGCATCGCTCCGCCTCCGGCCCGGCCAGGATGCACCGGACCGCCGGCGGCACGGTATCTGACGCCGGGCCGGGCCGTCCGCAGGCCCCTGGCCCGGCGCTTTTTTCGGACACATCTTCGTGCAGCAACTTCCCCGCCTCATCATTTCCGGCCTTTCCGGCGGCTCGGGCAAGACCATCGTTTCGCTCGGTCTGGCCAGGGCTTTTGCCCGCGCCGGCACGGTCGTGGCTCCTTTCAAGAAGGGCCCGGACTACATAGACGCGGCCTGGCTCGGTTTGGCCGCTGGGCGCGCTTGCGCCAATCTCGACACCTTTCTCATGCCCGAAGAGGCCGTGCGAGGGCTTTTCGCACGTCGCGCCTCCCGCGATGGCATCGCCATCATCGAAGGCAACCGTGGGCTGTTCGACGGTGGCGACGCACAAGGCACGTATTCCACGGCCGAGCTCGCCAAGCTCTTGCGAGCCCCGGTCATCCTGGTCGTGGACGCCACCAAGATGACCCGCACGGCCGCGGCGGTGATCCAGGGCTGCTGCATCTTCGACCCTGGTCTTCGGCCCTCCGGCGTGATCCTCAATCAGACAGCCGGACCACGTCACCGCGACATCCTGCGCGAGTCCATCGAGCGCTACACCGACGTTCCCGTTCTGGGCATGCTGCCCAAGATCGGCCAAAACCCCATCCCCGAGCGACACATGGGGCTGTGGTCGGATCGCGAGATGGACGGCGCGGCCGTGCTCGACCCTCTGGCCGATTTCGTGGCCGACAACTGCGATCTGGACGCCATCTTCCGACTGGCGCGCTCGGCTCCGGCGTTGGGTCATTTTCCCGAACCGCTCTTTGCTTCCGAGGAGCCCGGCGAGCCCGTGACCATCGGCGTGGTGCGCGACGCCGCGCTGTGGTTCTACTACCCGGAGAACATCGAAGCCCTTGAGCGCGCGGGAGCACGAATCGAGTACGTCAGCATCCTGACCCCTGATTTCTGGCCCGAAATACACGGGCTCTACCTTGGCGGCGGTTTCCCCGAGACCCAGGCGGAAGCCATTGCGGCCCGGGCCGACGTCCGGGCACGGGTGCGGGCCATGTCTGAGGATGGTATGCCGATCTACGCCGAGTGCGGCGGTTTCATGTATCTGGCGCGCGCCCTTGAGACCGGTGGACGCAGATTTCCCATGGCCGGAGCACTGCCCGTGGAGACCAGGCTTTGCGCGAAACCCCAGGGGCTTGGCTATGTCACGGCCCAGGTCGTGCGGCAAAATCCCTTCCACCCGGAGGGTATGAACCTCAAGGCTCACGAATTCCACTATTCCCACTGCCCGGTTCCGGCCGAGGGGCTGGGCGATCTCTGCCTCGAACTATCGCGCGGGAAGGGCATGGGCGGTGGCCGCGACGGGCTGCTCGCGCGTAACACTTTCGCCGCATACAGCCACATCCACGCCCTCGGCGCCCCTCATTGGGCTCCTGGATTCGTGGCCGCCGCGCGCGCCTGCAAGGCGCGCATGCGCCAATCCTGACCGCCGCGCGGCCAACCGCACAACAGGGGCCAACCGTCGCTGAAGATTCATATTCTTGCTGTAAGCTGCCACCTGGCGTAAAGTCGCGTTGGGTTCTGGTTCAGGCTTGAGCGTGCAATCCAAGCGGGTAATCATGCAGCGATGCTTCACGTGGCGCCTCATTTGCGTGTCGGCAAGCCTTTTCGTTCTCCTTGCGGGGGCGTCGCCGTGCGTGGCCGAAGAGCCGTTGCGGGTGACCTACCTCGAACGTCCGCCCTATTATCACACCCAGAACGGCCGACCGGCTGGATTCCTGAACGACATCACGGCCGAGGTTCTCGCGCGGGCCGGGATCGAGGCGTCCTTCAAGGCGCTGCCCGCCAAGCGTATCCTCGACGAGATCATGGTTGCGGGCATGGCCGCTTGTTCGGTGGGCTGGTTCAAGACGCCCGAGCGCGAGGCCGCGGCCCGCTTCAGCCTGCCGCTGTGGCGCGACCCGCCCTACGTGGCCCTCATGCGCGCGGAAACGGCCGCGCGGTTTGGGGAGCATTCTTCCCTGTCCGCTCTCTTTGGCGATGCGGGGCTGCGCCTGGGCGTGCTAGACGGGTTTTCCTACGGCGACCCCATTGACGCTCGCATCACGGCCGAGGCGCGCGACGTGTACCGCATGACCGGTTCGCAGCGCCAGCTTGCCCGCATGCTCGCCGAAGGCAGGGTGGACTATATGCTCATCGCGCCCCTGGAGATCGTCGCCCTGCTGGAAAGCTCGGGTCTCGCGACCGACGAGTTCGGCACGGTCGCGTTGGACGATGTGCCTCCGGGACCGACGCGGCACTTGATCTGCGGCCGGGGCGTCTCCGTCGGCGTCATGAAACGCATAGACCGAGCCATTCGTGAATTGTACCCGAATGCGGAGCCTGCGCCATGAACGACAGACCGTTGCACTTGCTCAAGCGCTCGCTGGCGCGCGATCTCTCCATCGGCATAATCGTCATCGCGGCGGTGACGGCGGTGGCCGCCATCTTTTTGCTCTACCAGGGCGCGGAGCGCCGGGCCGATCGGGACCTAGCCGAGATGGGCGACAGCTATCTGCGCTTTCTGCAGGAGACGCTGCGCATACCGTTGTGGGAGATGAACGACGTCGCGGTGATGGAGATCGGCCTGACCTTCAACCAGAACGTGCTGGTTGAACGGCTGGAGATATTCGACGCCTGGGGTCGGCCGCTGTTCGCGACCAAGGGCGAGCCCTCGGCCGACACGGTCACCCGCGCGGGCGATGTGACCTATGACGGACAGGTGATCGGGAGCGTCCGTTTGCATCTTTCCCTGGCCTCGCACCAGGAGGAGATGCGTGGGCTCGTGCGCCTGTTCGCTTTGGCGGGGATCGCCGTGCTGTTGGCCATCGGGCTGGCCACGGGCATGCTGCTCCGCGTGTTTCTCAATCGGTCCTTCGACGCCGTGAACGGGCTTGTGCAAGCCTACGCGGCGGGAAACTATGACGAGCCCGCGCCACGAATCCCGTATGCCGAGTTCGGGCCCGTGGTCGAGATGCTGACCCGCATGGGCGAAACCATCCGCCGCCAGATGAGCGAGTTGCGCGCGGCCGAGGCCAAGTACCGCTCCATTTTCGAGAACGCCGCGCACGGCATCATCAGGACCACGGCGGATGGCCGCATACTGAACGCGAACCTGGCTGCCGCGCGCATAATGGGCTGCGACTCGGTACAAGACCTTTTGTCCCGCGACGGACTCCTGATTTCGGGATTCTATCTCGACGAAAATTTGCGAAAGAATTTGCTCGAGACTTTGCGCGCCGCGGGCTCGGCCTCGGTCATGGCTCCGTTTCGCAACATCCAGGGCGAGGAACTGTGGATCGAGGTCCACCTGCACGGCATAATGGACGATGCAGGCAACCTCGTGGAGATTGAGGGTATCTTCGCCGACGTCACCGAGCGGCGCGCGGCCGAGAGAGGCCTTCAGGCTTCTTTGGCCGAAAAGGAAGTGCTGCTCAAGGAGGTCCATCACCGGGTCAAGAACAACCTACAGGTGGTCTCAAGCCTGCTCTATCTCCAATCCGCGAGCATCGAGGACGAGCGGATGAGCGAGATATTCAAGGAGAGCCAGGGGCGGGTTGCGGCCATGGCCCAGGTGCACGAGGAGTTGTACAACGCCCACGATCTCTCCAGCGTGGACCTTTCCGTGTACGCGGCCAATCTCATGGGCAAGGTTCTCATGTCGTTTTGCGGAAATTCCGTGGAGTTCGTGCGCGAAACGCTTCCAGTCCGGGTCTCGCTCGACGATGCCGTGCCTTGCGCCCTGATCCTGCACGAACTCGTGACCAACGCCTGCAAGCACGCCTTTGCAGGGCGGACGGGCGGACGGCTTCGTCTTCGGTTGTGCGAGGAGGGCGGGATGGTCGTCATGCGGCTGGACGACGACGGGCCAGGTTTTCCGGAGGGATTTGATCCGGAGCTTTCCGAATCCCTGGGCATGCTCCTGGTGCAGCGGTTGAGCGGCCAGCTACAGGGCGGTTTTGTCTTCGGAAAGAGCGATCTGGGCGGGGCCTTCGCGCGAATCGAGTTTCCCTTGCATGCGGACCGACACGCCCCTCCACCCTAGCAAGCCGCTCAGCGTCGCAGGCGGCGCTCCCAGTCGAACTCACGGCTCGTGACCACGTCTTCCATGCGCCGGATGCGCCGCTCCAGCGTCTCGAAACGGCGCTTTAAGCCTTTGAGGGCGGCGCGTGGCGAGGCGGCATAGGTGTCGTAAAGGTCGCGCGCCTCGGAATCGGCGATCTCCATGGGCGGCTCGGGCTTGAGCAGCAGCGCGGCCAGAAGATATACACCCACGCCCGGCCACACGCCCGTGAAGAGTGTCACCATAACGTAGACCACGCGTATCCAGAAGAGTGAAAGGCCCGAATAGGCGGAAAGACCCTTGAGCACGCCAAGCAAAAATCCGTTCCGGGCGCGGTAAGGTCCTGGCCGATCAGCGTTCATGAGGTTTCTCCCGTTCCATGAGCAAGGTTTCCAGGGAGTCCACGCGTTTTTCCAGGCGTTCCATGCCCTGGTGCAGTTCCTGGGCGAGGCGGGCTTCCTCGTCGCGTGAGGATTTGCCCGTCCGGCCGCGAAAGAGCCAGATGACGCCGAAGATGAAGGCGAAGACCAGTATCAGGCGCAGGGTGGTGAACAGTTCGGTGACAAAGGCGTCCGCGTGCATGGCGACTCCGGGATGCGGTGATGGTCGAGGTTCTGGGGCCTTCGCAGCATAGCGCACGAACGCGGAAACGGGCAAACCCGAATCCGGGCGTAAAGGGCGAGCCCAACTCTTCCGGGCGGCTCGCGCCGCGCGCTACGCGCGCGGCTCCCGCTCCAAATCTCGCTTGATGCTCGAAAGTTCACGCTCCACGTCCTCGTCGCGCTCAAGCTGCCGGAATTCGTCCTCCAGATCGGAGCGTTTTCCCCGAGACAGCCCCTCCACCTCGGCTTCGGCTTCCATGCGCTCGATCTCGCGCTCGAAACGATCGAAGCGCAAGAAGGCGTCGGACGATTCGGCGGCCTGGATTCGGCGACGGCAACGGGTTCGATGCTCGGCCCTGCCGTGCCGCTGCACGAGCATGCGCTGCTTTTCGCGCGCCGAGGCGAGCTTGGCTTCGAGCGCGGCGATGTCTTCCTGGGCCTGGCCCACCAGGGCGTCGGCCTGGCCCAGTTCCTCGTCCAGACTTTCGATGCGCCGCGCCAGGCGCTTCTTCTCGGCCAGCGCCTCGCGCGCCAGATCGTCCCGGCCCTTGCTCACGGCGAGCCGAGCGCGTTCCTCCCAGGTTCCAACCTTGGCGGAAAGAGCGTCCAGATCCCGGGCCACCGAAGCTCGGGCTGCCATGGCCGAGGCGCACGAAGCCTTGAGTTCGACGAGCGTCTCTTCCATCTCGCGAACCATGAGCCGGATCATCTTCTCCGGATCCTCGGCCTTGTCGAGCATGGAGTTCAGGTTTGCGCTGATGATATCCTTGAAACGGGAGAAGATGCCCATGACGATCCTCCGGTGTTCTTGCCGTCAAGATGAGCACGGACTGTGCCAGTCCATCGGTTTGTCGCAACCATCTGGCGCCATTCGAAATAATGTTTCAGGCATGACGCGAGATGTGTTTATTTTAGCCAAAATATGGCTATTTTAGCTGATAAGTGGTATAAATGACCAATGGAAGCGACGCTGTCATCCCCAGGATTCGAATTCCTCGGCGAGAGCGAGCCGGTGCAGACATTTCTGGACGACCTGGCGCGGGCTGCGGTCGTGGAGCGGCCGGTGCTGTTCGTGGGAGAGCGTGGCACGGGCAAGGAGTTGGCAGCCGCGCGGCTGCATTATCTCTCGCCGCGCTGGCAAAATCCGTTCATGGCGCTCAATTGCGCCGCCCTGGCCCCAAGCCTCATCGAGGACGAATTGTTCGGCCACGAGCCCGGAGCCTTCACCGGCGCACTCAAACGCCGCCAGGGGAGGTTCGAGGCCGCGCACGGCGGCACGCTCTTTCTGGACGAGATCGGCGCGCTGGCCCTTTCGGCGCAGGAAAAGATGTTGCGCGTGGTGGAGTACGGGCTTTTGCAGCGCCTGGGATCGAGCAACGAGAGGCGGGTGGACGTGCGCGTGGTGGGCGCGGCCAACGTGGACCTGCCGCGCTTGGCCGACGAGGGACGCTTCAAGCGCGATCTCTTGGATCGGCTGGCCTTCGTGGTTCTGACATTGCCGCCGCTTCGTGCACGCGGGGAGGACATCGAGCTTTTGGCGAGGCACTTCGCCCGCCGTTTCGCCCTGGAGATGGGCAGGGACGAGCCGGATTTCGCGCCGTCCGCGCTTGCGCGCCTCCTGGCCCACGACTGGCCGGGCAACGTGCGCGAGTTGAAGAACGTGGTGGAGCGTGCGGTTTTCTCGGCCAGGGGCGACCTCGTCGAGGAGGTGGTATTCGATCCCTTTGCATCGCCCTGGCGGCCCGCACCGTCAATTGCAGCGCGCGAAGTGGGCTCGGCGGCAGAAGAGCCCTCTGCCCAAGACGCCGACACGGGACGGTTGGCCGCTGTGGATTTGAGCAGGCCGTTGGCCGAGCAGGTGGAGAATCTGAAGATTTCGCTTGCGCGCGAGGCCCTGGTCCGCGCACGGCACAATCGCCGAGCCGCGGCCGTGATGCTCGGGCTGACCTATGACCAGTTCAGGGCGCTTTTGCGTCGTCACGCGGCCCGCATTCTCGAATGACGTGCCGCACGGCCGGGCCTAGGGGGTTGCTCGGCCTAAGGCGGCCCGTATCAGGCCACGCGGATGATGACGTGGCCCGCTGCATGCTCGGGCACGTATCCTTGCGTTGCGGGCGTCGTGATGACGTGGCCGGCAGGGCCGGGCGTGACGTGTCCGGCCGGCGAGGCCGTGACGTGCCCTGGAGGGCCCGCCGTGGTCATGCCCGGAGGACCGGCCATGGTGGCTCCGGGACCGGTTGTCAAAATGGCCATCTCGTTCCTCCCTGAAATGCTGCTCCCAGGATTTTCTACGTCTCCCGAAGCCGTCCGGTCAATATCCTTGCCCGCCCTGGGCAGGCGCATCGGCGGATTTGTCGAACTCATGTCTGAGAACGAGGAAGCCGAGCACGATCGCGGCCAGCAGGTGCAATGTCTGGGCCCCCATCCCGAAGGCGGAGGTGACGCCGATGTAGGCCAGGGCGTTCGCGGCCGCAAGGCCGAGGGCCACCGGGATGCCCAGCGCCCTCTTGATGACCATGAAACGCAGCCCGAGTGGCAGGACCAAGGCCATGATCCAACCTGCGACTCGCGAAAGCAGGGACAGGGCCAGCAGCATGGGCAGGCTCATGCCCAGAACTTCCGCGGCCGTGGCCAGTGTGTTGGCGGGATCGGGGAGGGCGGCGAGGGATGCGGCCGTCTCCACCACGGGCAAAATGCCCAGACTCACCGCCATGGCCGTGGGGTCGCGCCAGATGCGCATACGGTCTCCTTTGCGGCGTCTCGCCGCGAGACGGCCGGATTGATTGTCGCTCTCGAGCGCGTAACGGCCACGACTAGTCGTGGCCGTGGTACATCTTGGCTTCCGTCTTGGCCGGGTTCTTTTCCAGGCGGCGGTAGCGGTTCCTGGCCGTCTCGGCGAACATGCCCACGATGCGCGACATATCCGAATCGGTCCAGACCTCCTGGAAGGCCGGGCGTTCGGTTATTCCCGGCCCCAGGGCGAATCCGGGTTCGTTGTCTGGATCGAGGCAGACGTCCTCGAAGCGCACCGTGCCGTTTTCACCCATGGCGTTCTCGAGCAGTTCCTGGATCGTATAGACGAAGAACTTCTTCACGTCCTCCACGGATTCGGCCTGATCCAGGCGTTCACGGAAGATGGGACGAAGCTGGTTCTCAATCTTGGTGTAGGACATCTGCTTGGTCATGACGCCTCCTGACATGGCTTGAGTGCGAAAGGAATGCGAGCCATGCCGTAAGCATACATGTTTCGGCGTCCAGGGCAAGTGGCGCGGTCAGATCACGTCGGAGAGGATGCGCAGAAAGCGGCCGCGCACGCCCTCAGCCACTTCGCCTTGCGAGACCAGGCGGCCGCCCGCATAGGCCGCGATCCTGTTGTCCACCACCGAGTCGAAGCTTTGGTAATTGGTCTTGCGTTCCTTGAACTGGCTGCCCTCGAAAACGATGGTGGTGGACTTGTGGGCGCTTTTGTGGCGCATGACACCAAGCCGCGTGTCCGCGATGACGATGTAGGTGTTGTCCGTGGCGTAGCTGCCGAGGATCGCGCCCACCGTGGCTCCGGCCACGGTCCCGGCCACCGTGTGCCCAGCCTGGTTCCTGTAGCTGTAGCCGCCCAATCCCCCGGCCGCGCCGCCGATGAGCGCACCTTCGGCGGCCATGTCCTGGCGGATCTGTCCGGAATAGGTCACGTTCACGTCCAGCCGGAGCCCGAAGTCGTCGCCCTGCGTGGGTTCGTAGCCCTTGGCCGCATACGCCTGTTCCAGGCGTCCCTTGAGATCGTAAAGGTCGAAGCTCGGGTCGCCCGAGGTGTTGCGAATGACGACCTTGATCTTCCTGTTCTCGAACTGCGAGGAGTCGATGACGATGTTGCGGGCGATGGCCGAGCCGTAGAGGATGCCGGTATCCGGGTCCTTGACCATACCCATGCGCTGTCCCGAGGGAGCGCAGGCGAAAAGCCCGGCAGCCAGGACGAGGGCCAGGGCCGAAAAGGTGAGGCAACGTGCGAATCGGATCATATGCCATGCTCCGTTTGGTTTGAGAGTGTCCTATGTGCGCGGACGCACGCCCCGTTTATGCAGGAATTCCAGGACCTCGGAGTAATGGATGAAGAAGTTGAGATTCTGCGAACCCCGCTTGGTCCAATCGCAGACGGCCACGACTTTGTCGTTGAGAAAGACCGGTCCGCCGGAATTGCCGGGGTTGGCGGCCACGTCGGACTGCACGTAGAGCACGGGCCTGCCCAGATCTCCGTAAGCGCTACGGGCGCGGCGCACGGCGCTGACGACCCCCCGGGTGATGGTAAAGTCGAAGCCTTCGGGGTGGCCGATAAGATCGACCTGCGAGCCCAGGTCGAGTTCGTTCGCGCTGTAGAAGGTCACGGGAATGCCGCGCTTGCTGACCTTGATCAGGGCCAAGTCGAGACGTACGTCGTGAGCCACGACCGTTCCGGTCATCTCGATGCCGTCGTAGTTCTTGAGCACCGGCACCTTGGTGCCCTCGACGACGTGATAGTTGGTCATGACCATGTCCTCGGCCACGTAGAACCCGGAGCCTGACCCTCCCTTGAGGTTGTGGATCTTGACCACGTGGTCGAAGCGCTGGTCGTTGCGGGCGTCGGTGAAGGTGCGGGCGGCGGCGGAGGCCAGGGCCAGGTTGCGGTCCGCCACGAGCGTTTCCATGACCTGTCCCAGCGAGGCGATGCGCTCGGCCTGGTCCGCACCCTTGCCGAACTCGGCCAGAATGGCCGAGAGCGGGACCACAAGCGGTTCCTTCTCATAGTCGAGGACGGCATTTTCCGATGCGTGCTGCGCGTAGAGGTTCTCCTTGTTCACGTCCGTTTCCTGGACGTCGTAGACCACGGAGAACGAATTCTGGATGCGGGCGTCGAAGGTGTCGCTGAACATGGTCATGGCGCGCTTATCGATGACGTAATAGTTGACCGTGGCATGCTTGACGGAATCGACTTCGATGCGGCGCACCGAGTAGTCCTGATAGACCGGATCCTTCAGCGTTCTGGGCGTGTTCACCAGCTTCTCTGTCAGGTCTTCGACCTCCTGGCCCAGGGCGGCGGCAGCGATCGCGTCGGCTATCTGCGCGAAGGCGGCCAGCCCGTAGCGAGGGATCGAGGCCCGGATGTCCGCGGCGGTCTTGCGGGCCGAAGTCTGCTCAAGCTCCAGCCTCGTTTTTTCGTATTCGGGGTTGGGAATCTCCTTGTACCCGGCCAGAAGGCGCGAGGGAATCATTCCGCCCTCGGCCATGTCGCGGTCGGTGCGGGCCATGGCCACGCTCATGACCACGAGCACGTCGGCGGCTTTGGCCCCGGCGCCGTCGAAGGCGCTTTCCAGGGGAGCGGCCTCGACATCGAAGGGCATGTCCACGTCGATGTGCAAGGGGAATTCGATCTGTTTTTCTTGGATCAGGGTGGGGCTGGTGACGTTGACGACCGCGATCTTGATCTGCTCGATGCGGGCAAGGGGCATGTCCGCCTTGCGCACGTCGGCCGCCGCCTTGAGCAGCGCGGGGATGCTCGCGGCCTTGGGATCTCCGCCCACGAGGCTGCAGAAGTAGTTTTCCGCCACGTTCTCCTGGCAGGCCGCGCCCAGGTCGCCCCTGTAGGTGGCGTACATGGCCGCGATGTCGCGCGGGGTGGCCGCAGCCAGCCGCTCCTGGATGCACTCCCGGTTCCTGGCCAGAAAGCTTTCCGCGTCCAGGGGCACCGGGTAGTCGCTGAAAAAGTGGCTGTCCTCGAAGATGGGGTAGGAGGCGAATGCCTCGTCTGCGCCCGCCTCGACCCGCGCGATCAGCGTTTTGTGCGCTACAACGAGTGCGTCGAAACCGGCGGGTTTTTGGTCCGGCAGGGCGAGCACGGATTGCGCCTGGACGTGCTCAATGGTCTGCCCGGCGTCGTTCAGCAGTGCGCGGATGGCCAGCCAGTCCTCGTGCGGGGCGGGCCAGGACGTCTTCCCAAAGCCATCGAGCAAACTGGCGATCTTGGGCTCGATATCCTGCCGCAGCGCGCGGGCCAATTCGTCGATGAGGGCCTTGTCCTTGGCCTTGGCCGGGTCGAGGACGGCGGAGTGGGAGTTGTAAATCGTGGATGCCTCGTCGACCTTGCCCTCGGCAAGCAGTTCGGCGATGTGGTCGTCCGGGCCGTAGAACATGTTGTATTGTACTTCGCCATGCTGGCCGGTGCTCTTGCAGCCCACCAGCATGGCGAAGAGAATACAACTCACCATGATCGCTGAAGCTTTTGCGCAGCGCATGAAACCCCTCCACCGAAGCTGTTTTTGTGAATGGATGTCGGCTCAGTTCTGGACAGCCGCTATAAGCTAAAACACATGAATGGTAAAGCCTGTATTAGGTGTAGTGGTATTGGGGGGCGGGCTGATCCAAAAGCGCCCACGCCCGCGTCGCTGGATCGTCGCGCAACCGTCACCATGGTCGGGGCATGGTGGGATAGGGTGCCGATGCGGGAAGCGATTCCCGCGCCCGCGTCTTGACGTCATGACGCGTTCGGCTTAGGCGTGAAAATGTGGAAAGATTCGTCTGGCATTTGCCGGAATCTGGCGGAATCTGACGGAAAATGCAGCCAAGCGAAAGCGAGGGAGACGCCGATGTCCAAGTCAAAGCTTTTCGAGATCGAGGAAACGCAACTCACCTACAACGCGGCCGTGCTCTTGCACCACATCGCCGACGGTCTGGCGCGCGGCAGCCTGCGGCTCAACGACGGCAGCGGCGAGCACGTCCTGGAAGTGGGCAAGCAGGTCAAGGTTTCGTGTTCGGCCAAGAGCAAGGAGAAGTCTGACGGCTTCAAGAACAAGCTCGAAATCGAGGTCACGTGGTACGCCCCGCTGGAGGGCTCCCGCTAGCAGGGACGTTTTGCGCTCCGCCTACGGGCGCGGGCAAAACCGCCGCTTTTCGCGGCGGAGCAGGCGCGAACGAGGAGGATGACGAGCCATGGAAGCCAAGGCCATGCGTGTGGAGGGGCTGCTTCGCGTCGCCGATGCCGGAGCGGTGCTGTGCAATCTGGGCGAATGCCTGATGGCGGGCGAGATCGCCGTGGCCAGGGAGGGAGTGCTCGTGCGCCTCGCTCCGGGCAGGCTGGCGCAAGTCTCGTTCAAGGCCAAGAGCCGTGCGGGCAAGGGCAAGCTCGGACTGAAGCTGGAATGGAGCGCCGCGCCCGGCAAGGACGGCGACATGGAATCCTTCCCGCAACTCGCCGTGATGCATGGGGTTCGCGTCGGCCCCGGCGAGATCGTCGCGCCGAAGCTGCTCAAAAAGCTCGCGGCCAAGGGCCGCGTGAGCGCGCCGCGCGTGGCCGCGCTGCTCGCCGATCTGGCCATGGGGTTTGGCACCGGCCGCGCGGACATCGTCGGCGAGAAGGGGCTGGTCAGCATGTCGCCCGGCGACACCGTGGCCGCGAGCCTGAAGCTCAAGGCCGGGGAGAAGGGGCAGCGGCTTTCGCTCAAGCTTTTCTGGGGTCCGGACGTGCGCGGCGAGACGAGCGACGTGACCGCGTTCTTCACGCCGCCCAGGCAAGGCGTGGTCGCGCCGGGCGGGGTGCCCGGCTCCGCCTGCAAGAATATTTTCGACGGCCCGCAGAGGCCGGGCGAAAGTGAGTCAGGCGGCGTCGATCCAGCCCGGATGTGGGAGCGCGCTCAGGCTGCGGGCAGGCGCGACGAGGCCGAGGCTGTGGCCGTGCGTGAGCAGGCCGGTTCCCCGGCCATGCGGCCCGAGGCGGGGTCTTTGGCCATGCGCCCGGAAGCCGGGTCCTTGGCCACGCGGCCCGAATCTGCCTCTCCGGCGATCAGGCCCGAGCCCGCCCTGCCGTCGCTTCGCACCGAAGGCGCGGCCCCGGCCGCTGCCGAAGCAAAGCCCACGCCACCCGCCCCGGCGAGCGCGGCGAAAAAACCCGCTCCGGCGAAAAAGCCCGCGCCGAAATCCGCTTCGAAATCCAAGCCGCCATCCAGCGCGAAAAAAGCGTCGCCCGCACAACCGGCAACGGGCAAGGCTTCGGCCAAGCCCTCGGCCAAGAAGCCCGCCCCGGCCAAAAAGGCGGCTCCGGCCAAGACTCCGGCCAAGGGCAAATAAACCGCGTCAGGGCCGTCGCGTGGCCCACAGCCCCACGATCAGGAGGATGAGCGCCCCGGCCCCGCCGTACCATATCCTGTTCTCGTACAGGAACGAGGTGAACCGCATGTAGGCTTCGGTGAATTCGGCAGGCTGCATACCCACATCCTATCCCCGCCGCCCCCGCGCGTCGAGAGGGGAAACGTCAGTGTGCGCACGTGTTGCGAGCAGGCGTCTCCGCCATCCCCTGCGTTTCGAGGGGGAAACAGTTTGTTGTTGGTTGCAACTTGCTGTTGATAGCCGCCGCCCTGTGTGACGCGGGAAAAGCGGCCGCAGCGCAACGCCGCCCGCCAAGCGCGGCAATGTAAGATGAATGTTATTTCTGTACGCATATCCTGCGGCAACTGCTGTGAGTGACCTTGGAGATGCAGGACAAGATTGATGTTCGAGCCTATATTATTCTTAAAACTGTAAAAGTATTCGACGCATTGTCGAGAGTCCATACAATGCAATACATTCCTCGGTATTGATATCATGATTAAGCGCATGAAATCATTATGACGCTATAATTTGCATAATTATTGCAGCTGTATTTTGTCATACAAAAACCTAGTCCGCTCGCATCTCCTCTCCTCATTGGCTCATCCTCCGTTTCTTTCTCTTTCTCTCCATCTCTCTCTTGTTTTTGAAGTCTGTGACAACCGCTTTGCAGACGAAGCGTCAGGTACCATTAACATCAGACGCCTTTGGTATGAAAAGAGGAGGCAAAGAGATGAACAAGCTGTTGCTGTGCCTTATCGCGTTATGTGTACTTTTTTCAGGGCAGGCCTTGGCTGGAACTAGCGGACAGATCGGTAAAAAAGGAAAAATAAAATATCGCTGGAATCAAATTATTCCCAATGATACCGGGCAAGAGGTTAACGATCTCCACATTAGCTTGAAGCAAGAAGAAACTGACGTACATTTCACAGGAATCTGGGCAAAATGTGACCAGTTCACTACTTTGAAGGGCAAGTTGGTTGGTGATCACAATGCGGAGATGAATCTGTCCGGGGGCACACTCGCCCCGCGCAACACTGCAATTGTGGGCTTTATTGTTGATATGAACAAGAAGAATAATATTTGGGTGAGTTGGGATTGGACAAGAGATACTGTCCCCATTCCGATGGCCAAGAAAAAGGTTGGGGCGGTTGTTAGAGATCCTGTAAAAATCCCAAAAAGTAGTGGTGAAATCAGAACTCTAGCGGATGGTCAAGGAGACGACGGTGATGTTGACGATTTTATCCACAAAATAATCATATACAATGATTTTGAAGCTACTGACATATGGTTGGAGCATTTCAATCTCCTAGCTTCAATGACGTACTATGATGAGCTGTCAGCCATCGATTTCAGCGTCGCAACAAATGCCGTGGACAGCCCCGTAGTGATCCCCATAGGCGGGTCGTGGACATATGACTTTGAGACAATAGGGCCATACTGGGGCGGACACATCTACTTTGACTTCACAATCGCTTATCTGGCTGATCCCTTTGCGGCTGACCCGGAAATCTACCGTACTCAGATCGTCGGCGACCACCCGGTTCCGACGCCGGAGCCTGCCACGGCCCTGCTGCTCGGGGCAGGTTTGGTCGGATTGCTGAGGCTCAATCGAAGGCGTCGGCACCAAGGGGACAGTTGATCACCGAGTTCGCCGGATGGCGATGCCGTAGCCCTCGTTGTGGCTGGTCACCCAAATCGCCGCGACTTGATCCTTTGCGCCACGCATTGGCTTAGCCATTACCAAGTCAAAGGGTCCCGGCAGTTTGCCGGGACCCTTTTTTCGTCCGAAAGGGGGCTGTCTCCCCATGTCCCCTCATGTCCGCTTAATTCATCCGCAGCCGCATTTTCACCAAGTCGTCCTCGTAGATCACGTTGATCTCGAAGCCGAACTTCTTGGCCAGGCCGACCATGCCCTTGTTCTCCGGCAGGGTCTCGGCCGTGAGCCAGGTGGTGCCGCGCGCCTTGGTGTAGCGGATGATCTTCTCCATCAGCAGCGACCCGAGCCCCTGCCCCTTCATGTCCGTGGCCACAATGATCGCGAACTCCGCCTCGGAGTTGTCCGGCTTGGTGCTCGTGCGCACCACGCCCAGCGTCTTCGGCGTGCCCCGCACCTCCGTTGAGGCGATGAAGGCCATCTCGCGGTCGTAGTCGATCTGCGTGAACTTGGGCATGTCCGAGAACTCGAAGTTCTGCACCACCCCAAAGAACCGAAGTCGCAGGTCGTCCTTGTCCAGGTTGCGCACGAACTCCAGGTGCGCGGGCGCATCCTCGGGCCGGATGGGCCGCAGCGTGACCCGCTGGCCGTCCTTCAGCGTCACGCACTCCTCAAGCTCGCTCGGATAGGGCCGGATGGCCAGCCTGTCCGCGCCCTCGCCCTCGTAGGGCGCCACCCAGACCTGCGCCGAGAGCGCCAGCACGCCCTTGTCGTCCGCGAACAGCGGGTTGATCTCCAGGGCCGCGATCTGCGGCACGTCGATGATGAGCTGCGTGACCTGGATGAGCGTCAGGCAGACGTCGTCGAGGTCCACCTGCCGCGCGGTGTCCGTGGTCTTCAAGAGGCGCGAGATGCGCGTGCGGTCGATGACGTCCTGGGCCAGGGCCATGTTCAGCGGCGGCAGCGACACGGCGAAATCCTTGATGACCCGCGAGGCCAGGCCGCCGTGGCCAAAACGGACGGTGGGGCCGAAGACCGGGTCCACATACATGCCGATGTACAGCTCGTGCGCGCCGGGCCGCCGCCCCATCTGCTGCACGGTGAAGCCGCTGATGTGGGCCGTGGGCATGTGGCGGTGCAGGCGATGGGCCACGTGCGCGGCCGCGTCCCAGACCTGCTCGGGCGTCTCCAGGTCCAGGGCCACGCCGCCCATCTCGAAGGGCTGCCTGACCTCGGGCGAGCGCACCTTGAGCGCCACGGGATAGCCCAGCTCCTCGGCCGCGAGCACGGCCTCGCGCGCGCTCTTGACCACGCGCGTCTCGACCATGGGCACGCCGTAGGCCGTGAGCAGCTCCTTGGTCTCGGGATCGGTCAGCCGCGCGCGTTCCTCGGCCAGGGCTTTTCGCACCACCTCGCGCGCGTGCGTGGTGTCCGGGAAGAAGTCGCGCGGCAGCGAGTCCGGCGTCTCCATGAGCATTTCCTGGTTGCGCCGGTAATGCACCATGTGCAGGAAGGCGTGCATGGCCTGGTCCGTGGTCTCGAAGGTGGGCACGCCCTCCTCCTGCAAGATGGCCCTGGCTTCGCGCGAGCGGTTCGCGCCCGACCAGCAGGCCAGCACCGGACGCTTGGTGCGCGAGGCCATCTCGGCCACGGAGCGGGCCACTTCCTCGCCCTTGACCCCGGCGAAGGGCACGTGCGCCACGAGAACGGCGTTGACGCCCTTGTCCTTGACCAGCAGCGAGAGGGCGTCGGCGTACATGCGCGCGTCGGCGTTGTAGGGCAGGACCACGGGATTGTCGCCCGCGCGGTCGCGGCGCACCACCTTCTCGATCTCGGCGGCCGTCTCCGGGCCCACGCAGGCCAGGGGCGCGCCGCCCTTGAGGCAGGCGTCGGCCGCCAAAAGGCCGGTGGAGCGGCCGTTGGTCAGGATGGCCAAGGCGTCGCCGTGCAGCGGCAGGGCGCGGGCCAGGGTGCGCGCGCCGTCGAACAGCGAGTCGATGTCGGGCACGCGCACGATGCCCGCGCGGCGGAAGGCCACGTCGTAGATGGCGTCGGACTCGTCGTCCAGGGAGAACAGGCAGTTGTCCTCGCTCGTGTCCTGGGCGAAGACGTCCTCGGGCTTCATGACCAGCACGGGCTTGTTGCGCGCGCCCGCGCGCGCGGCGGACATGAAGCGCCGCGCGGCCTGCACGGACTCCACGTAGAGCAGGATGGAGCGCACGTTGGGGTCCGAGCCGAGCCAGTCGATGACCGAGGCGAAGTCCACGTCGATCTGATCGCCCAGGGAGATGAAGTGCGAAAAGCCGATCTGGTTGGCCTTGGCCCAGTCCAGGACCATGGTGAACAGCGAGTCGGACTGGGTGACGAAGGCGATGCGGCCGGGCAGGGCGGTCTCCTCGGCCAGGGAGGCGTTCAGCCCCGAGCCGGGCACGATCAGGCCCAGGCACCCCGGCCCCAGGATGCGCATGCCGTATTCGCGGGCCGCGGTCAGCACGTCGTTCTTGAGGTCCTCGCGCGCGTGGGGGCTCAAGGCCCCGAAGCCGGGGCCGAGCAGGGCGGCTGCGCGTGCGCCCTTGTCGCCCAGGCGACGCAAGAGTCCCGGCGCCTGGGCCGCGGGAGAGCAGATCAGGGCCAGGTCCGGCGGCATGGGCAAGGCCTCCACGCTCTCGTAGGTCAGCACGCCGGACACGGCTTTGGCCGTACGGGTGATGGGCATGACCGGTCCCTTGAAGCCGCCCGCGAGAAGGTTGCGCATGGCCAGGAACCCTGCGTTTCCGGGATCGCTGGAGGCGCCGACGACCGTGACGGCGCTCGGCTTGAACAGGGCGTCGAGATTGGAGAGGCTCATGTGGGCTCCGCTTGGCGAGTGCTTCGAGGTCCCGCGCCGTTCACGGGGCCCTTTTCGACCGTTTACCAAAAAAAGGTCTGGAATGAAATTCCCCGAAAGGTATAGACTTGGACCTTGACCCGCCCACTTCGGGCCGCCCGCTTCCGGTCTCGGCGGTCCGGAAAAAACCGTATGCGAGGTGACGGCATGAGCGAACAGTCCACCATTGAAAGCATGATGCACGAGGAGCGTCTCTTCCAGCCGCCCGAGGAAGGGCGCGCGAATGCCTTCGTCAAGAGCATGGAGGAGTACGAGGCCCTGCACAAGCGCGCTTCCGACGATCCCGAGGGCTACTGGGGCGAGCGCGCCACCGAGCTATTGGACTGGTTTTCGCCCTTCACCCGCGTTTTGGACGCCGACTTCCACAAGCCCGAGATCAAGTGGTTCTCCGGCGGCACACTGAACGTGGCCCACAACTGCCTCGACAGGCATCTGACCAACGGCCGCCGCAACAAGGCCGCCATCATCTGGCAGGGCGAGCCCGAGGAAGACGTCAAGGTCTACACCTACCAGATGCTGCACACCGAGGTCTGCCGCTTCGCCAACGTGCTGCGCAAGATGGGCGTCAAAAAGGGCGACCGCGTCTCCATTTATCTGCCCATGATTCCGGAGCTGGCCATCGCCATGCTGGCCTGCGCCCGCATCGGGGCCATGCATTCCGTGGTTTTCGCGGGCTTCTCCGCGCTGTCGCTGCAAAGCCGCATCCAGGACTCCGAGGCCAAGGTGCTGGTCACGGCCGACGCCGTCCTGCGCGCGGGCCGCACCATCTCGCTCAAGCCCAACGCCGACGAGGCCCTGGCCACCTGCCCCAGCGTGGAGCAGTGCGTGGTCGTGCGCCGCGCGGGCAACGAGATCAAGATGACCGAGGGCCGCGACACGTGGTGGCACGAGCAGATGGCCGCGCCCGACGTGCAGGGCGAATGCCCCTGCGAGCCCATGGAGGCCGAGGACACGCTGTTCATCCTCTACACCTCCGGCTCCACGGGCAAGCCCAAGGGCGTGGTGCACACCACGGGCGGCTATCTGACCTACGCCGCACACACGACGCAGCTCGTCTTCGACGTGCACGACGACGACGTGTACTGGTGCACGGCCGACTGCGGCTGGATCACCGGCCACACTTACATCGTCTATGGGCCCCTGGCACTTGGCGCCACCTCGCTGATGTTCGAGGGCGTGCCCTCCTGGCCCAAGCCCGACCGTTTCTGGAAGATCGTGGACAAGTTCAAGGTCAACATCTTCTACACCGCGCCCACGGTCATCCGCGCCTTGATGCGCGAGGGCGCGCAGTGGTGCGACGCCAACGACATGTCCTCGCTCAGGGTCCTTGGCAGCGTGGGCGAGCCCATCAACCCCGAGGCCTGGATGTGGTATCACGAGCACGTGGGCAAGAGCAGGCTGCCCATCGTGGACACCTGGTGGCAGACCGAGACCGGCGGCATCTTGATCAGCGCGCTGCCCTACGCCACGCCGCTCAAGCCCGGCTCGGCCACGCGGCCCATGCCCGGCATCGAGGCGGCCATCGTGCGCGCCGACGGCTCGGATGCCGAGCCCGGCGAGGGTGGGCACCTGGTGGTCAAGCGGCCCTGGCCCGGCATGCTGCGCGGCGTGTTCGGCGACCCCGAGCGCTTCAAGAAGACCTACTTCGAGCGTTTCGCGGGCATGTACGAATCCGGCGACGGCGCGCGCAGGGACAAGGACGGCTACTTCTGGATCATGGGCCGTCTGGACGACGTGATCAACGTCTCGGGCCATCGCATGGGCACGGCCGAGATCGAGTCCGCCCTGGTGGCGCACGAATCCGTGGCCGAGGCCGCGGTCGTGGGCATGCCCCACGAGATCAAGGGCCAGGCCATCTACGCCTACGTCACGCTCAAGGCGGGCGTGGACGAGTCCGAGGATCTGCGCAAGGCGCTCAAGGGCTGGGTGCGGCACGAGATCGGCCCCATCGCCACGCCCGAGGTCATCCAGTTCGCGGAAGGCCTGCCCAAGACCCGCTCGGGCAAGATCATGCGCCGCGTGCTTCGGAAGATCGCGGCCGGCTCCACGGGCGCGGAGGACTTCGGCGACACCTCGACTCTGGCCGATCCGTCGGTCATCCCGGACCTGATCTCCGGCAAGCAGAAGCTGGTGAAATAGCCGGTCCACGCCATCTTACGCCAACGGGGACGCCCTTCGGGGCGTCCCCGGTTTTTGCTGCGGGCGAGGTGGGGGGAATTCCGGATGAAGTCCGCGCGTTATTCGTCGGGCGCGGCCTTGGGGTGGGTGGCGTGCGGGCCTGGGTGGCCCGGTTTGGCCGACTAGGATCGTTGTCCGGGTGCCTTCGGCGCGCCGGGCAGGCGCAGGGCGTCGAGCCCGCCCTCGGTGAAGGCCCTGAGCACTTCCGGCGTCTCGCCGCCGAGCCAGGCGTGGACCTTGATCCCACCCCCGTGCAACGCTTCGAGGTAGTGTGGCGAAACGCCTCCGCAGACAAGGGTGTCGATGCCGAAGCAGTGCAGGGTCAAGAGAAGGTTGGCGGGGCCGCCGCCGGGCATGGGGCTGTATCCCTTGGGCGTCGCCGCGTGGCCCCGGACCTGGAAGAAATGGAGTTCGGCGGCGTTTTCGAGCAGCGCCGCGAGGCGGTTGCCGTATGTGGCGAGGCACAGGTTCATGGCTCCCCTTTTCGGTCCGGCTGGGTTGGGATGGGCGCGTTCCTCGTCCGTTTGTCTTGAACGCGGGCGTGAAACGCGCCCATTATCCCGTTGGCCGTGCTCGCAAAAGACCGCCGCCGCATTACCTATTTGCCGATGGTCTGCTCCACGATCCTGAGCACATGCTCGGGTTCGAAAGGTTTGTTGATGGTCGCAACGGCCCTGCGGATGGCCAAGTGGATGCCGGACAGCCCGCTGATGACGATCACTGGCGTATCCTTGAATTCCGCCTTCTGGGAGAACTTGCGGAAAAAGCGCGGCCCCCATTCGTTGGGCATCTCCAGGTCCAGGGTGATCAGGTCCGGCCTCTCGCGCTCCAGGATGTCCATGGCGGCCTCGCCGTCGGGAGCGCTGCACGTTTCGTAACCGTTGTCGGCAAAGAGCGTGGTCAGATACTCCACGATGGCCGGATCGTCGTCCACGACCATTATCTTCTTGGCCATGTAGCGCCTCCTTGTGGCTTGATCAGTTGTGGCACTCGCCGCAGGTCAGCGGCCCATTGCCCGCATCGTGGTGGCAGCCCACGCATTGCCGGTGGTAGGCCCGCATCAGCGGCGTCCTGCCCGGCGCGCCTTCCACGGGGTGGCACTCGACGCAGGGCTGGCCCGGCGTCTCGAAGGTCGGATCTGCCTTGCCGTCCGTTTCGCCGTGGTGGCACACCCCGCACTCGAAGAGCCCGGCCTTGTCGTTGTGCTCGTCGTGCTTGAACGTGGCCTCGGACCGTTGCGGAGAGGGGAAGACGGTGTTTGGCACCCGCTCCATCTCGTCCTGGGAGAGCGCCGGAAGCGCCCAGGCCAGACCGGCCAGGAGCGCCGCCACCGCGAAAAACCTCATATGTTGCATGGCTTTTCCTCCTCGGGTTCGCCGCGCAGGGTTTTCCAGGCCCGCGAGGCCTAGGCCTCGGCCGGCCGCTCCATGTTGGCGTAGATAACATCACCAAGGAACTTGATTTTCATGCCCAGCTTGAAGTGGTGGATGATGTCTTCGAGTCCGCCATGGCAGTTGTGACAGGGCGCGATGACCGTTTCCACGCCGGTGGCCTTGAGTTGGTCGGCCTTGGCCTTGTTGCCCACAATGCGCACGTTCTTGAACGGCGGGCCGCAGTTGATGACGCCGCCCCCCGCGCAGCAGCACAGGTTGTGCTCGCGGTTGGGGGTCATCTCCACCACGTTGTCGTACAGGGCATGGACCACCTCGCGCAGCTTGTCCATCAGGCCGCGTCCGCGAATGACGTTGCAGGGATCATGGATGGTCACGGGGCCGGGCTGTTTCTGCGCGATGCGGATTTTGCCCTGGTCCAGGAGTTCCCAGAAGAACTCGATGGAATGGACCACCGGCACCGGGTGCATTTTCCAGCCCAGCCAGCGGTTGCCCACGTCGTAGACCGCGCGGAAGGCGTGGCCGCATTCGCCCATGACAATGCGCTTGACGCGCAACCTTTGCGCGGTCTCGAAGTGATAGCGTTCCACCCGGCCCATGATCTCGAAGTCACCCGAGAACATGGCCATGTTGCTGTTGTCCCAGCCTGGGGTGGCGGGCATGGTCCAACTGCATCCGGCGTTGTGGAAAATGGCCGCGGCCTGGTAGATGAGCTGGGTGCGGAACTTGGGCTCGGGCGCGATGACCGAGTACATGAAGTCCACTCCCTCAGTCTCCAGGGGGATGCGCAGATCAGGGAACTCGGCTCTGGCTTCGTCCTCCTGCCATTGCAGGCTGTCGGTCCATTCGTCGTCCTTGACCCACATCTGGTTCAAGACGGCCGAGTGGCTGTGCGTGGTGTCCTGGATGTACATGGGAGTCATGCCGAGTTTGGAGCACAGCCGCCGCACCACGGTCATGATGTAGGCCGTGTCGATGCCCAGGGGACAGTAGTGCATGCAGCGGCGGCACAGGTTGCACTCGGTGTAGGCGATCTGGGCGCAGTCGGCCAGGAAGCGCGGCTCCACGCGGCCTCCCTGGCGCAGAAGTTCCCACATGGTCTGCCGCACCTTGCCCACGGGCGAATAGCTCGGGTCGCCGTCGTGGGAAATGCAGTAGTGGCAGGCGGGCGCGCACATGCCGCAGCGCACGCAGGTTTCGACGTAGGTTTTCAGGCGTGCGCCGGTCTCTCCGGCGAGCAATGCCTGAAAGGTTTCGGCTATCCGGTCCGGGGTCAGGCGCTCAATGCCCCGCGCGAGCCCCGCGTCCTCTATTCGTCTGGTTTCGATGCCCATGGCTGCCTCCCGTTACCAGTCCTTGGCGTGGCGGACTCCGCCGAATTCCGAGCCCATGTAAGCGCGGGTGAAGAGACCGAAGATCATGTGTGAGAGCCGGGTGAAGGGAATGGCCACAAGCATGAGTTCGGCCGAGAGGATGTGCAGCGTGGCCATGGTCAGCGGCGGCCCTACCTGGTGGTAGGCCAAAAGGCCCGTGGCGAAAGGCAGGAAGACCACGGCGAGCACGATCCAGTCCTGGGTGGAGGTCACGTAGCGCACGGTGCGGTTGAAGAAGCGGCGGGCCGCGAAGAAGATGCAGGCCGCCACGACCAGCATGGTCATGACGTCGGTTACCGCCTCGGGCAGCGTGGGGTATTCGATGCCGTGGTAGAGGTCGAGCAGCACCACGTGGGCCAGCAGGAAGATTGGCGTTACGATCAGGCAGATGTGAAAGATGAAGGTGACCACGGTCAGCGCCGGATTCTCTTTCCAGCCGAGTGAGCCGAAGGGCACGAGCCAGTGGCCGATGGAGCGAAGACCGTAGCGCCAACTCATGTAGCTCAGGAAGGGCGCGTCTTTTTTCTTGGCCAGGCTGTACATGGCCACAAGGCGCGCGATCGAGCCCAGGAAGAAGACGGCGAAGGCGCCCCAGGCCAGCGGGCCGACGGCGAATTCATAGAGTTCTCGCATGGCAGCCTCCTTCAGGCGTGGAACGCGTCCGGCGAGGCCACGACGCGCATGCATTTTCCGCCGGAGATGCCCCGGATGAGCACCTTGCGGCCGTCGGGGGAGAAGACCGGGGTGAAGGCGTGGTCGAACCACTCCTTGTAGACCATGTCGTCGAGGACCACGGTGCGTTTGCCGTTCTTTTCCACCACGGCGGCGACGTGCGCGCCGTCGTCGGAGAAGACGGGCGCAAAGGCCATGTCGTAGCGGCCGCCCCAGGCCTTGCCGTCCACACAGACCGCGAACCGAGTGTTGTTCTCGCTGGTCAGGCAGGCCGCGCGGCCGTTTTTGGCCACCACGAGATCGGTGACCACAGGGAAGGTGGCGCTCCACGGTGCTCCATTCACGGCCACGGTAAACGCGCCAAAGCTCGGGGCCACGATGGCCGCCGTGGTCCGGCCGTCCTCGGAGAAGGTCACGTGCCACAACTGCGAATAGACGGGAGCCCAGGCGACGTGGTCGTCCACGGCCAGGCCCCAGGCGCCCTTGATGCGCACCGGCGCGTTGACCTGCCCGGTGGCGGGGTTGAAGGTCGGCTCCCAGACGCAGGCGTAGGTGCCCTTCCAGGGCACGCCGTCCACGGCGATGCCGTATTCGTAGAGGGAGTGGCGCACGGCCGCGGCCACGCGCGAAGCCGTCGAATCGAAGGCCGGGTTCCAGGCGTTGACGAAGGGGCGGGGCCAAGCCTCGCCATTGACCGCGATGCTGTAGACACCCTCCTGAAACGTGAAGATGTCGGCTTGGCCCAGGGATTTGACCTGCACCGAGGCCGCGCTCGAGCCGCCGTCCTCGCTGAGGACGAAGTCCGTGGCGTTCTCGTGCAGCGTCTCCCATATCGCGCCATCCACGACCATGCCGTACTCGCCGTCTTGCTGCACGCAAGCCGCGATGACCGACCCATCCTTGCTGAAGCGTGTGCCCCAGACGTAGCTATGCGTCTCGTCCCAGGGCGTGTCGTCCACGGCCACGGTCCACTCGCCGTCACTCTGAGCCAGGGCCGTGAGGCGTCCGTCAGGTGAATAGCGTGGGTACCAGACTTTCTCGAAGACGTTTTCCCACATCTGGCCGTTCACGCAGAGCGTGAATTCGGCCTCCCCCACGCAGGCCACGGCGGCGAAACGTTCGCCGTCCGGCGAAACGTGGGGTTCCTCGACCCATTGTGCGGTAGACGAGCAGTCCCGCAAGTCCGCGACGATGCGGCTTCCGGACTCCCAGTCCCACGACGCCCTGTTCTGCATACGCGCTCCTTTGCTCGTGCCCTTGGTTCCGGTTCCGGTCCCGCCCGGCGCACGCGGCGGGACCATGCCTCGGAGTCGAGGCCGTGCGTGCCGACGGTCCTTGTCTAAGCATGGGGCGTACCAGATAAAAAGCGAAGTGATGACGGATTGTTATGATACCGGAAGAGACTTGCGCCCTGCGCGGGGGGCGAAAAGTACGCCCCCCGGAAGGGGAGAAGGACGCGTTATTCGTCCGCCTGCGCGCCACCGGAGAGAATTCTGCGCAGGGTGTCCTTTGAAATGTCGAGTTCGCGGCAGGCGGCCATTTTTTTGCCCTTGTGGCGTTGCACGGCCTCCACGGCTGCGGCGTACTTGATGTCGCGAAGCGTGCAGCGCCTGCCGCGCGACAGGCGCGGCTCCTCGCGCGGATGGAGGTTCTCGGGCAGATGCTCGGCCTGGATGTAGCCGTCTTGGCAGAGGATGAAGGCGTATTCGATGATGTTCTCGAGTTCGCGGACGTTACCGGGGAAGGGGTGTCTGAGGAGCATCTGGAAGACGTCTTCGGAGACCCCTTGGATGCTCTTGCCCGTGAGACAGTTGTGGCGGTTGATGAAGTGGCTGATGAGCAGGGGGATGTCCTCGGGGCGTTCGCGAAGCGGCGGCAGACGGAGTTGGACAACGTTCAGCCGGTAGAAGAGGTCGTCGCGGAAGCGTCCCTGCTCCACCAGGGCCTGCAGGTCGCGGTTGGTGGCCGCGATGACGCGGGCGTTGGTGGAAATGCTCTTGACTGAACCCAGTGGCTCGTAGGTGCGCTCCTGGAGCACGCGCAGGATTTTGACCTGCAAGGGCAGGGGCATGTCGCCGATCTCGTCGAGCAGTATTGTTCCGTCCTGGGCGGCATGGAAGCGGCCCGGCTTGTCGGTCTTGGCGTCGGTGAAGGCTCCTGCCTTGTATCCGAAGAGTTCGGATTCGAGCAGGGTATCGGGCAGCGCGCCGCAGTTCACTGCCGTGAAGGGGCCTTTCCTGAAGCGGCTGAGGTTGTGCAGGGCGCGCGCGAAGAGTTCCTTGCCCGTACCCGATTCGCCCAGGATGAGCACCGTGGAGTCGCTGGCCGCGATCTGGGGCAGGATCTGCAGGACGCGGATCAGGGACTGACTTTTGGTGATGATGTCTTCGAGCGTGTAGAGCCCTTCGAGCTTCTGGCGCATGAGCTTGATGGCCGTGATGTCGCGGAAGGTCTCCACCCCGCCCACGATCTCGCCTGCTTCATTGCGTAGCGGCGAGGCGCTGATGCTCACCGAGACCTTGCTGCCGTCGGGCCTGAGAATGAAGATGGATTTGTTGGAAAGAGTCCTGTCGTTATGGATGCTGTGCTCCAGGGCGCACGACCCGTCGCAGATGCTGGAGCGGAAGACCTCCCAGCACTTGCGGCCTACGGCCTCGTCGCGCGGCACCCCGGTGATCTCCTCGGCGGCCCTGTTGAAGAAGGTCACGGTCCATTCCCGATCCACGGTGAACACGCCGTCGGCGATGCTCTCCATGATGGATTCGCATGGAATTTCGATGTGCAGTCCCATGGCGGCCTCCGGGAGGCTCTTCGCTTTGAGGTTGCCGTGCAGGTTACCCCATACCGGTCCCCGGGACAAGTCGGCGCGGACCGTTTCGGACGCCTTTTCATCCTTGTTTTTGTCCGGGCTCGTTTCGCGCCCGTTTCGGGACGCATTCGTGGTTGTCATGGGCAACTCCCCTGAAAAGACAGGATGTTTTGTTGGCACACATAATGCTGTTCTTACAGAAAACGTTCCAACCCGTACCACATGGGCGAAAAAATCGTCGTGCCCCATGCGAGGCGGCGGAAGTGACGGGAAAAGGCGGTCGGGACATGGTCTCCGTGACGCGAAGCCTCACCGGAAAGTTGATCGTGCTCATCGGCGGTATTCTGCTCGTCGGGATCACGGCCCTGTCCTACTTCGCCATCGCCAACCACAGGGACTATCTGATGAAGAACCTTCTGGCGCAGGGCGACAAGCTTTCCACGACCATCAAGCTTGGCACGCACTACGCCATGATGCTCAACTCGCGCGACGACATCACCCAGATCATCACCAACATCGGCAGCCAGGAGGGCATCGAGAGCCTACGCATCTATAACAAGGAAGGGCAGATCAAATTTTCCAACAACCAGGCCGAGGTGGACTCCGTGACCAACATCCGCGACGAGGCCTGCTTCGTTTGCCACCGCGTGGAGCCTCCGCTCGTGAACCTGGAATTGTCCGAGCGCACTCGCCTCTTCGAGGGCCCCGACGGGTTCCGGCGGCTTGGCATCATCGCGCCGATCCACAACGAGCCCGGATGCGTGGGCGAATGCCATTTCCATCCGCCCGAGAAGCAGGTTTTGGGAGCCATCGACTTCGTCGTCTCCCTCGCCCGGACGGACGGCGAGATCATCACCCTGGAACGTCGGCTGATGTTCTTCACCGCCTTCATCTTCATCGTCATCAGCGGGGCCATCTACGTCTTCATGGTCAAGGTCATCAGGAAGCCGATCATGGAACTGGTGCGCGGAACGCGCCTTATCGCGCGCGGCGAACCCAACCCCGACATCGACGTGCGGCAGGACGACGAGGTGGGCCTTTTGGCCTCGTCCATCACCAGCATGGGGCGGGCCATCGCGGCCAAGCAGGCCGAACTCAACCGGCAGCGCGACGAGTATCAGAACCTCTTCGCCCGCGTGCCCTGCATCATCACCGTGCAGGACCGCAACTACCGCCTCATCCGCTACAACCGCGAGTTTGCCGAGAAGTTCAAGCCCAGGCCCGGCGACTTTTGCTACCACGCCTATAAAAACAGGACGTCCAAGTGTCCCGACTGCCCTGTGGAGCAGACCTTCGCCACCAACCGCTCGCACACCAGCGAGGAATCCGGTCCGGACAAGGACGGCAACATGCGCCACTGGCTGGTCACCACCTCGCCCATCACCAACGAGGCGGGCGAAGTCGTGGCGGCCATGGAGATGTGCCTGGACATCACCCCGCGCAAGGAGTTGGAGCGCGAGTTGACCAAGTCCGAGCAGAAATACCAGGCCATCTTCAGCAACATCCCAAATCCCGTCTTCGTCCTCGACCACGAGACCCTGAACATCCTCGACTGCAACCAGAGCGTGGAGGCGGTCTACGGCATCACGCGCGAACGGCTTATGAGTTCCTCCTTTCTGGACCTTTTCAGGCCCTCGGAACGTGAGCGCTACGCGCGCGAGCTCCGTGAGCACGAGGTCATCGACCGCGCGGTGCACATGGCCGCCGAGGGGCGCAGGATTTTCGTGACCATCCGCGTCTCACCCTCGGAGTACGGAGGACACAAGGTCTGGCTGGTGACCACGAGCGACATCACCAAGCGCTTGGAGACCGAGCAGAAGTTCATCCAGGCGGGTAAGATGGCTACTCTGGGCGAGATGGCCGCTGGCGTGGCGCACGAACTGAACCAGCCGCTCACGGTCATCAAGGCGGCCAGCGGGTTCATCCTTGGCAGGGTCGGACGCGGCCAGGAAGTGCCCCCGGAATTGCTTGCGGACCTGGCGCGCGAGGTGGACGGGCACGTGGACCGCGCATCGCGAATCATCAACCATCTGCGTGAGTTCGGCCGCAAGCCCGACATGCAGCTCTCGCCGGCGCAGGCCAATGACATCCTGCGCCGGGCTCTGGACATCTTCAGCCAACAACTCAAACTGCGCGAGATCGAGGTGGTCTTCGACCTGGCCGAGAACCTGCCTCCCGTCATGGCGGACGCCGGAAGACTCGAACAGGTCTTCGTGAACCTGCTCATCAACGCCCGCGACGCCATCGAGGAGCGATGGGCAGCAGCTCCGCCTGGAGACGAAGGAAAGCGAATCACGCTTGAGACGAGGCAGGAGGACGGCCAGGTGGTCATCCGCATGGCGGACAACGGCGCGGGCATCCCCAAGGGAGTCATGGAGCGCATCTTCGAACCGTTCTTCACTACCAAGAAGGTCGGCAAGGGAACAGGGCTTGGACTCTCCATCAGCTACGGCATCATCCAGGACATGGGAGGCTCCATCAAGGTGGATTCGGCCGAGGGTCGGGGAACCGCCTTCACCATCAGCCTGCCTCGGGCGGAGGACGGCAATGGTTGAACACATTCTGCTCGTGGATGACGAAGAGGGCATTCGCAAGATGCTCGGCCTGACTTTGCGCGACGCCGGATACACGGTCTTCACTGCCGGAGGCGGGGAGGAGGCGCTGGCGGTTTTCGCGCGCGAGCGGCCTCAGATCGTGCTTACGGACATCAAGATGCCGGGCATGGACGGTATCGAGGTGCTCGGCCGCATCAAGGAACTCTCGCCGGACACGGAAGTGATCATGATCACCGGCCACGGCGACGTGGACCTGGCCATCCAGAGCATCAAGCACCAGGCCACGGATTTCGTGACCAAGCCGGTCAACGAGGAAATCCTGAAGATCGCGCTTTCCCGCGCGGCGGAGCGAATCGCCATGCGCCGCCAGATCCGCGAGCATACCGAGAACCTGGAGCGCCTAGTCGAGGAAAAGACCCGCGACCTGATCGCGGCGGAGCGTTTCGCCGCCGTGGGTCGCACCGCCGCTGGGCTCTCGCACGCCATCAAGAACATCGCCTCGGGCCTTGAGGGAGCCATCTTCATGATCGAGGAGGGGCGGACCACCTGTCGGCCCGAATCCCTGGACCAGGGATGGGAGATGCTCAAGGCGAGCGTGCAGCGCATCAAGAACCTTTCCATGGAACTCTTGCGACTTTCGGGCCGCACCATGCTCTGCATCGGCACTCACGACCCGGACGGGACGGCGCGCGAGGTCGCGGAATTCATGGCGTCTTCGGCCAAGGAACGCGGCATAGCGTTCTCGATTGAATGCGGAGCCGGACCGGGTCCAGTTCTTTTTGACGCCGAGGCCATGCACCGCTGTCTCCTGAACCTCGTGACCAACGCCATCGACGCCTGCGCCGAGTCTGAACAGGGTCCCCGACGAGTTGCCCTGACTACCTCGCGCGAAGACGGGTTCGTGTGGTTCAGCGTGGCGGATAACGGCCCAGGCATGAGCGAGGCCATCCGGCGGCGCATATTCACGGAGCCGTTGAGCACCAAGGGAAGCAGGGGAACGGGCTTTGGCCTGCTCTCTGCCAAGCAAATCGCCGAGGCCCACGGGGGAAGCATCGAGGTCTTCAGCACACCGGGCGGCGGCGCGGTTTTCGTGGTCGGAATTCCCGCCCGCGAGCCCAGGTGAAGGAGAGGGAGACGCGCATGGAACAGGTGACGCTCAGGCGCGGCGGGCTGCTCGAAGCCGAAGGGTGGGCCGTGGGGGACGATCCCCTGCCCTGGCTCGGCGCGGCCCTGGCCCTCGACGCGGACGCGCGGCTGCGCGACTTCTTCGCCATGCTTGCGCGCCATCCGGTGCTCGTCCGCGTCAGCCCCTTTCTGCCGGGGCTTATGGAGCAATACGCCCAGTGGCCCGGACGCTGCCCGGAACCCCTTGGCATCGAGGAAATCGTCGTGATCAAGGTTGTGGAGTTGATCGGATTTCCAGGCCCGCCGCGCCTGGAGATCTATACCGCCCTCACGGGCGTGTGCGGCGGCGAGGAGGTGGAATTGAAGGCCCATCCGGTCAAGACCATCGTGGATCTGCCGGTTCGGCTGGGCCGTCTCAAACACAGGGTGCTAGGCGACAGGCTCGAAGAGATGGAATTCGAGACGAGGCACACCCTCTTCGAGTTCATCGACGGTATGGCGTGGCAGTTGGGCTTTCACGGAACCCCCATGGAATGTGCCTTGAGGAGGTAGTTATGTTCGAGAGGATCCTTTTCGCGACAACGGCTTCGCCCACGTGCGACGACGCGGCCAAAGTGGCCTTCGAGTTGTCCAAGAAGAACAAGTCGCAGTTGTCGGTGTTTCACGTCTTCGGCATCCCCACGCGCGGCTTCAGCACCTTCGTGCGCGACATCCGCACCGGCGAGATCGAGGAACCGGACGAGAACTACACCGCGCTGGTCGTGGAGGAGATGCGGCACACGTATGAGAAGTTCCTGCCGACCTACGACCAGATCGCCATCGAGGCGGTGACCGGCGAACCGGCCACCGAGATCCTGCGCAAGGCGCGCAAGGATGACGTGAACATGATCATCATGGGCGCGCACTCGCGGGCCGAAGACATCGGAGCGACGCGCCACAGGGCCATCACGGGCAGCACCATGCAGCGCGTGGCCCGTGCTGCTCGGTGTCCGGTGCTCATCGTCAGTCGGCCCTGCGTGACCTGCTGGTCGTACTTCGCCAACATCGTGGTCGGCGTGGACTTCACCAAGGCCAGCGACTCGGCCTTCGCCTTCGCCCTGAACGTGGCCAAGGAGATCGGCTGCAAGCTGCACGTCTTCCACTGCATCGACCTCTCGACCGAGCCAGCGCTGACCCCGCCCACGCAGGGCGAGGTGGAGGAGCGCGTGGCCAAGGCGCGCAAGAAGATGGAGGAGAAGTACATCTCCAAGATGGGCGACTTCGACAACTACACCGCCGACATATGGGAGGGCATGCCCTACGTGGAGATCCTCAAGTTCGCGCGCGAGCACAAGGCCGACCTCATCGTGCTGGCCCACCACACGCGCGAAGTCGATCCCGAGCAGGCGCTTTTGGGCAGCACCGTGGAACAGGTCGTGCTGCGCTCGGCCTGCCCGGTGTGCAGCGTGAACCATCCCGACAAGGTGGATGTGACGCCCTACGGAGTGCGTCCGGCCGGGGAAGGCGAGTAGCGATGGCCGAGGGCCCCGCGCGCACGGTTCTGGTGGTGGATGACGAGCCGCATCTGCGGGTCTTTCTCGCCGCCGTGTTCCGTTCCGCGGGCTTTCGGACGGTCACGGCCGCGAGCGGGGCCGAAGGTCTGGTCAAGGCCAGGGAGGCGAGACCCGATCTCGTCTCCCTGGACCTGATGATGCCCGGCCAGGGCGGACTCGTCATGTACCGGGGGCTGCGCGAGGATCCCGGGCTTTGCGACGTTCCGGTGCTCATCGTCTCGGCCGTGCCGCCCAAGGCTTTTGGCCATTCCCTGGCCATGCTGCGGGCCACGCTGCCGGACGGCCTGAGGGCTCCGGAAGCCTATGTGGAGAAGCCGCCCACGCCCGAGGCGCTTCTTGAGGCTGCCGAAAGGCTCCTTTCCGGGACAAGGGCAGAGGGGTGACCCATGCCGGTGGCCTTTCCTCGGGCACCGGGGTAGGGTAAAAGAAACAGGACGTGCGGCATGCGCCGCTGATCTCCATCACTGCTCGAAAGGGAGTTCCATGCCGCGTACGGTGCTGCTTGCCGACGACGAGGACGGCATTCGCAGGATGCTCGGGTTGATCCTGTCCGACCTGGGCCACGAGGTCATCGAGGCCCGCGACGGCCGCGAGGCCCTGTCGCTGTTCGAAGCGCGCCGCCCCGACATCGTGGTCACGGACGTGCGCATGCCCGGCGTAGACGGCCTCGATCTGCTCAGGCGAATCAAGGCCGAGCGTCCCGGCACCGAGGTCATCATCATCACCGGGCATGCGGACCTCGATTTGGCCATCGAGGGCTTGCGCCTGGATGCGGGCGACTTCATCGCCAAGCCCGTGCGGGCCGAGGTTCTGGAGATCGCCATCAGGCGCGCCGAGGCCAAGATCGGCCTGCGCGAGCAGCTCGCCCGCCAGTCCGAGGAGTTGCAGCGGCGGCTGCACGACGAACTGGCCGCTTCGCAGTTGCGGTTCCAGCTTCTCTTCGACGAGGCCCCCTGCTTCATCGCGGTCCTGGACAGGAATCTGGTCATCACGGCGGCCAACCGACGTCTCAAGGAGGAGATCGGCGGCCATGTGGGCGAGCTGTGCCACAAGGCCCTCAAACGCAGCGCGAGCCGCTGCCCCGAATGCCCGGTGCAGGCGACCTTCCGCGATGGTCAATCGCACCGCGCCGAGGCGGTCATTGTCTCACGCGAGGGAAAGCCGCTGCACGTGCTCATCCGCACCGCGCCCATCCTGGGGCCGGACGGCGAGGTGGAGCAGGTCATGGAGCTTGCCGCGGACATCACCGAGGTCCGCCAGCTCGAAAACCACCTCACGCAACTGGGCATGCTCATGGCCTCGCTCTCGCACGGCATCAAGGGGCTGCTCACGGCCCTGGACGGCGCGGTCTACAAGGTGGACTCGGGCATCAAGCGCGACGATCGGGAAAGGCTCGTGGACGGCTGGGCCGAGGTGCGCACGCTCCTTGGCCGGGTCAAGGGCATGGTTCTCGACATTCTCTACTGCGCCAAGAAGCGCGAGCCCAACCTGGCCCGGGTGGACGTGGCTGAATTCGCGGCCCGCGTGGCCGACGTCATCGAGTCCAAGGCCGAGACGCACGGCGTTGGCTTCGTGCGCGATTTCGGGCCTTCCCTGGGCACGTTCATGCTCGACGAGGGCGCGCTTTCCGCCGCTCTGGTGAATCTTTTGGAGAACGCGGTGGAGGCCTGCCTGGCCGACGCCTCGCGCCGCGAGCACGAGGTGACCTTCGCCGTGCGCAGGAACAGCGGCGCGCTGGCGCTCTCCATCGCGGACAACGGCGTGGGCATGCCTGCCGAGACCAAGAACAAGCTCTTCACGGTCTTTTTCTCGACCAAGGGCTCCAGGGGCACGGGACTTGGGCTGTTCATCGCCCGCCAGACCGTGCAGGCCCACGGCGGAACCATCGGCGTGGAATCGACGCCCGGCGAGGGCAGCGTCTTCACCATCACCCTGCCAGGGGCGGCCAGGGATTCCTGCGAAGCGGAAATGAAAGAGCCGGCGGCGAAGCCTCCGGCCTGAGATTTCCGTCCTGTCAAAAGCGGCCGCGCGGCTATTTCCGGCGCATCCTGTGACGTTTGGCGACCATGTCGAGCGGAGCGGCTACAGCCCCCAGAAGGGATCGGCCTGCCAGTCACTCTTGAAACCCATGTTGAAATGCCGCTGGTCGCCAAATCCGCTCGCAAGTGTGCGAAAATCATGTATCCATTTGTTTTCGTTGTTTATTGTCATCAACAGGTGGTGGATCATGTAGGCCACTGCGGAAAACCTATCCTCCGCAGTCAGGGAATTCGGAGATGCGCCTCGCATCTGTTTAGGGCTGACCCCGAGGACTCTGTTCCAGAGTCTTCCATGGTGAGCGCAGATATTTCTGACATAGCTCAGAGAATGTATCCAGCTTTCCATGATCACCTTGGGGAGACCGAAACGTGCCGCGATTTCTTGCTTGTCACGGTGATCGGCCAATTCCTGGTAGAGCCGCGACCATGTTCCGAGGGTGGTAATCTCGATGAGCATCCATCCTGGCGGGAGGTGCGGCGTGTCGTAATTGTTTTTGTAGTGGCGGGTGAAAAGCTCTTTCGATTTTTCAAACTGCCGTTCGCACTGGCAGAGAAATTCCTTGTGCCTGAACTTCCCTCGCTTGAAGATGGATTCGTCTTGATACCAGAACGGAGTGGCGTATTTCGCGCACATCCATTCGTTGAATGCGGTTCTGAAAGCCAGCTCAATGCATTATCGCCTCAAGGGCGTGCAATCTGAGGGCTTTGTCGAATGCCATGAGTTCGAAGATGTCTTCGAAACGTGAGCCAGGGAAAAATGGTTTGACGGGGTCTCGGCAATCACGGAGCGCCAAGGCGTAGCCCTTGATGCGGTAGTAGCTGTAGGTGGAGATGATTTTGGCTGCGAACGCCGTGTCGTCCACGGCAAGACCCTTTCGCTGGAGGTAGGCGATGAGATCCGCGCAGCAGAGCACGGGTTTCGAGTACGGACGTAAGGAAGAAGGCATAAAAAAACCCGAAGTTTGGCATCACGCGATCAGTCTACGACTGCGCACATGAGAGGCATTCGGGCTTGTTGTAAATACAACTACCCATGTCCATTGGCCCTGTCAAGCATCGGCAACGGGTATCTCTGGCTGTCTCAGGTATCAGGTCGCCCAGCGCAACTTGGGCATCTATACATGATCTACTTGCCGTTGGCAAGGAAAGCGGTGGCAAGCAGGTATGTGAACGTGCCAAGCCGGAAGGAGCAGTCTCTTTCGGCCCGATCCCGTTGGGATATTGATTTGCCCTTGGGCTGATACGGAGGGCGAAACGATCCGGAGCCGCCGCCTGGGTCTTGGGAGGGAGCGGCGGCTCCGGGAAGGGAGAGGCAGTTGTCCGTCAGGCCTAGCGCTTGAGCTGGATCAGTTCGCCGAGCATGGTGTCCGTGGTGGTGATGACCTTGGAGTTGGCTTGGAAGCCGCGCTGCGTGGTGATCATCTTCACGAACTCGCGGGCCATGTCCACGTTGGACTGTTCGAGCGAGTTGGAGGCGATGCTGCCAAGGCCGGCCGTGTTGGGCCTGTTGGTCACGGCCGGACCGGACTCGCGGGTTTCGGCGAAGAGATTGCCGCCCTCGCGGGTCAATCCCCAGTTATTGTTGAAGTTCGCCAGGGTGATGACGTAGAGCTTCAGCACCTGTCCGTTGGAGTATCGCCCGGTCAGCACGCCGTCGCGATTCACCGAGATGTTCTGTAGGAACCCGGCAGAGAAACCATCCTGGGACTGGAAGATGGTCGTGGAGCCTGCGCTGAAGGACGTGGTGGCCAGGGCGGCGCGTTCGCTGTCATTGAAGCCCGGCAGGAAGTTTTGCACCGTGGCGCCGTTGGCGGGCAGTCCCGAGAGCGCGGCCGCGTTGGAGACCGATCCGGAGCGCCATTGCGTCTCCAGGCTGCGCAGGCCGAAGTTCAGTTCGATGAGCACGTTCGATGATGTCGCGTCGGCCGAGTCGGTGAAGCTGGCTCTGTCTCTCGAGAGGAAGTTGGCCACGACCATGGGGTAGCCGTTCTGCGAGAAGGTCTGCGGCGTGCGCCAGTTGGAGAGGTCCATGAGGTTCCCGGGGTTGGGCATGGCCCCCGACTGGAGTTGGAAAAGGCTCATGTTCTCCAGTTCGCCCGCGGCGTTGAAGGTCAGCGTGCCCGTGGCCAGAAGGCCGGCGGCCGAGGTGTTGCGCAGTTCGATGCGCGCGCCACCCGAGGTGGTGAAAAACCGGCCGTCCTCGGAGGGCGGCACGGAGACGATGAATTCCCAGACCTTGCGGCCGCCCGCGTTGCTCACGGTGACGGGATCGAAGAAGACCGAAAGGTTGTGCGACGAACCGTTCTCGTCGTAGACTTTCAGGGTCGTCTGGTAGGCGTACTGGGTCTGGCCTATGGGCTGGTCGGCTTGGCCGTCCCAGCGCTTGAACATGGCGAAGAAAGGATCCACCGGGTCGCTCGAACGGCTGGGCTCGCCCGAGTCGAGGTTGGTGATGATGGTCACTGAGCTCGTCTCGCGCGGGGAGGATTGGAAGTTCTCGAGCCTGATGTCCGTGGGCACGCCCTTGATGCGGGTGCTGGCCGAAGAGATGGCCGCGGCGGTCGTGGTGGCCGCCGTGAGTCTCGTGTCGTCCACCTCCCAGCCCTGGAGCACGTAGCCGTGCGGGTCCACGAGATAGCCGTCGCGGTCGAAGCGGAAATTGCCCGCGCGTGTGTAGTAGACCTGCTCCTCGTTCTTGACCTTGACCAGGAAGAAGCCGCTGCCGCCGATGGCCAGGTCAGTGGACTCGTTGGTGGTCTCGAAGGAGCCTTGGCTGAAATCGGAGAGGATGGCCCCGATCTTCACGCCCCGTCCGACCTGGCCCACGCCCTGGGCCGTGGCCACGTTCTGGCTGATGGCATCCTCGAAGTGCATGCGCGAGGATTTGAACCCCACGGTGTTGACGTTTGCGATGTTGTTGCCGAGCACCGACATCTTCTCGCCGTGCGCCGACAGTCCGGTGATGCCCGAGAAAAGTGCTGCTGAAAGACCCATATGACCCTCCGTGAATCGTTGGTGCGAAATTGTGCTTCGTTGTCGTGATCAGGAAGCCTAGGCGGCTTCGGCGTCGCCCGAATCGCCGTCCGAATCGCCAGTTCCGTCCGAGTCGCCGGTTCCACCGGTTCCGCCGGTGTTGCCGCTGCTGGCCGACGGGTTGACCACTTCCTTGATGTCCATGAAGTTGACCACGCGACCGTCGGTGAGGCGCAGGTAGTTCTGGCCGTCCTCCGTGACCACGCCTGCCACGCGGCCCACGACCTGGGTATTGACGAATACCGGCTGCCCTTCGAGGCCTTCGGCGACGATGGAGATGCCGTACACGCCATCGGGAGTGCTCTTGCCCTGCCAATCCAGGCCGTCCCAGGAGAATTCGTAGCTGCCGGGCTGCATGGCTCCGCCCTGAATGGTCTGGACGACGTTGCCCCAGGAATCGAAGATGTTCACGTACACAGCGGAGACCGTGTCCTCGAGTTCGTAGTAGGCCGTGGAGACCCGGCCGCCGACCTTGCTCAATACGTTGCCCTCGGCGCGGATGTCCTTGCCGATGTAGCTCACGGCAGAGAGCACTTCCTGCCGGTTCGTGGCCTCGATCATCTTGCCGATGCCTTCGTTGATGTGAGTCAACTGCTCAAGCTGCGAGAAGTTCGCGAGCTGCGCCGTGAACTCCTTGTCTTCCATGGGGTTCAGGGGGTCCTGGTGGCCGAGCTGCGCGACCAGAAGCGTGAGGAAGGCGTCCCGGTCGAGATCCTTCTTCAGCTCGCTCTTGGTCGGATCCTTGTAGAAATCCTTTTCCGCCCGTCCGATGCCCTGAAATCCGTACATGATCCTACTCCCTCAAGATTCCGCTCAGGCCACGACGTACAGGCCGTTCTCGCCCAGAAGGGCGGCCACGGACTGGCCGGTCTGGTCGCGGGACATGCTCGTGTCGCCGATGACTTCGCGCAGGACGCGCATGCGGTTGCGCAGATCGGCCATGAGTTGGCGCTGCTGTTCCATGTTGTGCTGCTCGGTGCTGGTCCACTGACGGCCTTCGAGCGAATTGTCCGACAATCCGGTCTTGACCTCCAACTCGGTCACGCGCAGTCCCTGCTGTTCGAGGGATTCGCGCACCTGGGCGAGCTGTTCGGCCAGGACCCGGGTGACGTCCTGATGCTCGGTGCGGATCAGGGCCCGCACTTCCTTGCCCTGGACCTGCAGGGTCAGATGGACTTGTCCCAGGTTTTCGGGTTCGAGCTGCAGCGTCAGGCGGCTCGCTCCGTTTTGCAGATTTTTGAACAGCCCCTTGTCGATCTGGTCGAAGATCGCCCTGTCGGAATATTTTGCCGCGGTGTTTTCGGATTTCGGCGCGGCGTCCTGAGCCCGAAGCTGCGCCTGCTCCATGAAGCGGACCGTGGCTTGGCGCATCTCGCCGCCGCGTTCGTCCAGCCGTTCGAAAAACGTCTTCCAGCCCGAGGGGTCGTCCTTGGACGCTCTGGCGTTCGCCTCGCGGGTGTCGCGGGGATCTCGCAGGTTCTCAGATGAGTCGCGGGGATCGCGCTCGCGGCCGGCTTGCTCGCCGTCGCGCCCCCGCCCGGCTTCACCCACGACCTTCTGGTCGTCCTTGGCGTCCTTGCCCAGAAAGCGTTCGACCAGCGTCTCGTCCTTGTCCTTGGAGATGATCTTCTTGCGGGCTTCGTCGGCCGCGCCGCCGTCCGCACCCGTGGCACGTTCCCTGGCGTCACGCAGGATAGTGGTCAGATCCTTCTGCAATTCGGCCAGGGCGTCGCGGCGGGCGGCCAGGCGAGCCGCGTCCTCGCTCTGGAGCTGGGACAGGGCGTTCTTGATCTCGGAGATACCGAAAGTCTCGCGTTCTCCGGAGCCGAGCAGGCTCACCAGCCGGTCACGCAATTCGGCCGGAGCCTTCATCGCCTCGGCCAGGGCATGCACACCTTTGGGAGAGAGATCCAGCAACCTGTCCGGCGGCAGGGAGTCGAGCTTTTTCTGGAGCACTGCCAGAACATCGCGGAAGCGGCCCTGTTCGAGGTCCTTCAGGAGTCCCTTGGATTCGTCGGGCGAGAAGCCGATCTTTTGGAAAAAGAGATCAAGCTCCTGTTTTTGCGGAGCGGTGAGGGGATTGGATATCTTCCCCTCACCAAGTTCGTGCGTCTTTTGCATCAGCGTGGAGACGAGCTGGCCCCAGGTGAGACCGCCCTTGCTGTTCACGCGATCTTCGAGTTCGTCGATGTCGGCCTTGGCCAAGCCGTATTTCTGCAGGCTTTCCCGTACTCTGGCGAAATCCATGGGCGTGAGCGCTACCTCGCGCGGGTCACCCTGCTCCTTCTCGATGCGGCGGAAGGACTGGGTATCGACGCTTCCGGCGTTGCGGCGGGCATTCTCTCCCTCGGCCAGCCCCTGCCTGGCGGCGTTTTCACCCTGGCCCATGATGCGCGCGGCCGCCTCGCGGCCGTCGCTCGCCGCATCGTTCAGGATCGAAGCGAAGGATGCGGCCGTCTTCTGCGTCTCGGACGCGCCGAAACCGAAGAGGAGGTCGGTCTGTTTACTGGTGTCGGGAAGAATCTGCATTCTCGCGCTCCTTTGCGGCGGGAATAATCAAAGCCCGTACTAAAAAATAAAATCCAGCAATTCCAAATGTATATTTTCGAGTGGAAAACGGAGAAGGCAGATTTTTCCCCTTCACGGAGGTCTTGGGAAAGGTCTGGCGGGTGCGGCTGTCAAACGCGGGACTGGCGAAACAGGTCATTGCAGGGTATCGTCCCGCCCTAACGACTATCCCAGGGGGGCGCGGCGTGAAGAACGGAGAAGAGTATCCGGTGATTCTAGGAGTCTATTCCTTGCAAAAGGAAGGCGGCATCGGCGTGGGCGGCACGTCCTCTAGACATGCACAGATCACGTACTGGTACGCGCGCAGGCTTTCGCCCGAGATCTACGAAGTGCAGCCGCTGAACGCGCACCACGTGCCCTCGGGGCTGCGCAAGGAACTGCCGGAGATCGAGTTCCTGACTGCCTATGCGCCGGAGCCGACCTACTACCGGACGAACACCGTTCCCGCCTTGCAGACCCTGGCCAGGAAGATTGCGGAGGGCGAGCGCCTCTTTTCCCTGAATCAGCTCGACGCGGCCGAGAAACAGTTTCTCAAGGCCCTGATGATCGATGGACTGAACGTGCGCGCCAACTACGGCCTGGGCGAGGTCTATTCGGAGAAGAAGGACTTCGTGAAGCTCAAGAAGGTGCTCGACACGCTGCTCGGCATCGACGAGGCATTCCACCAGGAACAGAGGGAGCGCTTCAATTCCTTCGGCATCAACCTGCGCAAGAACGGGCACTTCGAGGAATCCCTGCGTTTCTACCAGCGGGCCTTGGAGTTCAACGACCGCGACGAGCACGTCTTCTTCAACATCGCCCGCGTCTACTTCGACAAGGGTGACACGGACAGTTGCAAAGAGCATTTGCGCAGGGCCCTCGACCTCAACCCTGGGTTTTCGGAGGCACTGAAGTTTCTCAGATACTGCGACCAGCACGGCGCAGCCAGGACCGCCTGATCCCCAGGCCTCTCCCGCGGGACGGGCGCGAACCGTGGATCGGCGGGCCGGAATGGACGCGATTGCTTTCCTTTCGCCGTGCTGCTAGATACCGCGCCGCGTATAAGGGATGATCCCGCGCACGCAACGAGAGGTCCATGATCATGAGCATACGCGCGGTCGAACGATTCGGCCGTTTTCGCCGCATGGGGCGCATTTTGCTCCTGTGTCTTGCTTTCTGTCTGCTGGCCCTGCCCGCCAAGACGGCCAAGGAGGCCGGAGGGAATGGGGCGCGTCCCGCCCAGCCCCGGCCCGCCGAGAGCGCGGCCAAACCCCGGATGGCGGAAGAATCCGCCGAAACGTTCGGCTTCGAACAGGTTGCGGCCATGGCCGAGGCTCTGTCCAAGGCCCCGCACGAACCGCCTGTGCCGGGCGTTCCGTCCTTCCTCCTGCAAGGCAATCAATACTGGGACGCCATCCGCTACAAGGCAGAAAAGGCCTTGTGGCACGGTGAGAAGCTTCCGCACACGCTGCAGTTCTTCCATCCGGGCGGGCGCTACGACCGGGCCGTGGCCGTGCACGTGATCGAGGACGGCCGGGTCTCTCCCGTGCCCTTCTCCCGGGAACTCTTCGACTACGGCGCGCTCCCCCGTCAGGACGAGATTCCGGGCGATCTCGGATTTGCGGGCTTCCGCGCCCACGCCCCCATCAACTCCTCCACGGTCATGGACGAGTACCTCGTCTTTTTGGGGGCCACGTATTTCCGCTCCGTGGGCAAAGGACAGTTCTACGGCTCCTCGGCGCGCGGCTTGGCCATCGACACGGCCCAGCCCCGGGGCGAGGAGTTCCCCTGGTTCTCGAAATTCTGGGTGGTCAAGCCCAAGCCCAAAGACCGTCAACTGACGGTCCATGCCCTCATGGACAGTCCGAGCGTGACCGGGGCGTTCACCTTCACTTCGCAGCCGGGGCTGCCCACGGTAGTCGAGGTCAAGAGCGTGCTCTTCCCGCGCCGTCCCGTGGATAAACTCGGCATCGCGCCGCTGAACAGCATGTTTCTGATGGGCGAGAACTCCACGGGCCGCAGGTTCGAAGATTACCGGCCCGAGGTGCACGACGCGGACGGCCTGCTCGTGGCCTTGCAAAACGGCGAGTGGATCTGGCGGCCCCTGCAGAACCCGCGCACGCTGCAGATCAACTCGTTCGCCGCGCCCGGCCTGAAGGGCTTTGGACTCATGCAGCGCGACCGCGACTTCGCCAGCTACCAGGACCTTTCGCTGCGCCAGGAGCTTCGCCCCAGCATATGGGTGGAGCCGCTGGGCGAGTGGGGCGAAGGCCGCGTCGAACTGGTGCAGATTCCTACGGACAACGAGAACAACGACAACATCACGGCCTTCTGGACTCCGGCCGTCCAGCCCACGCCCGGCGAGCCCCTGCGTTTCGCCTACCGCGTCTATTGGGGCGGCCCCTTCAAGGACATCCCGCCCGATGGCTATGTGACCGCCACGCGTGTCGGTCGCGATCTCGACGGCAAGACCAGGGTTTTCGTCCTCGACTTCGACGGCCAGAAGCTTCGCGAGTTGGCCTCCGACAGCCCGCCTCAGGCGGTGGTCACCGTCGGCGCCGGGGCCACGCTCGTTGGGCAGCGCATCGAGAAGAACCCGGTCACCGGGGCTTGGCGTCTGACGTTTCGCATCCTGCCCGACGATCCGTCCGGGCTGCATGTAGTCCTGGACAAGCGGCCGCCAATCGAGATGCGCGTCTTTCTGCGTGATCTCGTGAACACGCTGACCGAGACGTGGAGCTACTCCTACAGGCTGTGAGCATGTTCGAGACACGCACGCCCGGCGCGCCGGGCCGGATGCCGAAGGAAATCCGCACGGCCCTCGACGAGGCCGGGCGCAGGCTTTCGGCCTATCTGCGCCGCTTTCCCCTCTCCGAAACGCGGCGACTGGAACTGGCGCTTGGCGTGCTGCGCGACCTTGATCCGCAGCCTGGCGAGACAGCCGAAACGCTGACCGGCCGCGCCGTGGCGGCGGTCCAGGAAGAACTCGGCCGAAGCGAGACGCTCGACGTCCCCACGCCATGTCCGCCGCTCGTCAGGCGGCACATGGCGCCCGAGGAGATGCACCGTCGTCCGTGGAGCAGGCCGCCCGTAAAGCCCTCGGCACAGGGCTTCCTGACCGAGCGGCAGACGCGCGAGTACCTGAACGAACCCTGGATGAAACGGGCGAGCCGTCGCCGCATCGTGCTCATCGTGCTCGTGCTCCTGCCCACGATCCTGGCCGCGCTGAATATGGGTGCGGTCTTGCCGCACAAGGGCTCCACTGCGCTCGAACTGGCCATCGTGGCCGTCTTCTCGATTCTCTTCGCCTGGATATCCATCGGCTTTTGGACGGCCATGGCCGGTTTCTGGACGCTCTTCAGGCGCTTCGACCGTTTCGTGATCACCACCACCAAGGAACGCGAGGGCGACGTCAGCGAGCCGCGCAAGGCCATGACCGCGATCCTCTTTCCGGTCTGCAACGAGGAATTCGAGCGCACGGCTGCCGGAATCAGGGCCACGTACCTGTCCCTCGAACGCGCGGGCGCGCTGACGGGCTTCCATTTTTTCATCCTTTCGGATTCCAAGGACCCCGACCGCTTCGTGCAGGAGGAGGCGATCTGGCGGCGACTGTGCGAGGAGTTGGGCGCGCAAGGCCGCATCTTCTATCGCCGCCGCCGAGTGAACCTCAAGCGCAAGTCTGGCAACATCGCGGATTTCTGCCGTCGCTTCGGGGCCGGATACGAATACATGGCGGTCATGGACGCGGACTCGGTCATGTCGGGCTCCATACTCGTGCGCATGGTGCAGATCATGGAGCGCCGCCGCCACGTGGGCATCCTGCAGACGGCGCCGCGCACCGCCGGGCGCGAGACGCTCATCGCCCGCGCGCAGCAGTTCGCCAACCGCCTCTACGGTCCCATGTTCGCGGCGGGGCTGCATTTCTGGCAGCTTGGCGACGCCCAGTACTGGGGGCACAACGCGCTCATCCGCGTCAAGCCTTTCATGAAGCACTGCGGCTTGCCGCGTCTGCCCGGCAAGCCGCCGCTTGGCGGGGACATCATGAGCCACGATTTCGTGGAGGCCGCGCTCATGCGCCGCGCATCCTACGGCGTGTGGCTGGCCTTCGATCTGGAGGGGACCTGGGAGGAGGTGCCGCCCACGCTTTTGGCCGAACTCAAGCGCGATCGCCGCTGGTGCCAGGGTAACATGCAGCACATGCGCCTTTTGCTCACCAGGGGGCTTTTGCCCGCGCACCGCTTTTTGTTCCTCAACGGCTTCATGTCGTATTTCTCGGCCTTTCTGTGGTTCGCGTTCCTGGTCCTGTCCACGGCCGAGGCGGTCCTGGAGGCGCTGGCCGTGCCGGTCTACTTCCCGCAAGACAGGGTGCTCTTCCCGGAGTGGCCGGTCTGGGAGCCCATGTGGGCGCTGGTGGTCCTGGCCATGACCTTTGTGCTCCTTTTCCTGCCCAAGGTCGCGAGCTGGTTCCTGGTCGTGACCAAGGGAGGGGCTAGGCGTTTCGGCGGGGTGCTTTCGCTCAGCCTTGGCATCGTCGCGGACGTTGTCCTGTCCACGCTGCTTGCGCCGGTTCGCATGATGTTCCACACCAAGTTCGTGGCCAACACCCTTATCGGCCGCGCTTCGGGCTGGCCGAGCCAGGACCGCTCCGACTCGGGCACGCCGTTTTCCGAGGCCCTGCGCTTCCATGGCCTGGACACCTGCCTCGCGGCGGTGTGGGGCCTTCTTTTGTGGCACGTGAACCCGGCCTTTTTCTGGTGGACGTGCCCGATCATCTTTTCGCTCCTGCTCTCCGCGCCGCTCTCCTCGCTCACGTCGAGCGCGCAGCTTGGCCGGGCGGCCCGGCGCATGGGCATCTTCGTCACGCCCGAGGAAGTGGAACCTCCGCGCGAACTGGCCGAGACGGCGAGCGGGGAGGAACATCTCAAGGCTCCGGCCGAGGGACTGGCCGATCCGCTGGGTTTCGGCTTCGCGCGGGCCGTGGTCGACCCGTTGACCAACGCCGTGCACCTGCGTCTGGCGCGCGGTGAGCGCAGCCTCGCGTCGAGCGTGGCCCTAGAGCGGCGGGCGCTTTTGGAGCGGCTGCTCCAAAAGGGGCCGTCCGCGCTCTCGGCGCGCGACAAGAATATCCTGCTCGCGGACCCCGGCCTGATGCGCGAGGCGCACCTCAGGGCCTGGACGCTGCCGCCGAGCTTCCTCGCTGAGCGTTTCGGCGCGCGTCTGTAGGCTTGGGCGGACGCGTTGAGGCGCGAGAATGCGCCGTTATCCGTCGTTTTGTTCTCCAAACAAGGCTGTTTTGTACGCAGGGCGCTCGCCACCCGGCTGTCCAGCAATTGAAAAACTTCGCTCCGCAGGCCGTTCAAAAGCGTCAGATGCAAGGCGCAAGGAAAATCCAGGCCCGACGCGTATCAAGGAATACGCGAGGGACTGGATTTTCCGCGGCAACGCCGCAAATGACGTTTTTGAACGGCCTGCTAGGTCTGGTGCATCGCCCAGACGTCTTCCAGCCAGTCGAAGACCTCGGCCGCGAGCAGGCGCTGGTTGCCGACCTGGCAGTGGGCGTCCGCGCCCTCCTGGGTCGTGAAGATCCTGCCCGTGGCCTTGCCCGAAACGCCCGCGAGAAATGTCTCGTAATGCGTGCGCGGCACCTCGCCCTCGGCCTCGCCGAGAATCCCCAGTGAAGGACAGCGGACGGCCGAAAGCATCTCGCCCGTGATAGTGAAGTCCCGTAAGCGTTTCAGCCACTCGCCCGTGCTCTCACACCCGAAGCGCGTGAGCGCGCTCAAGGCCTCCCAGCGTTTTCGCGGCGGCAGTTCCTCGGGCGGGGCGGAGACGATCTCGGCAATGGTGAAGGAGGGCATGCGCAGCGCAGCCTCCTCGCCACCCAGGAACGAGACCAGGTATTGGAAAAGATCGACGATGGGCGAATTGGCCACGAGCGCCCGGACGCGCGGATCGAAGGCCGCCGCGCGCGTGGCGAAGTAGCCGCCGAGCGAGATGCCCGCCAGGGCCACGCGCTCGGGATCGACGCCGGGCAGTCTCAGGGCGTGGTCGAGCACCGGGCCGATCACCCGCTCCCAATCCGGTCTGAATACGCCGCTCGGGTGCAGGCGGCGGTATCCGGCCTGGCCGGGGCCGTCGAAAAGCAGCACGCGGTGGCCGCGCTCGACGCCTGGCAGGCCGAGGCAACTGAACAATTCCTCGCTCGTGCCGTCGAAACCGCTCATGGCCACGAGCAGGCTCCCCGAGGGGCGGCGGGCGGGCGCCAGGAGATAGGCCGGGATGTCACCGCCTTCATAGGGGATGAGCAACCGCTCGGCCGAGAAGCCCGGCATGGCGGTCTGTCCGGCCAGGGACAGCCAGGCCGCGAAGGCGCGCAGGCAGCGCTCGTCCAAGGCGGCCCGCGATGCGTCCAGGGGGTCGGCGTAGTATTCGGCCGCGCGGAAATACTCGGCCGCGCGCTGAAATTGGTCGCGCGCGCTCACCGTGTGGCCGCGTGCAAGGCGCGTCTCGCCGTCGGCCAGGAGCCGCTCGGCCAGATCGGCGAAGGCGGCGGTCCAGGATGCGGGATCGTCCGCCCGGATGGAGCGGACCAGGGCCAGGCATTCGCCAGGGCTCGACGCGCCGTAGGCCCCGTTGCCCAGCGAGCGCAGAAGTTGGAAATCCATTTCGCGGTCGCTGAAGCCCGTGACCCGCGTTTCGCCGCGCGAAACGCCGCGTTGCGCATTCTGCATGGCCGCCTCCCGTTCCGTGTCAGAATCCCCAAATATCAGCCCTGGCCGCGCGCAAGGGCCGCCAGAGTGCGCACGCCAAATCCCGTGGCGCCCTTGGGCCACAGGTCCGAGGCCGCGTCCACGAAGGATGTGGGCGCGATGTCCAGATGCGCCCACGAAGCGCCTTCGGGCACGAAGCGCTTGAGGAACATCGCGGCCGTGATCGCCCCGCCCTCGCGGCGTCCGACGTTCTTCAGGTCCGCCGTGTCGCTCTTCAACTCCTCGGCGAACAGTTCGTCCAACGGCAGCCGCCAGAAGCGGTCGCCCACGTCCGCGCCCGTGACCCGGATGCGCTCGGCGAGCTCGTCGCTTGGGCTGAAGACTCCCGCATAGTGCACGCCCAAGGCGATACGGCAGGCTCCGGTGAGGGTCGCGGCATCAATGACCGTGGCAGGGGAGAGGCGTGCGGCGAAGGCCAGGGCGTCGGCCAGCAGCAGGCGGCCCTCGGCGTCGGTGTTGACGATCTCCACCGTCAGTCCGGCAAGGCTCTCGACCACGTCGCCGGGCTTCACGCTGCCGCCGTCGGGCATGTTGTCCGTGCAGGGCAAGAGGCCGATCACGCGGCGTTCGCCCCGCCCACCTCCAAGGCGGCCGAGCGTCTCCAGACAGCCCAGCACAGCCGCCGCGCCAGCCATGTCGCTCTTCATCTCTTCCATCTTGGCTGCGGGTTTGAGGCTGATGCCGCCGGTATCGAAGGTCACGCCCTTGCCGATCAAGACCAGGGGCTTGCCGCCGTCGGGGTCGGTGTCCAGGACGATGAACGCGGGTTCGGCGCGCGACCCTTGGGCCACGGCCGCGAACGCGCCCATGCCCATGGCCTCGATTTCCTGCCGGCCGTGCACGCGGCAGGAGAAGCCGTGCCGCGCGGCCAGTTCGCGCGCCGTTTCGGCCACGATGGCGGGCGAGGCGTGGTTCGAGGGCCGGTTCACGAGGTCGCGGGCCAGGCACACGCCTTCGGCCTCGGCCAGACCCAGAGCCAACGCGGCCGAAAGCTTCTCGCGCGAGGCGTTTTCGTCCGGCAGGAGCAAAAACTCCTTCGGGTCAGCCGGGGCCTCGTCCGTGGTCTTGAGCAGCTTGAAGGCGTAAAGCCCCAGGCAGAGCGCCACGGTCGCCTCGCGCACGATGCGCGGCGCGCTTGCGCTTTCAATCTCGGGCAGCCCGGCGAGCAACACGCCCGCGCGCTCGCAGAGGCGGTCGCGGGCCACGCGCGCGGCCACGGCCAGGGCGCGGGACAGCTTGTCGAGAGAGAAGTCGGCCGCGTCGCCCATCCCCACGGTCAGCAGGCGGCGGCAGGGCGCGCCGGGCAGGGTGTAGAAAAGGCCGGTCTCCTTGAATTTGGCGGAAGCCTCGCTAAGGCCAGGGGTCTGGGCCAGCGCTTCGAAGGGGCTGGGCAGGGGCGCGGGGCGGTCGGCGAACAGCGGCAGCATCAGGGTTTCGGCGGTTGTGAGTGCGGAGGTGTCGGCAAGGGCTATGTTCACGGTTTCTCCTTCATGTGGCGCATCGGGTTTTGGGGAGGCCGAGCCGTCCCGCCTTTTCTGTAGCAGGGACGGGCACTTTTTTCAGCCCATGGGGCCAGAATGGGCCGTGAAAACTTTTTTATCAAGCAGTATCAGTGTGTTGACGATTTCTGGGATGTGGCTGGCATCGCCCTTGCGATAAGCCGGACGGCGAGAAATTTTTGCCGCACCTTTGCATCGGGAGAACGCGATGTTCAGTTCCATGTTCGTTGGCGCCACGGGAGCCGTGGCGCACAACACCATGATCCAGACCATCGGCCACAACCTGGCCAACGTGAACACAATCGGCTTCAAGAACACGCGCACGCTGTTCGAGGATCTGATGTACGAGAACAAGCCTACCGGAGGCGGAGTCTCTCCCGGCGGCGCGGTGTTCGGCGCGGGGCAGGTGGGCAAGGGCGTGCGGGTCTCGGACATCATGACCGATTACAGTCAGGGCTCCTTCGAGATGGGCACATTCGCCACGGACCTGGCCATAGGCGGCAAGGGCTTCTTCCGCGTCGTGGACGACCAGGGACGGGCCTTCTATACACGCGCGGGCAGCTTCCGCTTCGACAATGAGGGCGTGCTGCGCGACATGAATCGCTTCGCGTTGCAGGGCGTACCCATCGACCCCGTGACAGGCCTGTCCGGCGGCGGGTCGCAGACCATCCGTCTGCCCATGGGGGAGGAGGAACGCGACGGTCAGATCGTGAACGTCTATCGTTCCGACCCCAGGGCCACGCAAAACATGACGGTCATCACCAACCTCGACTCCGGAAGCCCTGACCGGACGCACGATCCCGCGAATCCGTTCTTCTCGCTGGGACTCGCCTGGGACGGGACCAGCCAACCTCCCCTGGCCGAGTCGCAGTACTCCTACCTGAACGGCATCAAGATCTACGACGCGGACGGCACAGCGCGAAACGTGAGCATCTATTTCGATCCCGTGCGCAGCGGCGTCAATAACGCCGGGCCGGGAGGAACCCGCTACTGGGAATACGTGGTGACGGTGGATCCCTCCGAGGATGGCCGCGCGCTGGCCGATCCAAGGGCCGGGGGGCTCCTGATGATGGGCACCCTGACCTTCAACGCGGCGGGCAACGTCATCGACCAGACGGCTTACGTGCTCGATCCGTCGGCAACCGACTCCTCCGATCTCGACAATTGGCGGCTGGCCACCCTGGCAGATGGACGCCCCTCCTTCGATGCGGTGTTTCGCGCCTCGGGCGGTGGAACGCTCGCCCCGCAGTCCATGAACCTCAATTTTGGCTTGGTGGCTGGCGACGACTGGAGCGATCCGGGCGCGCGCGCCTCGGCCGTGGGCTCCAATGCGGGCAGCCTGCCGAGCATGAGCGCCACGCCGCAAAGCGCGCTCTTCACCACGAGCTTCGCTAGTTCCTCCGTGACCTTGACCCAGAATCAGGACGGCTACTCCACCGGCTATCTGAACTACCTGAGCGTGAATACGGGAGGAGTTCTTACGGCCTACTATTCCAACGGGCAGAAGGAAGACCTCTACCAAGTCTCGCTCTACAACTTCCCGAGCGAGTACGGACTCAGGCGCGAGGGTGGCAATCTCTTCTCAGAGACGCCGAATTCCGGTGCGGCCATCGAGGGCGTTCCCGGCGAGGACGGCCTGGGTGCCATTGCCCAGTCCACGCTGGAGCAATCCAACGTGGATCTGGCCATGGAGTTCGCGAATCTGATCCTCGGGCAGCGGGGCTTTCAGGCCAACACCAAGGTCATCACCACGGCTGATTCCATTATCAGCACCTTGAACCAGATGAAACGCTAGTACCGGCTTTAGCAAACCGTCCAAAAAGCACCGCCTGCGCGTTGCCGCGAAGAATCCAGCCCCTCGCGCATGTTCTTATACGCGTCGGGTCTGGATTCTTCTTGCGCCGTAATCCGGCGTCCTTCGAACGGTCTGCGGAACGGTGTTAGGCAAAAGTCTGTCAGCCTCCGTTCGGGACATTGTCCGCCGTCTTCCCGGATGGGCGGTATCGCCCGGCGGCGAGTCAGCGCGGCATGTCCATGGCATGCCGCGCTTTTTTCTTCGCGGAACCTTTTTGGGACGCGATTTCTTTGCCCCCTGCCGCCGCATTCCCTTGTATGTGACTGAAAAAATGTTTATGCCGCATAAAGATCGCCTGCAAAAAGAACCTGTTGCGGAACCTTTATACGAAGTGGAGTTTGCGTGGCGAAGCCTATCAGACTGCTCGTGGCGGATGACCACGCCATCGTGCGCGACGGCCTGGGGCGTCTCCTGGCCTCGCAGCCAGGGGTGGAGGTCTGCGGGGAAGCCGCGGACGGCGCGCAGGCCGTGGCGCGCTGCCTGGATCTGGACCCCGACATCGTGCTCATGGACATCGGGATGCCTGGCATGGACGGCATCGAGGCCACCGCGCGCATCAAGGAAGCGCGGCCGGAGACCAGAATCCTCATCCTCACGGCCCATGAAGACAGGAATCTCGTGCGTCTGGCCATGAAGGCCGGGGCCAGCGGGTATCTGCTCAAGAACGCCGATCGTGGCAGGCTGGCCCAGGCCATCGAGACCCTGATGCAGGACGGGGCCTTTCTCGAACCCGACCTGTGCATCGAGGCGGGCGACGTTCCGTGCGGAAAGGACGACAACCGGTTCGCCGCCCTCACCAAGCGTGAACGCGAGATACTGGCCATGGCCGCCGAGGGCATGCGCAACCGCGAGATCGCGGATAGGCTGTGCATCAGCGTCAAGACGGTGGAGAAGCATCGCGCCAACCTGATGAAGAAGCTCGGCCTGCACTCCGTGGCCGAGCTCGTTTCCTTCGCCCTCAAGGCTGATTTTCTCTATAAGGCCTGAGCCCGCCATCCCTTTGGATTGCCGTGCGTGAACGAAAAGCGCTCTCCCGAAAACCGGTGGAGCGCTTTTCGCGTCTTGGAGCCCTTGGGCGCTGAATCTTCCACGGCGCAAGCGTGTCGCCAGCGCCGCAAGCCGCGTCGAGGAGCCCTCCGCGTTTCGCTAGAATTCGATCAACGGCGGATCGGCGAAATGCGTCAGCGCTCCGGCTGTTCCGCCGTCCAGGGGGAGGCCGGGCGCAAGGTCCGGCTCCTTGCCCTCGAACGCGGCCGGGGTGAGCGCCCGCAACAGTTCCGCCGCGCGCTGCACGGCCCGCTCGAAGAGCGCGTCGAGGCTCTCGCGCCGTTCCTCGCCCGTAACCGGGTGACGATAATCTATCTCGCCCGCGAGCCGGGGAAGTTGCGTGGTCATGGCCGGGATGTAGTGCAGGGCCAAAAGTTCGCGCGCGCCGGACGGCAGAAGGCCCCGTGCGGCATACAGCCCGCTCGACAGCCAGGTCGTGCGGGCCAGGGCCTGCATGACCGCGAATATGCGCCAGGCCCTCGCCTGGCAATCGCGCGCGAGCCCCGCCTCCACGCCCGTGGTGTCGGTCAGCCTGCCCTCGGCGAAGAGCGTCTCGCGCGGCGTCTCGGCCCCGCGCAGCGTGCGGGAGAGCGACATGGGCAGCACGCGCCCGATCCCGCCCATGAAATGGATGTCCATGAGCGTCTCGAAGGCGCGGTGCCGCTGCACGGCCCTGGTGCGCCGCCTCGGGTCCGGATGGTGGTAGTCGCCGGTGGCCCAGAAGACCAGGGGATGAAAGGTCGTGTCGGCCGCGATGTGCGTGGCCAGCCCGGCCAGCCAGGCGGCCAGCCAGGGGCGCGGGTGCGCGGCGTGATCGCGGGCCAAAAGGCGCAGGATCTCGTGCGAATCCTCGCCCTCGTGGCCGGAAAGGACGTAGGGCACGCGGCGGCAGGCGGCCGGGGCCGAGGCGGGCAGGTAGTAGAGCGCGTCGTGGGCCACCGAGCCGATGCGCAGCATGTTCGGGCAGGCCGCGAGAGGGGACTGCCAGGGCGTGTCCGCAAGCCTCTCTGCGGTGGCCTGCGCCACCAGCCAGTGCGTCAGTTCCTTGGGCATTCGCCGCCGAGCCTTCGGTCGAGCAGCCACATGTCGGCCAGGACAAGCAGGACCATGGCCTTGCACACGGGCACGATGCGCGGGATGGCGCAGACGTCGTGGCGGCCGCCCACCGTGATTTCGGTCTCCTCGCCCTGGCGCGTCATGGTGCGTTGCGGCTGGCCGATGGAGGGGATGGGCTTCACGGCGCAGCGCACCACGATCTCCTGGCCCGAGGAGATGCCGCCCAAAATGCCGCCCGCGTTGTTCGAGGCGAAGCCATCAAGCGTCATCGGGTCGTTGTTCGTCGCGCCCGTGGCCCGCGCGGCCGAGAAGCCCGCGCCGATCTCAACGCCCTTGACCGCGCCGATGCCCATGAGCGCGTAGGCCAGCCGCGCGTCGAGCTTGTCGAAGACCGGCTCGCCAAGGCCTGCGGGAACGCCGCGCGCCCGGACTTCCACCACGCCGCCCACGGTGTCACCGGCCGCGCGCGCCTGCCTGCAACGCTCCTCGAAGGCGGCCACGGCCGCCTCGTCCGGGCTGAAGAAAGGCCGGGCATGAGCGTTCTCCGGGTCGATCACCCGCGCGGGAACGCCGCCCACCTCCACGGGGTAGGCCAGGACCGAAACGCCGCGCGTGGCCAGAAACGCTGCCGCCACCGCGCCGCCCGCAACGCGCGAGACCGTTTCGCGGCCCGAGGAGCGGCCGCCGCCGCGGTAGTCGCGGAAGCCGAACTTGGCGTCGTAGGTTCTGTCCGCATGGCCCGGCCGCCAGACGTCCTTGATGGCCGAATAATCACGCGAGCGCATGTCCTGGTTGGCGATGAAAAAGCCGATGGGCGTGCCCGTGGTCCGGCCCTCGAAGACGCCGGAATGAAGGTGCACGGCGTCGTCCTCGCGCCGCGCCGTGGCCGCGATCCCGCCCGTGCCGGGCTTTCTGCGGTCGAGTTCGACCTGGATGTCGGCCTCGGTCAGGGGAATGCCTGCCGGGCAGCCGTCGATGACCCCGCCAAGCCCCGGCCCGTGGGATTCTCCGAAGGTGGTCAGGCGAAAGAGCTTGCCGAAAGTGTTGCCGCTCATGCGTTCTCCCGTGATCCATTTGCCGCCTCACCGGATGCCCGGCCCGTGCGCATGCGCGTGGCCCAGCCCTGGATGAGCGAATAAAGCACCGGCACCACGATCACGCCCAGGCAGGTGGCCGCGATCATGCCGGCAAAGACCGACGTGCCCAGGGCATGGCGCGCGGCCGCGCCCGCGCCCGTGGAGATCACGAGCGGCACCACGCCCAGGATGAAGGCGAAGGAGGTCATGAGGATCGGCCTGAACCTGAGGCGCGCGGCCATGATCGCGGCCTGGCGCGCATCCATGCCCGCGTCGTGCTTCATCTTGGCGAATTCCACGATGAGGATGGCGTTCTTGGCCACCAGACCGATGAGCATGACCAGGCCGATCTGGGCGTAGACGTCGTTCTCAAGCCCCCGCAGCCACTGCCCGGCCATGGCGCCGAAGATGCCCAGGGGCACGGTGAGCAGCACCGCGAAGGGAATGGCCCAGCTCTCGTAAAGCGCGGCCAGGAACAGGAAGACCATGACCAGGGCCAGCAGGAAGACGTACATGGCCTGATCGCCGGAAAGCTTCTCCTGCAGCGAGATTCCCGACCACTCGAAGCCGTAGCCCTGGGGCAGGCTCCGGGCCGCGCTCTCCATGGCCGCGATGGACTGGCCGGAGCTGAAGCCGTGCGGCGTGTCGCCGTTGATCGTCACGGAGCGGTAGAGGTTGAAATGGGTGATGTACTCTGGCCCGGAGACGCCTTGCGTGGTCACGAGCGTGGAGAGCGGGACCATGGCCCCATCCTGGCCGCGCACGTGGAAGACGCCCACGTCTTCGGCCCGCTGGCGGTATTCGGGAGCGGCCTGGAGCATGACGCGGTAGGTGCGGCCGTACTTGTTGAAGTCGTTGACGTAGTAGCCGCCGAGGTAGGTCTGCAGGGTCTGAAAGACCGAGTCCACGGGCACGCCCAGGAGCTTGGTCTTGTCGCGGTCGAGATCCAGGAAGACCTGCGGCACGTTGTCGCTGAAGGTGGTGAAGAGCCGTGTCACCTCGGGCCGCTTGCCCGCATCCTGCATGAAGGCCTGGGCCGCCTGGGACAGATCGGCCACCTCGCCGCCGCCGCGTTGCTGCACCTGGAACTCGAACCCGCCCGTGGTGGAAAGTCCCTGGATGGCGGGCGGGTTGAAGGCCATGGCCAGTCCCTCGGAAAGGCTCATGAAGGCTCGCTGCAGGCGTTGCTGTACGGCCTGGGCCGACATGCCGGGCTCGGTGCGCTCCTCGAAGGGCTTGAGCATGATGAAGCAGGTGCCCGCATACGAGCTGTTGGCGCTGGTCAAGATGTTCAGGCCGCCCAGGGTGAGGATGTCGCGGATGGCGGGTTCGTTCGCGGCGATCTGTTCGATCTGGCGCATGATCGCGTCGGTGCGCTGCAACGACGCGCCCTCGGGAAGCTGCACGGCCGCGATGAGATAGCCCTGGTCCTCCGCGGGCACGAAGCTCGTGGGCAGCTTCTCCAGGAGCACCCAGGTGGCGCCGAAAAGGACGGCCATGAGCGACAAGACGAGGCCGAAGCGCCGGATGGCCCGCGTGACCGAGGCCTCGTAACCGGCCGTGAGCCGCGCGAAGCCTGCGTTGAACTTGCCGAAGAACCAGCCCAGGGGGCCGCGCGTGGTCTTCTCCGGCCGGAGCAGGAGGGCGCACAACGCCGGGGAGAGCGTGAGGGCCACGATGGTCGAAAGCGCCACGCTGACCGAGAGGGTGAGGGCGAACTGCTGGTAGAGCCGTCCGGCCACGCCTCCCTGGAAGGCCACGGGCACGAAGACCGCGATGAGCACGAGCGAGGTGGCGATGACCGGGGCCGTAACCTCGTCCATGGCCTTCTTGGCCGCCTCGCGGGGCGAGAGCCCTTCCTCGTCGATGAGGCGTTGCACGGCCTCCACGACCACGATGGCGTCGTCCACCACCAGGCCGATGGCCAGCACCAGGCCGAAGAGCGTGAGGGTGTTGATGGAGAAGCCGAGTACCTGAAAGGCCGCGAACGCGCCGATGAGCGAGACGGGCACGGCCAGCATGGGGATGAAGACCGCGCGGCCGTTCTGCAGGAATATGAAGACCACCAGAAAGACCAGGAGCAGCGCCTCGAAGAGCGTCTGGACCACCTCGTTGATGGAGTCGGTGACGAAGCTGGTCGTGTCGTGGCTGACCTGGTACGAGATGCCGTGCGGGAAGCTTTTGGCCATCTCCCCCATGGCGGCGCGCACCTCGGCCACCACGTCCAGGGCGTTGGCCCCGGGAAGCTGGTAGACGAGGATGGAGGCGGTGTCCTTGCCGTTGAGGCGCGAAAAGGCGCTGTAGGACTGCGAGCCCATCTCCACGCGGGCCACGTCGCGCACGCGCAGGAGCGAGCCGTCCGCGCCCGCGCGCACGATGATCGCGCCGAACTCCTCGGGCTCGGAGAGGCGGCCCCTGGTCTGGATGGCGAGCTGCACCTCCTGGCCCGGCGGTGAGGGCGGCGAGCCGATCTGGCCCGCCGGGGCCTGCACGTTCTGCTCCCCCACGGCCGCGATCACGTCGGCCACGGTCAGATTCATTCGGGCAAGCTTCTCCGGATCGAGCCAGATGCGCATGCCGTAGTCGCCCGCGCCGTAAACCATGACGTTGCCCACGCCCTTGATGCGTCCAAGGTTGTCGGCCAGGTTGATGGTCGCGTAGTTGGAGAGGAAGAGGGCGTCGTAGCCCGGATCGTCGGCCATCAGGTTGATGACGGCCAGCATGTTGGGCGACTGCTTCTTGACCGTGATGCCCTGGCGCACCACGTCTGGCGGCAGTTGCGGTTCGGCCAGGGCCACGCGGTTTTGCACGTCCACGGTGGCCATGTCCAGGTCGCGGCCTACCTCGAAGGTCACGGTCAGGGTCATGGTGCCGTCGTTGGCGCTGACGGACTGCATGTACATCATGCCTTCCGCGCCGTTGACCTGTTGCTCGATGGGCGTGGCCACGCTCTCCTCGACCACGCCCGCGCTCGCGCCCGGATATGTCGCCTTGACCTGGACCGTGGGCGGCACAATCTCCGGGTACTGGGCCACGGGGAGGAGGTAGAGGCAGATGGCCCCCACCAGGGTGATGACGATGGAGAGGACGGCCGAAAAGACGGGCCGGTCGATGAAGAAATGGACGAGCACGGGTCAGTTCCCGGCCTGCCCGGCTCCGGCCGGGGCCTGGGGCGCGGCCTGGGGGGCCACTGGCATGCCGGGCCGCAACCGCTGGGTTCCCTCGACCACGACCCGGTCGCCCGAGGAAAGCCCCTCGGCGACGATGAAGTCGCTGCCGTGGCTCGGACCGAGCGTGACGGCTCGCGATTCGAGCAATCCTTTCTCGCCGACCACGTAAACGCTCTTCTTTCCTTGCACGTCCATGACCGCGCGCTGCGGCACGAGCAGGACGCCGTTCATCACGCCCGCGCCCACGACGACCTTGGCGTACTGGCCGGGCAGGAGCAGGCCGTCGGGGTTTCCGAAAATGCCCCGGATGGACAAGGTGCCCGTTGTCGGGTCCACGGTGCGCTGGGCCACATCGGCCGTGCCCGTGATCCCGTAATCCCGGCCGTCGGCCAGGATGAGATGCAGCGGCGGCGCGGGATCGGGAATCCCCTCGGCAACCTTTTGCTGGTGCTCGCGCACGTAGGCCAGATATTCCTGCTCGCTGATGCTGAAATCGACGTACACGGGATCGATGGAGTCCACGGTCGTGAGCAGCGTGGATTCGCTCCGCCCCACGAGACTGCCCACCTTGACCAGGGCCTTGCCCGCGCGGCCGTCGATGGGTGCGTTTACGCGGCAGTAGCCGAGGTTCAGCCGGGCCTGCTCCACGGCGGCCCTGCTCGCGTCGCGCGCGGCCTGCGCCTCGCGGTAGCGCGTGTGCACGGAGTCGTATTCCTCCTGGCTGACCACGCCCTGCTTGACCAGGGAGGAAAAGCGGCGCTCGTCCACGGCCGCCTTGTCCAGAGCGGCCTGGGTGCGGTTAAGGTCGGCCTGGGCCTGGTTCAAGGTCTCCTTGTAGGGCCGCTCGTCGATGACGAACAGCAGGTCGCCCTGCTTGACGAGGGAGCCCTCCACGTACGCCATTTTCTCCAGGAACCCCTCCACGCGGGCGCGGACCTCCACGCTCTCCTTGGCCGAGATGCGCCCCGGATACTCGTAATTCAGGACCACGTCCCGTGGCGCAAGAGTCATGACCGAGACCGGTGTGGGTTTGGGGGCGTCGGCATCGGCCTTGGCTTTGCCAGAGTCCTCGCCCCCGCAGGCCGCTAGAAACAGTACGAGGCAGGAAAGCGCGCATGCGCGCCGGAAGGCCCGGATGCGATGACTTTTTGGGAAACGATGCATGGCTGAAACCCCTCGCGCGCGTCTCGTGCGGCCAGCGCCGATGCCGGGAGCACGGGTGAAAGCATGGCGATATCTCGCCCTCAATACCCCCGTGGCAGGTTGAAGTCCACTACGCCACGGCGTCTTCTCCAGAGACGGTGTGCGGTGTTCCTTGGGCTTGCGAGACAAATCTTGCAAAAAAGTAAATAATTCGCAATTATGCAGGTATGCGATCGCACAGTGCGTTCTTTACCTCAGTCTCCCCCTCATGGACTGCCGCTCTCGTCAACTGGTATCGGCTTGCGCTTTCGCCTGGCAATATCCACATGATGCCGATCGTATCGATCCCGACCTCGCGGGACGGTTTCCCAACGAATATTTTCGATACATCGCCCATGCGCCAAGGGCAGCAAATATTTCACACTTTGGAAAGAATTCTTGATTTTTCCCGCACCAGACGATAGCTCCAAACGGATTTTGTCAATTACGATGCAGTAATATTGGGGGTTTCACATGCATCCAGCCGTCGTCGCAACCGTCCTCGCCACCGTAGCCGCCCTTGCGGGCGCAGCCGTTGGACGGCTCGCGCACGACGGATCGCTTTTCTTCATATTCGCGGCCGTTGTTGCGGCCGTGTTCGGCGGCGCGGCCTTCCTCCTCGTCCAAAGAGCCGTTGCCGCGCCTCTGGCCGCCCTGGTCAAGGCGGCCGAAAACCTGGCCCAGGAAAAAGGCATCGCCCTGCCCGACGTTGCAGGCCCCCTGGCCCCGGCGGCCGCGGCGGTCCAGACGCTTGCCGAGGCCCTGGAGTCCTCGCGCGAACGCGTCCAGGTGGCCGAGGCGCAGGCCGAGAAATGGCGCAAGGCCAACAAGCTCTCCGTGGCCGGAGCGCAAAAGGCCAAACGCCGCGACACCATCACCAAGCAAAGCATGCTCGAGGCCGCCGGAACCCTGAAGGAGGTCTCGGACTCCATCACCACCTTTGCGGCTTCCCTGGCCACGGACACCGGCAAGGTCAGCGAGGGCGCTCAGGTGCAGCGCGGCCGCGTGGAGAGCGCGGCGGCCGCCGTGGAGGAAATGAACGCCACCAACATGGAGGTAGCGAGAAGCGCCCAGAGCGCGGCCGAAATCGCCGAACGCACGCGGGGCACCGCCGTGCGGGGAGCCGAGGTCGTCAGCAACTCCGTGTCCGCCATCCGCGAACTGACTGGCGTGATGCAGGGGCTTCGAACCGACATGGAGGCCCTGGGAGGCAAGGCCGAGAGCATCGGCCAGGTCATGACCGTGATCGGGGACATCGCCGACCAGACCAACCTCCTGGCCCTGAACGCGGCCATCGAGGCCGCCCGCGCGGGCGAGGCGGGCCGGGGCTTTGCCGTGGTCGCGGACGAAGTCAGGAAACTCGCCGAGAAGACCATGTCCGCCACCAAGGAGGTGGAGACGGTCATCCGGGGCATCCAGGAGGGGTCGGCCAAGAGCCTATCCTCCATGGCCCAGGCCGCGACCGCCATGACCAGCGCCGAGGAGTCCTCCGGACGCTCGGGCGAGATGCTTTCCGAGATCGTGGAACTGGCCAACTCCACCTCGGACCAGATGCGCGCCATCGCCGCGGCCAGTTCGCAGCAATCGGCGGCCAGCGAGGATGTGGCCCGCAACATGGAGAACCTGTCGCGCTTTTCGGCCGAGACGGCCAGCGACATGACCGGCGCCATGGAATCCATCACCAGGCTCGACGCCCAGATCCAGGAGTTGGTCAAGCTCGGCGGGGTCTTTCGGATCATCGCCGAGGGCAAGGTTCTGGCCGAGGTGGAACAGATGGCAGGCAACAAGGACATCGCGAGCCTGGACCGCGCGCGGGCCGAAAAGGCCATGCGCGGCTATGTGGATCGCCTCTCGTTCCTGGAGTTGCTCTACCTCACGGACGGCACGGGCCGCCAGGTGACCGAGAACATCGCGCCCAAGGATTTCAAGGGCGCCAGTCATGCCTCGGCCCTCGGCAAGAACTGGTCCTCGCGGCCCTGGTACAAGGGCGCGGTCGAGAACAAGGAAACGTTCCTTTCCTCGATCTACGTCTCCGACGCTTCTGGCGACTACTGCCTGACGGTCTCCGTGCCGATCATGGAGAACGGCGAGGTCGCGGGCGTGCTCGGCGCGGACATCAAGCTCTTCGGCTAGCGGGGATTTCCAGCGGCCTGCTAAAGCTGCGTCGGCTGGCGCACCCACTTCTGCACGCGCGGCGGCTCGTAGTCCGCCAGGCGGTCCAGAAGGCGCGAGGCGTCGGCGTCGCACAAAAGCATGCCCCGGTGGGCGTCCTTCATGAATCCCTGGTCGCGCACGTGGTCGAGGAAGGCGCACAGGCCCGAATAGTAGCCGTTGACGTCGAGCAGGCCGCAGGGCTTGGCGTGGAACCCGAGCTGCGCCCAGGTGAAGACCTCGAAAAGTTCCTCCAGGGTGCCGATGCCGCCGGGCAGGGCCACGAAGGCGTCGGAAAGCTCGGCCATGCGAGCCTTCCGCTGGTGCATGGAGTCCACCACCTCAAGGCTCGTCAGGCCGGTGTGGCCGATCTCCTTGTCGAAGAGCGCCTTGGGGATGACGCCCGTGGCCTCGCCGCCCGCTTCCATGACCGCGTCGGCCAGGACGCGCATCAGCCCCACGGCCGAGCCGCCGTAGACAAGGCCAAGGCCACGCCGGACGAGTTCCGCGCCCAGAAGCCGGGCAGTGGCCGCGTAGGCCGGGTCCAGACCGTGATTGGCGCCGAGAAAGACGCAGATGTTTTTCATGGCGGCGCACACTACGCCGCATGGGAACGGTGCGCAAGCGCGGTGGCTCGGCTGCGGCGCGGGGACGGTGCCGGGGGCGGGCCGCTACCCGTCTTCGGGGTGCCAGCGGGCCATGTGCCCGCGATGGCTGGGCAGGTATGCGCCGGGCGCGTAGAAGCGGTCGTAGAATTCCAGGTCCAGGTGGCAGGCCTGCAGATACGGCAGGCAGAAGATGCTCGGCACCGTGCCCGGAAATTTTCCGAAGGTTTCGAGGATGTAGCTGGCCTGCAAGGCCACGCAGCGCCGGAAGCGCTCGTCGTGGACCCTGGCCGCGCCGCGCACGGCCCGCGAGTCCTTCCAGGGGCCGGGCGTGCCGGGATGAAACGGCCCGCCAGGGCCGAACTTGCGCTCGCACAGGGCCTCCACGGCCGCGCGCATGTCCGGGTGGTGGGGCGGGCAAAAGCCCTCCATGACTCCGGGCAGGCCCGTGGGGTTGGGCAGCGCCCAGCGCTCGTCGGTGTCGTACCTGAATCCCAGGCCCGGCACGGCCGGATCGCCGCTCGCGCCGAGCATGGCGAAGGGGTCGATGCCGTTGAACATCCAGCCGCCGAGCCCCATGGCCTGGAGCATGAGCGCCCCGGCGTAGCACGCGCAGGACAATTCGGCGGTCAGTTCGCCAAACGCCCATTGTTCCAGGAACGTCAGCGGCAGGGGCGCGTCCACGGCCGCGAGGTCGGCGAACTCGGACAGGCCCGGCATGGGCCGCCGGTTCAGGTCGTCGAAAAAGACCTGGCCGTTTTGCAGGTAGTAGCAAAGCCCCAGGAGCACGTGCTGGGCCAGGTCGCCCACGGGGACGACCAGGAGCGTGCCCGGCTTGTTGACCACCCAGGTGTTGTGGGCCTCGACGAAGGGCGTCTCGGCGGGCAGCTTCAGGCGGCCGTCGGCGAGCTTTCGCACCCGCTCCGCGTGGGCGCGCACGAGGGCGTCGAGATCGAGTCCGCCGTCCGCGTCCCGCCCGGCAAGGGCCGGGGCGTCGCGCACGTCGAGCACGTAGACGCCCGAGTCGTCCGTGAAGAAGGTCATGCTCGTCTCGAAGCCCGCGGCCGAGGGGAAGACCCGGCCGCCCGCCGCGCCCGCGTAGTTGGACAGGTGCGGCGCGTAGCGGGCCGCGCGGTAGATCATGTTGTGCCAGCCCGTGTTGGCCCCGCAGGCCCCGACCACGAGCATGGTCTCGATCTCGGAGAGGGGCTTTGGCGCGTGGCCGCTTTTGTGGGCGAAGGGGCCGTCCGGGATCTGCATACCCAGGCCGAAACGGCGCGAGCGCCTGCCGAGCAGGGCCGCAACGAGCGGAAAATCGAGCAGATCGGCGAAGCCGGGGGGAAGGGATGTCGGCGTCATGCGGGCCTCCGTGCGCGCCCCGGCCGTCCGGGTGAAGGGGCATGCGCCCGGCCGGCCGGATCGGGGGATCAGGGGATATTGCCCCGCATGTACACCCGTTCGGGCGTCGCGGACAAGCCCGAGGCGAAAAAATGAAGGCGGCTGGAGAGGGTCCGGCCCGCTCCATCTCTCAGCGCAGCTTCTTGAACCAGTCTATCAGGCCGTTGGTCGAGGAGTCGTGGCCCGTGGCCGGGGCGTCGTCCTCCAGTTCGGGCAGGATGGCGTTTGCGAGCTGCTTGCCGAGCTCCACGCCCCACTGGTCGAAGGAGTTCACGTTCCAGATCGCGCCCTGCACGAAAATCTTGTGCTCGTAGAGCGCGATGAGCGTGCCCAGCGTCTTCGGGTCGAGGACGCGGAAGAGGAAGGAGTTGGTGGGCTTGTTGCCGGGGAAGACCTTGTGCGGCAACAGGCGCTCGATCGCCTCGTCCGAAAGCCCCTGCCGTTCAAGTTCGGCCCGCGCCTCGTCCTCGGTCTTGCCGCGCATCAGCGCCTCGGTCTGGGCCAGGAAATTCGAGGCCAGGATGGCGTGGTGCTCGCCCACGGGGTTGAGCGAGCGCGCGGGCATCAGGAAGTCGCAGGGGATGAGCTTGGTGCCCTGGTGGATGAGCTGGTAAAAGGCGTGCTGGCCGTTGGTGCCGGGTTCGCCCCAGACCACGGGGCCGGTCTGGTAGTCCACGGGCTGGCCGTCCAGGCGCACGCGCTTGCCGTTGGATTCCATGTCGCCCTGCTGGAAATAGGCCGCGAAGCGCGCCAGATACTGGTCGTAGGGCAGGATGGCGTGGGTCTGCGCGCCGAGGAAGTTGTTGTACCATATGCCGAGCAGGGCCATGAGCACGGGGATGTTCTGCTCAAGCGGCGCTGAGCGGAAATGCTCGTCCGCCGCGAAGGCCCCGTCGAGCAGCTCTTCGAAGCGGTCCATGCCCACGTAGAGCGCGATGGAAAGGCCGATGGCCGACCACAGCGAATAGCGGCCGCCCACCCAGTCCCAGAAGCCGAACATGTTGTCCGGGTCGATGCCGAAGGCGCGCACGGCCTTTTCGTTCGTGGACAGGGCCGCGAAGTGGCGCGACACGGCCGCCTCGTCCCGGGCGTGGGCCAGGAGCCAGTCGCGCGCGGTGTGCGCGTTGGTCATGGTCTCCTGGGTCGTGAAGGTCTTGGAGGCCACGAGGAAGAGGGTGGTCTCGGGGTCCACCTGGGCCAGGGTCTCCATGACGTGGGTGCCGTCCACGTTGGAGACGAAGTGCACGCGCAGGTCGGGCCGGGCGTAGTGGGCCAGGGCTTGGCAGACCATCTGCGGGCCGAGGTCCGAGCCTCCGATGCCGATGTTGACCACGTTTTCGATGGCCTTGCCCGTGAACCCTTTCCATGAGCCCGAGCGCACGGCCTTGCAGAAGCCGCGCATGCGCGCGAGCACCATCCGCACCTCTGGCATCACGTCGCGGCCGTTCACGAGCACAGGCCTGTCCGAACGGTTGCGCAGGGCGGTGTGCAGCACCGCGCGGCCCTCGGTGACGTTGATCTTCTCGCCCGCGAACATGGCCTCGCGGCGCTCCTCCACCTTTTCCTGGCGGGCCAGGTCGAGGAGCAGGCGCAAGGTCTCGGCCGTGACGCGGTTCTTGGAGTAGTCGAAGAGGATGTCGCCGAGCGTGAGGTGCATGGCCGCGAAACGCCCCGGATCGGCGGCGAAGAGGTCGCGCATGTGCGTCTTGCGCATCGTCTCGCTGTGGCGGGTCAGGGCGGTGTAGGCGGGGGATTCGGTGAGGCGCATGTGGCGTGCTCCCTGTCTTGGCATCTTGGGGGCGGGCAACTCGAAGAAAACGTTTGTCAACAAGCGGCTTCCCTAATGGTAATGACGGAAGCAGCCGCCCAAGTCAACGCGGCCGCCGCGCAGGCTGCTGCTCAACTATTTTGGGCAGACCGTTCCAAAAGCGCCAGATGCAAGGCGCAAGAAAAGTTCAAGGCCGACGCGTATTTCAGATACGCGAGGGTTTGAACTTTTTGCGGCAACGCCGCAGATGGCGTTTTTGGGGCGGCCTGCTACCAGATGGCGCGCTTGCCCTTGCGAGTCAGCCAGCCCAGCGGCAGGCCGTGGAAATAAAGGCCCGCGCCCGGCGGGGCAGCGATGCTCTGGCCCGAGAGCAGGGCCGAAAGCCCGGCTGGGTCGGTCAGGTTCAGGCCCGCGCCCTCGCGCCAGGGAGGCAGGAGCGCGCGGCAGCGCGGATCGGGGCGGAAGCGGTTCTTGACGATCTTGCCAAGCGGGAAGCCCTGCCAGCGAAATCCCGGCGGCAGGCCGAGCGCCGCGCGCGGCAGGAAGAAGGCCGCGCCCGCGAAATCCCATATCTCGCCCGGCGGCAGGCGCTCGAAGGCCGGGGCGGGATCGTTCGGGCAGTCGAGGCGCGCCGGATCAAGGCGGCGGCCGGGCAGGCTCGGGGCGGCTTGCGCGCCCTTGTCGGGGTGCGGCTCGTCCGAACCGGGCTTTTGCAGCAGCGCGAGATAGAAGCCCTGGCCCTCTCCTGCGGTCATGTCCGTGCGCACCACGCCCGAGAGCCCCAGCATCGGCGCATCGAGCGCGAAGCCGGGCGGCGGAGCGAGGGGCGAAAGATCGAGGCCGAGTTCGTCCATGGCGAAAAGCGTCTGGGCCTCGTTCTCCTCCACGTTGGTGGTGCAGGTGGAGTAGAGCGCGCGGCCGCCCGGCGCGAGCAGCGAGGCCGCGCGGGCCAGGAGCTTTCGTTGCAGGGACACGAGCGGCCCGGTCTTCTCCGGGGTCCAGATGGCGCGCACTTCCGGGTTCTTGGCCTCGGTGCCCCAGCCCGAGCAGGGCGGGTCGAGTTGGATGAAGTCCCAGCTTTCGTCGCGAAGCGGCAGGGACTCGCCCGGATAGGAGCAGGTGGCGGCCTGGACCAGGTTCATGCGGCGCAGGTTCTGGCGCAGCGTGGGCAGGCGGCCGTGGCCAGGCTCGTTGCCGAGCACGAAACCCGCGCGCCCCGTGAGCTGGGCCAAAAAGCCGGTCTTGGAGCCGGGCGCGGCGCACATGTCGAGCACACACGAGCCCTGCGCCGGGGCCAGCGCCAGCGGCGGGAGCATGGAGGAGCGGTCCTGGATGTAGATGTAGCCGAAGCGCGCGGCCTGGGAGTCGCCCAGGGCGAAGGGTTCGAGCGTGCAGACCCGGCACAGGGGGTGGAAGGGCTCGGCTTCGAAGGCGAAGCCCTGCGCCGCGAGCCAGGCCTCGACGGCCGCGGCCTCGCCGGGCTCGCAGACCAGACGAAAGGAACGGTTGGCCCGGCTCACCCGCGCGGGCTCCATAGATAGAAACGCTGTTCCAGCTTTGCGTTTTGCAAGGCAATCATGTAGGCACCTTTTTCACGCAATTGCCAAACCGGGCGTTGTCAGCAACCGTCTTTTCCCGAGGAAAGGAGTCCACGACATGCGCACTCTCGCCGTTCTCCTGGCCACGCTGCTGTTCGCGGCGGGCCTCGCCTCCCAGCCGCTGGCGGCCAGAACCCTGAGCTACGCCAACTTCCCGCCCGCGTCCACCGTGCCGTGCGTGCAGATGGAGCGCTGGGCCGAGGAGGTGCAAAAGCGCACCAACGGGGCCATCACGGTCAAGACCTACCCCGGCAGCACCCTGCTCACGGCGCGCAACATGCTGCGCGGCGTGCAGACCGGCCAGGCCGACATCGGCTGCATCTCCATGTCGTACCAGCCGGGCGCGTTCCCGTTCTCTTTCGCGCTCAGCCAGCCCGTGGGCTTCACCTCGGCCACCACGGCCTCGGTCACGCTGTGGAAGATGTTCGAGAAATATAAGCCCCAGGAGTTCGAGGCCGTCAAGGTCGTCGCCATGTTCACCTCCGCGCCCTCGAACCTCATGTCGCGGGTGCCGGTCAAGACCCTCGACGACATGAAGGGCCTTGAGATCCGTGGCGCGGGCAACCTCTCCGACGTGCTCGCCCGCCTTGGCGCGGTGCCGGTCTCCATGCCCATGCCCGAGACGCCCGAGGCCGTGCAAAAGGGCGTGGTCAAGGGGCTCCTGACTTCCTTCGAGGTTCTGAAGGACATGAATTTCGCCGAGATGTGCCGCTACCAGACAGTCATGAACCTGCCGGTCTATCCCTTTGCGGTCATCATGAACAAGCGCACCTGGGATTCCCTGCCCAAGGACGTGCAAAAGGTCATCGACGACCTCGCCCTTGAGCAGGCCGAATGGACCGGCAAGTATTGGGATGCGCACGTGCAGACCGCACTCGACTGGTCCAAGGAGACCTACGGCATCGAAGTCTACGATCTTTCCGAAGCGGACCAGTCGGCCATGATGCAGGCCGTGGCCCCGCTCATCGACGCCTGGAAGGTCGAGGCCCGGACCGCGGGACTCGATCCCGAGGCCATCCTCAAGGACATCGAAACCTTCAAGGCCGAGGCCGAAGCCGCCTACGGCAAATAGGCCCGTCAAAGGTCGTCCGCGCATGAGGGGGCCGTCCGGACGCGTTCCGGGCGGCCCCGCCGCGCCTGCTGCCTGGAGCATTCGTGATCGCATTGCTTGAACGTTTCCGCCGTCTGGCCTGCAACGCCCTGGCCGCCGTGGCCGGTTTGGCCGTGCTGGCCATGGTCGCCTTGGCCTGCGCCAACATCATCGGCCGCACCTTCCTGTCCTCGCCCATCGGCGGCACCTACGAGTTGATGGGCTTCTTCGGGGCCGTGGCCGCGGCCTTTGCGCTGGGCTACTCGCAACTCGCCAAGGGCCACGTGGCCGTGACCATCCTTGACGAGCATCTGCCGCGCCGCCTGCGCCGCCTGCTCGATGCGCTGGGCGCGGCCATCGGCGGGGCCTTCTTCGCCGTGGCCGGGGTCGAGGTGGTCGATTTCGGCAACTTCATGGTCGCCACGGGCGAGCTTTCCGAGACCCTCAGACTGCCGTTTTACTGGTTCGTCTGGGGCGTGGGCGGCGGCTGCCTGCTCATGGCTTTCGTCCTCTTCGTGGACATGCTCGCGGCCCTGAGAAAGACCCCGGAGCGCGCCGCATGAACATGATGCTCGAAGGCCTGCTCGGCGTCGTCGTCCTGCTGGCGGTCATTTTCTTCCTGCGTATGCCTGTGGGTTTTGCCATGGCCGCCGTGGGTTTCTCGGGGCTCGTGCACGTCATGGGCCTTGCGGCCGCGCTCGGCCTCACCGGCAGCGAGATCTGGGAGACTTTCTCCTCCTACGGACTCACGGTCATCCCCCTGTTCGTGCTCATGGGGCAAGTCTGCTTCTATTCCGGGGTCAACCAGCGATTGTACCACACGGCCTACTGCTGGCTCGGCTCCATCAGGGGCGGCATGGCCATGGCCACGGTTATGGCCAGCGCGGGGTTCGCGGCCATCTCCGGCTCCAATTCGGCCACGGCCGCGACCATGAGCACCGTGGCCCTGCCCGAGATGAAGAAATACGGCTACAGCCCCGTGCTCTCGTCGGGCGCGGTGGCCGCGGGCTCGACACTCGGCGTGGTCATCCCGCCTTCGGTGGTCTTCATCATCTACGGGCTTCAGACCGGCACCTCCATCGCCAAGCTCTTCCTTTCAGGCGTGGTGCCGGGGCTCTTTCTGCTCTCGTCGTTTCTGGTCATCATCCATTTCGTCTGCCGCCTTCACCCCACCTGGGGCCCGGCCGGGCCAGGCGTGACCTGGGCCGAGAAGATCGCCTCGCTGACCGGCTCCCTGGAGATGGCCGCGCTCTTCGCGCTGGTCATGGGCGGCCTCGCCTTCGGCGTGTTCACGCCTTCCGAGGCGGGCGCGGCGGGCGCGGGGCTGGCCATCCTCATGAACACGGCCACATGCAAGCTTTCGCTCAAGGGGCTTTGGGTGGCGGTCATGGACACCATCCGCGTCTCGTGCATGATCCTGGTGATCATCATGGGCGCGGTCATCTTCGGCCGCTTCCTGGCGGTCACGCGGCTGCCTTTCGACATGGCCGACTGGGTGGCGGGGCTCGAACTGCCGGGCTTCGGCGTGATGCTGGTAATAAGCCTGATCTATCTTCTGGGCGGCATGATCATGGACGCCCTGGCGCTGTTGCTCATCACGCTGCCCATCTTCTTCCCCCTGGCCATGACGCTCGGCTACGATCCGGTCTGGTTCGGCGCTTACATCTGCGTGCTCACGACCATGGGGGCCATCACGCCGCCCGTGGGCATATCGAGCTACGTGGTCGCGGCCATGTCGCCGGGGCTCACGCTCTCCGAGGTCTTTCGCGGCGGCAACTACTTCCTGCTCGGCTTCCTCGCCTGCCTGGCCATGATGCTCATTTTCCCGGAGTTCGTGCTCTGGCTTTCGGGGCACGCGAACTGACATGGCGGGCGTCGTCACGGTCACGGTCGGCCCGGCCGAGTCCGGGATGAAGCTCCTGCTGTTTCTTGAGGCGCGCCTGGGCAAGGGCGTGCCGCGCGCGGCCATCCAGAAGTGGATACGCACCGGGCAGGTGCGCGTGGACGGCGGCCGGGCCAAGCCCTTCGACAGGCTCCTGGCCGGGCAGAGCGTGCGCATCCCGCCGCACGAGCCGGGCGAGACCGCGCCGGAACGACTGAAAGCCTCCGGTCCGCCGCTCGAAATCCTGTACGAGGACGCCGAAACAGTGGTCGTGAAAAAGCCGCGCGGCCTGGCTGCGCAGGGCGGAACGGGATTGAGCGACTCCGTGGCCGACCGGCTGCTTGCCATGTACGCGGGCACGAACGTCTCGCCCGCGCCGGTGCACCGGCTGGACCGTGAGACCACGGGCATTCTCGTGGCGGGCAAGACGCACGAGGCGCGCCGCCGCCTCTCGGAGATTTTTGCGGGCCGCGAGGCCAAAAAGACCTATCTGGCCTGGGTGGCAGGGCGCTGGCCCGAGGAACGCGCCGTGACGCTCTCGGACCGGCTGGAGAAGGCGGCCTCGGGCACGGGGCTGGAGAAGGTGCGCGCGGGCGCGGGCAGGCAGGCCCTGGCGCGCGTGCGGCCCCTGCGCCTGGGTGAGGGGGCGAGCCTTCTGGCCGTGGAGCTTTTCACCGGCCGCACGCACCAGATCAGGGTGCAGCTCGCCACGCGCGGCCATCCCGTGCTTGGCGACCGCAAGTACGGCGCGCCGCCGCACGCGACGCCGCTCATGCTGCATGCCTGGCGGCTGGAGCTGCCAGGGCTGCCGCCGCTCGTCTGCGCGCCGGACTGGGATGGCGAGTGGGCGCCATAGCCCGGTCTCTGGCTCTCGGCCAGTTTTCCGTAGTTAGCTAGCCGCCCGCCGCATAATCCAGATCCCCACGCCGCACACAGGCCATGAACCAGTTGTTGAAGGCCGTGAGCGACGCGATGTCGGCCGAGCGATAAACGGCCCGCCGTCTGAGCACGTTCTCCATGGCCGGGGGGAACGCGCCCTGGCCCGGGTTCTCGTAGGCGTAATGCCTGCTCCACGCCCCGATCTTCTGCCCCACGTAGTTTATGCCCCTGTCGATGACGAGTTGCAGCGGCAGGTGTACGGCCAGCTTCCACTCCAGATCGATGAAGCGCACGTCGCCGCTTTGCGGATGAAACATCACGTTTCCGGGATGCGCGTCGAGCAGCGCGCCAGGTACGAAAGGCCCGGCGGCGCGCTCGGCGTAGAGGGGCCTGCCGATGCGGGCGGCGCAAAAGGCGGCGAAATCCTCCGCGATCTTCGGCGAGGCCGGGATGCTTCGCGCCGCCATGAGGTCCATCCAGGCGAGCAGCGCGGTCCCCGCGCCAGGGGCGTCGCCCCGCTCCAGCAATGACAGGACGCGCATGAGCACGCTCACGTACCCGGCGAGGTAGGGCTCGACCGGCTTCACGTGTTGTTCTCCGCTGGCGAAGGCGCGCGGCGCAAGGTCGTGGACGCGGCGGCGCGAGACACTGATGGAGCCGTCGTCGCGGGCGTCGAAGCGGGTCTGGGTCTGGAAGGCGCGCGGGCAGCCGTCCACGTTGAAGGCCGTGGCCAGCATGGCGGAGTCGGCGCCCAGGGCCGGGGCGTGGGCGCCATCGCCCGCCAGCACCAGGAAGGAGTTCATGAAGTTGTGGGCGCAGCCCGCGTCCAGGGCGCTTTGCAGGAACGTGCGTTCGTTGAAGGCCGGTTCGTGCCTGCCGCCGTAGTCCCGCGTGGGCAGGTCCAGAAGCGGCAGGGGATCGAAAGAGGGGGTTTCGAAGGCGTGCTGGGAAAGGACGGCGTCGGGCACTTTGTAGTCGGGCGAGGGATAGAACCAGGACTGCGCTGCGAAGCCCGCGTCCGCGAGCAGCGCGGCGAGCGCGGGCCGGTCGAAGGTGCGCGCGCCGAACGGCCCGGCATAGCCGTTGACCCCGCAGTAGGGGCGGCCCGTGTGGTCCTCGGGCATGCCCGCGAGGTATTTGTGGCCCATGGCGTTCTCGATGGCCAGGATCAGGACGCCGTCCGGCCGCAGGTAGCGGCGCGCGGCGCGAAGCAGGTGCTCGTGCGGCCGCTCGTGGCGCACGTAGGTCTGCGCGTATTCGAGCACGCCGACCAGGATCACGTGCGAGAACTCGTCCGTGAACGGCAGGTTCGCGGCGTTGCCCACGACGATGCGCAGGTTTTTCGCCTTGCGGCAGCGCATCTGGATGACCTTGGCCCGGTCGGGCGAGCCTTCCGCTGCCACGACGCGCCCGGCCTTTTCGACCAGCAGCGAGGTCAGTGCGCCGCAGCCAGCGCCAAGCTCCAGCACCGAGGCGTCCGGTCCGAAGTCCATCCAGGCCAGAAGCGACTTGCGGCGCGGCGTGAGGTGGTAGTGCACAGCCCAGGGCAGGTCGTGGCCGACGAGGCCGTATTCGTCGTGGGCCGCCTCGCGCGAGAACAAGTCGAGCAGGGCCGCCTCGGACGAGTCGGCGTAGGGGATGCCCGGTTCCTCGAAGACGATGGGCGGCAGGCTGTCGTCGGGCATTCTCGTGGCTCCGTGTCGTCGCGCTTTTCAGTGATTTTTGGGCAATGCACGAGCGTTGTCTGTGGGTATGGGCGTGGCCTGCCGTCTTTGTACAAATATTGGATGCCTGTCGTCCAGAAGGGGATGAATGCGCTTTGCGACGAAAAGGCAGGGTGATGTTTGAAATGACGATCAATCTGCGAGAATATGCGTCATCGTCTGGCAAAGCTGGAATCCTCTGCGCAAAAAAAGCGAAAAGCCGCGCTTCTTCCAGAAGCGCGGCTTTTCGCTGAGTACGTTGTATCTTTTTTGGTCGGGGCGAGAGGATTTGAACCTCCGACATTCAGCTCCCAAAGCTGACGCGCTACCAGGCTGCGCCACGCCCCGACGGAAACGGATGCCTACAGCAAAGCGGCCGGGCTTTCAAGTTGCCCTGGACCACACGCCCGAAACTTCGCCCCCGCACTGCGGGCAGCGGCCGTCCTTGAGCCGGTTGCGCAGGACCGTGAAGCCGTCGCGCGTCACGCACGCGCAGCCGCAGGAGGGGCAGACCGTGGCGTTGTCTTCCCTGCCCGGAACGTTGCCCACGTAAATGTGTTCAAGGCCCGCCGCAATGCCCGCGGCCCTGGCGCGCTCCAGGCTTTCCACAGGCGTCGGGCCCCGGTCCGTGAGCCTGTAGGTGGGGTGAAAGCGCGAGACGTGCCACGGCGTGTGCGCGCCAAGCTCCTTGGCGATGAAGCCCGCGATGGCCGAAAGCTCTTCCTTGGAATCGTTCAGGTCCGGGATGACCAGGGTCGTGACTTCCAGGTGCCAGCCAAGGGAGCGGATAGTCTTCAGGTTCTCCAGCACCGGGGCCAGTCGGGCGCCGCATACCTCTTGGTAGAAACGTTCGCTGAAGGCCTTCAGGTCGATGTTGGCGGCCTGGACGAGCGGCGCGAGTTCCTCCAGGCAGCGGCCGGACATGAAGCCGTTGGAGACCAGGACGTTGGCGAGTCCGGCTTGCGCGGCCAGTCTGGCCGTGGCCTGTACGAGTTCGAAGAAGATCGTTGGCTCGGAGTATGTGTAGGAGATGGAGGCCGCGCCGGTCTCGCGCGCCGCGCGCACGATGTCCTCGGGCGAAACGTGCTGACCTTGGATGGGCTGGCCGGTCTTGGGTGACTGAGAGAGCGACCAGTTCTGGCAGAAGCCGCATTCCAGGTTGCAGCCCATGGTGCCGATGGAGAAGGAGGTCGTGCCCGGCAGGAAGTGGTAGAGCGGCTTCTTCTCGATGGGATCGAGGTTCATGGCCGCCACGCGGTCGAAAACAAGGGTGTACAGCTTGCCGTTTTTGTTCACGCGAACGCCGCATTTGCCCCGGCTGTCCGGTTCGATGACGCAGAAATGACTGCACAGTTCGCAATGAACGCGGTCCTTGGAAAGCGGTTTCCACAAAAGCGCCTCGTGCATGACGCACCTCCCTGGGCCGTCTGGCCCCTGCCCGGTCCCGTCCTTGCCGCGTGGTAGCCCGTCCGTGGGCTGCCCGACGCCGACTGGATGCGTCGAAATGCTATCACGTTTTTGGGGAATGCGACATCACTTGCCGGGCCAGATGATGACTGGCTTGACCTCCTTGATCTCGATGGTGGCGTTGTGCGCGGGCTGATCGACCGGCGGCCTCGGCGCGGTTTCCATGACCTGATCGCCGGTCACGGGGTCCTGGCCGATGAACGGCGCGCCCTGGCGGCCGCCCGTGCCCATCTGCACATCGCGGCGGTCGGGAGCCGTGTCTGGGTTCGGCGTGTAGCCGCCGTGGCCTTCGGCCCACGCGGCCGGAACCGAGCCGACGAGCAGCAAACCCGCCAGCAGCAGGCCGGGCAGCGAAAATCGGCGGGGCGCGCGGGGACACCGCGTCATAAAAGCGTCGATAAAATGGTGGCGGCATTGCATGGTTGTTCCTCGCAGGGTATGATATCTTGTGCTTTTTCTTGCGGTTCGGGTCTGAAACCCCTATACATCCCTTCACCTTTTCGGGGGAATTTATCAAGGATCATGCCATGAGCAAGCGCACGGACGCCTACACGGCCGCGGGAGTGGACACCGAGGCCGCAGGCCGGTTCATCGACGGCATCAAGTCCATGGTCGCATCGACCTACACCAAGGGAGTGATCTCGGACATCGGCGGTTTCGGCGGCCTGTTCAAGCCCGACATCGCGGGCATGCAGGAGCCGGTGCTGGTGGCCGGGACAGACGGCGTGGGCACCAAGCTGAAGCTCGCCTTCACCTTCGACCGCCACGACACCGTGGGTATCGACCTGGTGGCCATGAGCGTCAACGACATCCTGGTGCAGGGGGCGAAGCCGCTGTTTTTTCTGGACTACTTCGCCACAGGCAAACTGGACGGCGACAAGGCCACCACCGTGCTCCAGGGCATCGTGGAGGGCTGCCGCGAGGCCGAGTGCGCCCTGCTCGGCGGAGAGACGGCCGAGATGCCGGACTTCTATGCGGACGGCGAATACGACCTCTCGGGCTTTTGCGTCGGCATCGTGGACAACGCGCGCATCGTGGACGGGTCGAGCATTGCCGTGGGCGACGTGATCGTGGGGCTCGGTTCCACCGGCCCGCACTCCAACGGCTACTCCCTGATCCGCAAGATCCTGGCCGCCTCGAATCTTTCGGGCGGCGACGCGTTTCCCGGCACGGACAAGACCGTGGCCGAGGTGCTGCTCGCGCCCACGCGCATTTACGTCAAGCCCATCAAGGCCATCATGCGCGACCTGGAGATCAAGGGCATGGTGCACATCACCGGCGGCGGCTTCTACGACAACATTCCCCGCGTGCTGCCGCGCGGCGTGGCCGCCCGCATCGCTTTCGGCTCCTTCGCGGTGCCGCCGGTCTTCGCCTGGCTCAAGGCCCAGGGGAATCTTTCCTGGCCCGAGATGCTGCAGGTCTTCAACTGCGGCGTGGGCTACATGTGCATCGTGGCCCCGGAGGTCGCCCAGGACGTCATCGATCGTCTTTCGGGGATGCACATTCCGGCCTCCGTCATCGGCCGTATCGAGCCGCTGGAGAAGGGCATGGAACAGGTGATCGTGGACTTCCCCGAGGACGCCTGCCCGTAAGCGCCGCTTCAGCGAGCGAAATAAGGGCCGGGGCGCGTTTCGCGTCCCGGCTTTTTTGCGTGGCGCGGGCTAACCCGCGGTTTCGAGAGAGGGATTGAAGTAGCCCACGCCGAGTGTTGGCGCGGCCTTTTTCAGGCGCGTGAGGAAGTTGGCGAGGCCCATGCTCGGGCCCATGGGCACGGCGGCCAGCGTGTCGAGATACAGCTCTGGATCCAGGTTCAGGTTGCGCATCTGGATGAAGTCCACCTTTTCGTCCGCTATGAGCCCGGCCAGCGCGTCGAACTCCTCCTCGGTGTCGGAAAAGCCAGGAAAGAACAGGAAGTTGAGCGACACGAACAGGCCGTGGCGCTTGGCCTCTCGGATCGTCTCGCGCACGTCGGCGAAGGCGTAGCCGCGCGGCCGGTAGTAGGGCAGCCAGGAGCATTCGCGCGCCGAGTTGAGGCTCACGCGGATGGAGGAGAGCCCGGCCGCAGCGAGCGGGGCCATGGTCTGCGGCAGGCTGGCGTTGGTGTTGACGTTCACGGTGCCTTTGCCGCCCGCGCCGCGAAACAGCGCAACGGCCTTGGCGATGATCTTGGCCTCGGTCAGCGGCTCGCCTTCGCAGCCCTGACCAAAGGAGAAGATGGGCTGCTTGGCGCGCGCGCCGTGCGCCTGCATGACCTCCACGATCTCCTCGGGTTTGGGCGTGAAGCCGATGCGCTCCTGCGTGGCCGGAAAGCCCGAGTCCGGCGGCTGGGACGAGAGGCAGCCGATGCACGAGGCGTTGCAGGTCCGGGCCGTGGGTAGGGGGCACTCGAAGCGGCCCAGGGCCAGATTGCGCGCCGCCGGGCAGGAGTAGGTCAGGGCGCAGCCCGCCAGATGGCGCACCAGCCGGTTGTCAGGAAATCTCTTGAGCAGGCGGTTCGCGCCCTGCCGGATCTTCTCCGGGTCGATGCCCGAGAACTCCTGGCGGCGGTCGCGATCCACGCGCTTGGCGCAGACGTAAAAACGGCCGTTGGCAAAACCCACCGCGCCGTAGGCGAAAAGCGGCAGCACGGGCGCGTCGTCCTCCACGGCGAAGGCGGCCGTGGCGGAGAGGGTGTGCGCCGGGGCCACGAAAGCGGCCACGGCGAAGTCGTCCACCACCTCGGCCCGGCCGGATTCGGGATCGAGCCCCACGGCGCGGCGTCCCTCGAGCAGGAAAAGCTCGGATTCCTCGGGCAGGGGGATGAGTTCGTCGGGCCGGGGCAGGGCCAGTTCGTGGCCGCGCCTGACGACCATCAGGAGGTCCGGATGTTCAATGATCTCCCCTTCAGGGGTGGCGGCGAGAAGATGCGGCGTGAGGCGTTCGCGGGTGGCCATGGCGTGGCAGGTCGCACATCGCCGGGCAAAAGGCAACGGCTGATTTGTTCCTCTTGTCAGCGTCAGAGAAGTACGGGCAATTTTAATCCGTTTCCGTATCCTGCGGGAATGACTGCCGGATCATCCAGTAAAAAATAACGGCAAAACGTTGACCCGTTACGGCGCGCGATGGTAGAAAGGAAGCGGGGATCAGGGGGTGTTATGCCGCATATTCTTGGCGTCTATTTCAGCGAGAGAGATGATCACGTCGGCACCGGAGCCACGCGCAAGGCAACCGTGACGCGCGTGCACTGGTTCGCGGTGCGCCTGGACGACGAGCGCGTGTTGCTGCAGCCGCTGAATAACGAGCACATGCCCGCGGGACTCAAGCGCGTGGTCGGGCAGGAGGATTTCCTGGCGGGATTCGTGCCCGACCCGGAGCATTTCACCACGCACCTGCTGCCGGTGCTCAAGGGGCTGGCCGCCAAGGTCTCCGTCGCCCAGGGCACCGTGGAGACGAAGACCCTGAGTGAGCATGAGCGCTTGGTCTTCAAGGCCCTGCAGATCGACGACAAGGACGCCAAGGTCGAGACCCCGGCGGCAGGCAGGTTGCGCATCGTCAGCGATCTGCTCGCCACCATCCCGGACGTCTCGGTCATGACTTTCCGCCATCAGAGCGAAGTCAACACCCGCTCCATCTCCCTGCGCAAGGAAGGAGACTACGGCAGGGCCGTGGCTTACTACCACAAGGCCTTGCGTCTGAATCCGACCGACGACCACCTGCATTTCAACTTGGCCCGGGCCTACTGGCACATGGGCGAGGCGGCCAAATGCGCGGAGCATCTGAACCGCGCTCTGGATCTTAATCCCGCCTTTCCGGAGGCGGAGATGTTTCTCGACTTCGTGCACAGGAAGACGGGCGCGGGGCAGCCGCGAGGCGCGAAGCCCGCGAACGGGAACAGGACATGGGCCACGCGCGGTGGTATCGTGATTCCGTCCATGCCAACGACGGTCCGCGAGGCCGCCTATGGCGAGGCCCAGGGACGCCGCGGCAGCGCCCGCTCCCAGGGAAGAATCGAAAAGGGGAGAGCGGCTGGTTCCCCGTCCTGGGGCGATTTCGAGATATCCTTTCACGACGACCGCCGCCGCGCGCCGCGCCTGACCCTGGACACAGAGGCGCTGTGCATGATGCTTTGCCGGGGGAACGAGTGCCCCACGCTTGTGCGCGACATTTCGCAGACCGGCGCGCGCCTGGAGGTGACGCTCGGCGAGGCGGCCTTCGACGCGGGCGATCTGGTGATGCTCACGGAGCGGCGGGGCCTGAACAATCTTCTCGGCTCACGCAAGGCGCAGGTAGTCTGGCGCAGCGGGCTTCAGGCGGGAGTTCATTTCGCCACGCCGCTCGCCACCTCGGGCGGAAGCGTCGAAAGCATTCTCTTTCCGCGCGGATAAGGCCGCCGACCTGGCGTAGCGCAAGGGCCGCGCAACAAAACGGCAAATGGGACGTTTTGAACGGCTTGAGGCGGGATCCTCGCGGACCCCGCCTCAGAGATGCCAAAAGGCGTAGGACTTCGGCCTAGCGCTTGGAGTACTGGAAGCGCGCGCGGGCGGAGGCCAGACCGTACTTCTTGCGTTCCTTGACGCGCGAATCGCGGGTCAGGAAGCCGGCCTTCTTCAGCAGGCCGCGAAGTTCGGGATCGACGTTCAGCAGGGCGCGGGAGATGCCGTGGCGCACGGCCTGGGCCTGTCCCGCAACGCCGCCGCCGCAGACGTTGATCTTGATGTCGAACTTGCCAAGGGTCTTGGTCAGGTTCAGGGGCTGGCGGATGATCATCTGCAGGGTCGCCCGGGGAAAGTAGTCTTCGTAGGGGCGGCCGTTGACGATGATTTCGCCCTTGCCGGGGTAGACGCGGGTGCGGGCCACGGCGTTCTTGCGCTTGCCCGTTCCGTAGAAAAATTCCTGGCTCATTGCTGCTCCGATTTGGAAATGTCCCTAGATGTCCAGGGGCTTGGGCTCTTGCGCCGTGTGGGGGTGCTCGGGGCCGGCGTAGATCTTGAGCTTCTTCAAGAGCTGGCGGCCCAGGCGATTCTTGGGCAGCATGCCACGCACGGCGAGGCGAATGACTTCCTCGGGCTTCTTGTTCAGCTGGTCACGCAGGCTGATTTCCTTGATGCCGCCGGGGAAGCCGCTGTGACGGTAGTACTTCTTGTCCTGCAGCTTGTTGCCGGTGACGGCGATCTTCTCGGCGTTGACCACGACCACGAAATCCCCGTTGTCCATGTGCGGGGTGTATTCGGGCTTATGCTTTCCGCGCAGGTGCATGGCGATCTGCGTGGCGAGGCGGCCCAGGATCTTGTCCTGCGCGTCGACCACGATCCAGTCGCGTTTGATTTCCTGCAGCGTCGGGGTCCAGGTTTTCATCTCTTTCGTCTCCTTGCGGATTCTCCACTCAAAGGAGGGATTGCATAGACCCTTTGCCCGGACCTGTCAAGCAAAGGGGCGTAAAAAGTCATACCGGACGATCCGCCACCACGGTCATGTCGCCCGACAGGATGAGCCGCCTCGCGGGTTCGGTGAGCCGGGGATGCCAGCGGCGGCCGATCTTCCACCAGACGCGGTGCAGCCAATGCACGGGCGTCACGATCCCGTGCGCCAGCCCGCGCGGCAGACCGGCGAAGAGCCCCATGCGCGAAAGCGCGAAGAGGCCGCCCTTGCCCGGCGCCACGGCGCGCGGAAAAAGCCCGGCGTGGTGCAAAAGCGACAGCGCGCCCAGATGCGAGATGTTGAAGAAGCTGTTTTTGTGGAAGGGCTCCAGGAAGGCCATGGTGGCGATGAGCCGCCCGCCCGGCCTGAGCACCCGGCCGATCTCGGCCAGCGCCGCATATGGGTGGCGCAGGTGCTCCAGCACGGCCACCGAGAGGATGAACCCGAAGCTTGCGTCGGCAAAGGGAAGGGCGTGCGCGTCCGCGAGCAGCGGGGCGCGCTTGTTGGCATAGTCCAGGCCCGCCCAGGCGAACCCGGCCCGTTCCACTGCCGCGCGGTGAAGCCCCCGCCCCGAGCCCAGGTCCAGGGCGATCTTGCCCGGCGCTTCGGCCTTGGGGAACCAGGACAGAATCTCGAGCGAAAGATGCCTGGGCACGGGCAGCCCGGCGAAATCGACCTCAGGCCCGCGGTTAAACGCCAGCGGCGCGAAATCCAAGTGCTCCGGGATGTCCAACGGCTCGCCCAGGGTCAGGGAAAGCCCGATGCGCACGGGATCGCGCAGCCGCAGGTCCGGCCGCCCGTCCGGCGTGGCCGCGAAGTCCCGGCCGCAGGCCGGGCAGGAGAAGTCCGGCCCCGGCCCCGAAAGTTCCGCGCGGCAGGCCGGGCAGCGCAACAGTTCGCGCAGTCCGGGCGGCAGCGCGGCCATGCCGCGCGCGGCCGCAGGAGGGGATTTCGCCGGGGTGCTGGTCATCTCGTCCGGCCCCTAGTCGAAGTCGGCCAGCAGCGAGCCGATGTGCACGCCATGCTGGAACGGCTCCTGGGCATACGCCCCCTGGATGCGCCACAGGGCGTGCTGGAGCTGGTCCGAGGTGATGCCGTTGCGAAGCGCGGTATAGGCCTCCAGGAAGGCGGCCAGATTGTCGCAGATCTTGAGCAGCCCGCCGTCCTTGGCGTCGAATTCGTCGTGGTTGTAGGACTCGGCCAAGGCGCGCCAGTCCGTGCGCAGCACCTTGCCGTCCTTCTTGCGCACCACGGTCTCGAATTCCGAGCCGAACTCGATGCCCAGGAAATACGCCAGCCGATCGGCCAGATCGGGCGCGCCGGCCTGGCGCAAAAGCGAGAAAACCCGGCGTTCCAGGGCGTCGTGCTCGTACTGCGCGATGAGGTCGGAGATGCCCTCCACGCTGCGCTTCACCGGCGAAATGATGTCGCGGGTCAACAATTCGGGCAGGTCGTGGAACAGGCCGGAGAAGAAATTGTTCACGCGCCGGGCGCGGCAGGCGTTCAATTCCAGCGAGAAGAGGTAGGCACAGGCGGCCACGATGAACAGATGTCCGAGCACCGTGGTCTCGGGGATGCGCGGCGTCTGCGACCAGCGGGTCTGGAAGCGCAGGCGGCCGCAAAGGCTTGCGAAGCGCTCGAAGGGGTGGCCCTCGGTGAGCAACTCGGGCACGCCCTTGATGTCCGAGTGCGCCGTGAGGGTGGCGGTGAAGTCCTCCTCGATCTCGTCGAGTTCCTCGTCCCAGGGGTTGAGGTGCTTGATGAGGTGGAATTCGTAGCGGCTGGCGTAGATGTGGGCCGCGTGCAGGATGCGGCTGGCCGGGTCGCGGCGGTCGGGCACGGCCAGATGCTCGCGAAAGCGCTGCGTGAAGGTCTCGCCCAGCACCTGGATGCGCGGCGTGAGCTGGTCCATGACCCAGGCCGTGAGGCGGCGGTAATGGTCCGGGTTGGCCTTTATCTTATAGAAGACCGGCGGCTTGATGTCCGTGATGACCAGCCGGTAGAGATATTCGAAGAGCCCGCCCTCGACCACGGCCTCGCCCAGGGCCAGCCGCTCGTCCAGGGGCAACCCGCGCGCGTTGGTCTCGTAGAGCATCCAGGCGACCATCATCTTGTGCGCCTGCTTGTCCACCTCGAACAACTCCATGGGCCTGAGCTTGTCGTTCCAGCGTTTCATGGACGAGCCGGAAAAAAGGAGTTGCAAAAGGCTCTTGCGGATGCTTGGCATGCGGGGCCGGTCGGGTTAGAGGAACAAAAGGCTGATGAGCCGCTGGCCAATGTAGCGGGCACGGCGGCAAAGCACAAGGTGTGCCGCACGATCTGAACGGAGGGTTGCATGATATTGCGCAAGCGGGCCTGGGACGTGATGCGGGAGGATTTCGCCAGCGTGGCGGAGACGGCGAAGCTCGGCGACGTCATGAAGACCATGCGCGAACGGCTCAAGGGTCAGCCCGAGGCCCATCTCATCGTCGTGGTCACCGATACTGGAAAATTCGCGGGCGTGGTTACCGCCTGGGACGTGCTGCGCACGGCCGAGGATTGCGTGCTCAAGGAAGACTTGCGTCACTTGGAGGAGGCGGACTGGGACCGCGCCTTCGGCCGGGCCTGCGCGCTGTGCTGCGGCGTCGAGGTCAAGAAGGTCATGCGCAAGGACGCGCCCATGGTCAAACCCTCGGACCCGCTGCTGCTGGTGCTGAACGCCCTGGTGGAGTCCAAGCGCAACTGGGTTATCGTGGAAGAGGGCGACAAGCCGCTTGGCGTGATCCTGATCGGCGATCTTTTCCGCGAGATTACCCGCGAAATGGTCGACTTCTTCTAGCGAGGCGTGAAAAATCCGCGATGGCTGCGTTGCTTTAAGCCGGTCAAACCCTCGCGTATGGGGAATACGCGTCGGTCTTGACCGGCTCTCGCGCCTTGCCCTCGCGTTTTTTGACGCCTCGCTGAAATCCATCCGCTGAAAAGACGCCATCTGCTGCGTTGCCGCGAAAGCGCCGATCCCTCGTGTATATCTTTATACACGTCGGGCCCGGCGCTTTCTTGCGCCTTGCATCTGACGCCTTTGAGCGGCCCGCCAAGAGGCGAGGCGTGAAAAATCCGCGATGGCTGCGTTGCTTTAAGCCGGTCAAACCCTCGCGTATGGGGAATACGCGTCGGTCTTGACCGGCTCTCGCGCCTTGCCCTCGCGTTTTTTGACGCCTCGCTGAAATCCATCCGCTGAAAAGACGCCATCTGCTGCGTTGCCGCGAAAGCGCCGATCCCTCGTGTATATCTTTATACACGTCGGGCCCGGCGCTTTCTTGCGCCTTGCGCTTGCGGAAATTTCAAATGGCGAATATATGTTGGCAGCTTTTAATTAAGTTCCTGCACTTCGGATTTGTTGGGGCGAGTTTTATGGCTTTTGTGGATTCACCCGTAGTCATATTTTAATTTTTTTCATGCAGGGTGCTATAGTCAGGAATCTATAAATCTCTGGAGGTAGGCAATATGAGGGCAAGGGAAATGTATACACAGTTTGATCTTATTGCAAGCAACTATACAATAACAGATTCTGGTGGCCTTTTCTTACACCGATTTACACCTCAGGGAACAGATACAATCTATCAGATTGAGACCACAAGTCGGTCCCCAGTTATTGTTGAAGGTGATAGATATGATGTTGGTTTTAAGAATGTTGGCGGAATACGTATTGTTGATCCTTCCTCTATTTGTAATTCAAGCAAGGTGTCTCCAAAGGTAAGTGTGATTGCGGCCTTCCAGATAGGAAGAGAAATCTATAATGCAGAAAGAGCAAAGAATGATGAAAGGGTGATTCATTCAGAGAGGAGTGGATATTGGTGGGGGAAGAAGTATGCCTGGAGAGTTTATGGGTTATGTTTGGCGAAAGAATCTTTCTATAAATATCTAGAGGAGATTAGGCATCCAACAGTCAACTGCGAAATGAACAACCCTCCGCATCCTCGTACAAAATCAATAGCGTACCTTGATGACGGGATCTGCGATGCTGTAGAAGAGCTGATGGAGACAGCTGTTGCGCGTGGTCGGTTTTATGTCTCTCCAAAATTTTCAAAGAATTTTTCAATCAAAGGCATTAATGCAATGACAGATAAGAAATAGGGGGCATGCCTTGCCAGGGTGTCGTTGACTGCTGCTCAGCTAAATTACGTGCGGTGAGATGGAATTCACGTCAGGTCTGGCTGACCACGTCCATGCACAGGATGCGCAGGGCGCCGTCGCGGTCCTCGAAGCGCGCCGCGATGGTCTGGCACAGGCTGCCCGAGGCCAGTGAGATGTATGGCTCGGACGTGTAGCGCGAGAGCCCGGCCGCCAGGGGCAGGTAGTAGTCCTTGAGCGAGTGGTCCGCGCCCTTGCGCGCGGGCTGGTAGAGGAGCCGCCCCTGGCGCGGCGCGGGCTCGCGGCAGACGGTCTCGCTTGACTGGCGACCGCTTTCGTCGAGCACGTAGAGACATTCCAGGGCCGGGTGCAGGGCCAGCGCCTCGCACAAAAGTTCGTCGAATTCCTCGGGAGGCCGCGCGCCCAGGCGCTCGGCGATTTCGCTGGAGAGCCCCGCGTACATGGCGTGCAGCCGTTTGCGCGCGGTGATCTTGGCCATCTGGTGACGGCGGAAGGTCGTCGCGGTGTCACTCATGAGCCGTGAGAGGTCGGGGAGCGGATTGGCCGCCTCGGCGGCCCTGGCGAAATGCCAGCCCTGGAACAGCTCCACGCCGATCTCCATGAGCGTCAGCACCTCTGCCTCGTGCTCCACGCCTTCGGCGATGACCAGCGCGCCGATGCGCGCGGCCATCTTGACCAGCGAGGCGGCGATGACCTGCTGGTGGTAGACTTGGTCGATGCCCGCGATCAGGCTCCTGTCCATCTTGATGATGTCGGGCCGAAGCAGCGGGATGCGGTCCAGGTTCGAGTGGCCCGCGCCCACGTCGTCCAAGGCCAGCAGAAAACCCGCCTCGCGCATGCCTTCGGCGAAGCGCAGCAGGGCCTGGGAGTCGTCCACGCGCGATTCGATGACCTCGATGACCACGTTGCCGGGCGCGACGCCGTGCTGGCGCGCGGAGCGCAGCATGTGGCCCGAGCCCACGGTGCGGTCGTTGAGGATCGAGCCGTCGAGATTGACGTGCAGCAAGAGCCCTGGATCGTTTGCGTGCAGGGCGGCGAAGGCCGCGAGCGCGGTTTCGCGGCACAGCCGGTCCAGGGCCAGGCGCGAAGACGATTCGTCGGCCATGGCGAAGAGGGTCGCGGGCGGGATGATGGTCTTGCCGTTCCCGGTGCAGGGCGAGAGTCCCCGCGCCAGGGCCTCGACCCCGAAGACGCGCTGGCGCTTGAGCGAGACGATGGGTTGCAGGTGCGCCGTGAGCAGGCGTCGCGCGAGGATGGCGTCCAGGGAGAGTTCGAAGGTCTGCATGCGCGGGTCCTGGGTGGGGTCGAGGTCGTTTTCGGGCGTTGTCCGGAAAAAAAGGGAGACGCCCGAGGGCGTCTCCCGTGTTCGGCCGCTCGCGCGGCGCTTGATCAGAGGATGCTTTCCTCGCCGGTGCGGATGCGCATGGCCTTGGCCACGTCCTGCACGAGGATGATGCCGTCGCCCTCCTTGCCGGTCAGGGCTCCGTCGCGGATGGCCGTCACGGCGTCGTCGAGCTTGTCTTCATTGAGGCCCACTTCGAGGCGGACCTTCTTGAGCAGGTTCACTTCCATGGTCACGCCGCGATAGGTTTCGGTGAAGCCCTTCTGGCGGCCCGCGCCGAGCACGTTGGTCACGGACATGGAGTAGATGCCCTTGGCGTAGAGCGCCTGCTTGACGCTGTTCAGCTTTTCAGGGCGGAAGTAGGCGATGATGAGTTTCATGGTCGCTCCTTTCGTCGTGTACGGTTACTCGGTGCGGAAAATCTGGAAGCCGGAGTAGGCTTCGGAGCCGTGCTCGGTGATATCCAGCCCCTTGATTTCCTCTTCCTCTGAGACGCGCAGGCCGAAGAGCGCCTTGACCAGCAGCATGACCACGAGGCCCATGCCGAAGGCCCAGACGAAGTAGGCCGCCGCGCCCAGGGCCTGCACGCCCAGGATGTCGAAGCCGCCGCCGTAGAAGAGGCCGCCCGCGCCGTCGTTCAGGCCCGGCACGGTGAACAGGCCGCAGGCCAGGGTGCCCCACACGCCGCACACGCCGTGCACTGAGACCGCGCCCACGGGGTCGTCGACCCGCAAGACCTTGTCGATGAATTCGATGGAGAGCACCACGAGCACGCCCGCGACCAGGCCGATGGCGAGAGAACCCATGGGCGAGACGGTGAAGCAGGGAGCGGTGATGCCCACGAGACCTGCCAGCGCACCGTTCATGGTCATGGACATGTCAGGCTTGCCGAATCGCACCCAGGAAGTGGCCATGGCGCCGAGCACGCCGGCGGCGGCGGCCAGGGAGGTGTTGGCGGCGATCAGGCCGATGGTGTTGTCGGCCGTGGTGGTGGACCCGGCGTTGAAGCCGAACCAGCCGAACCAGAGGATGAACACGCCAAGCGCGCCCAGCGGGATGTTGTGGCCGGGGATGGCGCGGGGCTTGCCGTCGGGACCGTACTTGCCCATGCGCGGGCCGAGCACCAGGGCGCCGGCCAGGGCCACCCAGCCGCCCACGGAGTGGACAACGGAGGAGCCCGCGAAGTCCATGAAGCCGAGATTCTCGAGCCAGCCGGCCGAGGCGTCGCCGTTCAGGCCGCCCCAGGCCCAGTGGCCGGAGATGGGGTAGATGAGGCCGGTGACCAGCACGGAGATGATGATGTAGGAGCTGAACTTGGTGCGCTCGGCCATGCCTCCGGAAACGATGGTCGCGGCGGTGGCCGCGAAGACGCTCTGGAAGAGCCAGAAGGTGATGTTCCAACTCGAATCGTCGAAGTTGCCGTAGTCGAGCGTCAGGCCCGAAAGACCGAATCCGCTCGTGCCGAAGAGGCCGAAGGCGTCGGTACCGAACATCAGGGCGAAGCCCAGGAACAGGAAGGTCACTTGTCCAGCGCCGAAGTCCAGGAAGTTCTTCATGATGATGTTGCCTGCGGACTTGGCACGGGTGAACCCAGCCTCCACGCATGCGAATCCGGCCTGCATGAAGAAGACGAGCAGGGCGGCCACGAGGGTCCACAGGATGTTGGCGTTGGCCTGGGTCAGGAACTCGATGCCGTCTTCGGCGTGCGCCGGGTCGGGCAGCGCCAGGAACGCGCAGGCCAGGGCGGCGGGCAGGGCCCATCTGGCGGCCTTTGCGGGCGAGAAGCGGGAAATCGTCATGGAAAACCTCCTCCAGAAATGTGTTCGGGTATCGGCCGGGGCCGTGGGCACGCTCGGACATTGCAAAAAGCTGTGCCAATTCATAATGAGTTGATTTTGTTTGATAATAGCAAATTGACATCCATCCCTGTTTTCTTTTTTTGTAAATATCAAGAGGCGTGTCTTGAGGTGCTTCACAGCTCCGAAAGCGGTGCTGAACAGGGAGTCGGGGGCGTTCCGGCAATAGCGGAGACGGTCTGTCGACGAGGCGTCCCAGGGGGGCTGTGGCTATGAAATCTCAAGTGATTCGACAGCTTGGGCATGGAAATGGGGAGCCGGTGGTGTGGGCTGCCCCGCATGGCGCGTATGCCCGGCAGGAGGGCGTCGCGCCAGGTAGGTACATTTTTGTTATCCAAAATTTATTTTTACAAAAAAGAATAAAACTGAAAAATACGCGCCACTGAAAGCTGTAAATTTTTTCATTCGCGAAAACAAAGTTTCGAGGATTTCGATACCGGCTCTATTTTATCCGCTTTTTCGCTTGACACCGATTTCGACACGGGGATAAGAGCAACGCCATGAACCGTCCGACCACCGTCCTCTCCTCCTTTTCCGCCGCCTCCTTTTGGCGCTGGTATTGGTATTATGGACAGGCCTGTGGTCAGGTGCGTGGCATAGCCTAGGAATCATACAACCAAAGCAAGCCACCCGAGGGGCCGCAGGCGAAAAGCCGGCGGCCCCTTGTTTTTTTCGGGGGAAAAACCGCCGGGCGTCGGCGCGAAACCCGAGGAAGGCCAAGGAGAAGGATCATGGACCAGGGCAGTATCCAGATCGGTAAGAGCATCCGCCTCGAACGCATCTTCAACCGCCAGACCCGCCGCGCCATCGTGGTCCCGCTCGACCACGGCGTCTCCGTGGGGCCCATCTACGGCCTTGTGGACCTGCGCGAGACCGTGAACCACATCGCTTCCGGCGGGGCCAACGCCGTGCTCATGCAAAAGGGGCTGATCCGCTGCGGGCACCGCGGCGGCGGCAAGGACATCGGCCTCATCTGCCACCTCTCCGCATCCACCGCGCTCTCTCCATTCCCCAACGCCAAATGCATCGTGGCCACGGTGGAGGACGCCATCTGCCTGGGCGCGGACGCGGTCTCGCTGCACATCAACCTGGGCGACGAGACCGAGCGCGACATGCTGCGCGACCTGGGCCGCGTGACCTCCGACGCCGCGCGTTACGGCATCCCGGTCCTGGCCATGATGTACGCGCGCGGACCCAAGATCGACAATCCCTACGACCCCGACGTGGTGGCCCATTGCGCGCGCACGGGCGTCGAGCTCGGCGCGGACGTCATCAAGGTGCCCTACACCGGCGATATCGAATCCTTCGCCCGGGTCGTGGAGGCTTGCTGCGTGCCCGTGCTCATCGCGGGCGGCGAGAAGCTCGAGAACACCCGCGATCTGGTGCAGATGGTCCACGACTCCGTGCTCGCGGGCGGGCGCGGCCTGTCCATCGGCCGCAACATCTTCCAGGCCGACGACCCGCGCGCCGTGGTAAGGGCGCTGCGCGGCGTGGTCCATGAGGACTGGGAAGTGGCCCAGGCCATGGAGTTCCTCGAAACCGGGAAGGAGGCGTAGATGCGCCGCGTGATCTTTCGGGCCGTTCCTTTCGCCAAGGATGACGTGACCACGGCCCTTGAGAGCGGCGTGGACGCCGTGCTCTGCGAGCCCGAGCGGGCCGACGACGTGCGCGCCCTGGGCCGGGTGAGCGTGCTTACGCCCGCCGATTACGAGGTCGTGCGCATCGAGGACAAGTCCGACGAGGAGCGCGCCGCGAGCGCCCTTTCGCAGGGGCGAGCCGTGCTCATCGAGGCTCCCTGGGAGATCATCCCCATGGAGAACCTGCTGGCCGTGGCCGGAAACCCCGGCAGCGGCGCGCTGGCCGCCGAGGCCCGCAGCCTCGACGAGGCGCGGCTCGCGGCCGGGGTGCTCGAACGCGGCGTCGCGCAAGTGGTGGTCACGCCCGAGGGCGCGGGCGAGCTCTCGCGCATCGTGGCCGAGCTGAAGCTCTCGCGCGGCGCGGTGGATCTCGTGCCCGCACGGGTCGTGGCCGTGCGAAACGTCGGCCTGGGGCATCGCGTCTGCGTGGACACCCTCTCGGTGCTGGCGCGCGGGCAGGGGCTGCTCACGGGCAACTCATCGGGCTTCACCTTCCTCGTGCACGCCGAGACCGAATCCAACCCCTACGTGGCCGCGCGGCCCTTCAGGGTCAATGCTGGGGCCGTGCATGCCTACGTCTTCATGGCCGACGGCCGGACCCGCTATCTGGAGGAACTGCGCGGCGGCGACGAGGTGCTCGTGGCCTCTGCCGACGGCTCCACGCGCACGGCCGTGGTCGGCCGCGCCAAGGTCGAGATCCGGCCCATGCTGGCCTTCGAGGCCGAGGTGGACGGCAGGCGCGGCGGCGTCTTTTTGCAGAACGCGGAGACCATCCGCCTGGTGCGGCCCGACGGCTCGCCCGTGAGCGTGGTGGAGATCAAGGAAGGCGACGAGGTGCTCGTGCGCCTGGACAAGGCCGGACGCCATTTCGGCATGGCCGTTGACGAGGAGATCGTGGAAGCATGAACCCCGATGACGTGAAACCCGAGGCGCGGGCCGAGAAAGGCCGCGACGAGACGCGCGGCGAGGGCCGCATCGCGGACGAGACCGTGCTTTCGGCCGTGCGGCGCGAGATCGACGCCATCGACGAGGATATCCTCGAACTCTTGAACCGCCGCGCGCGCGTCTCGCGCCGCGTGGGGCGCATCAAGGCGGGCGGCTCGGGGCAGGTCTTCAAGCCCGGCCGCGAGGAGAAGTTGCTCGAAAAGCTCGGCCGCATGAACCAGGGGCCGCTGCCCGACGAACACCTTCGGGCCATCTACCGCGAGATCATCTCCTCCTCGCGCAGCCTGCAGCGCACCATTTCCGTGGTCTATCTCGGGCCCGAGGGCACGTTCTCGCATTTCGCTGGGCTCAGCTATCTCGGCGCGTCCTCGGAGTACACGCCGCGTCCGCACATCGAGGGCGTCTTCGCCTCCGTGGCCTCGGGCGAGGCCGACCTGGGCGTCATCCCCATCGAGAATTCGCTGCAAGGGGCCGTGGGCCAGAGCCTGGACTGCCTCATGAAATACGGCGTCCACGTGCAGGCCGAGCTCTTCGCGCGCATCAGCCATTGCCTGATGGCCAAGGGCGGCGAACTCTCCGACGTGCGCCGCGTGCTCTCGCATCCGCAGCCGCTGGAGCAGTGCGGCGGCTGGTTGCGCGCCAACCTGCCCGGAGCCGAGCTTTTGCCCGTGGAGAGCACGGCCGCGGCCGCGCGCAAGGTGGCGGCCGGACGGGGCCAGGGCAGCGCGGCCATCGGCCATCCGCGCCTTGCGGCCATGACCGGGCTGAACGTGCTGGCCGCGCCCATCGAGGACTATCCCGACAACTGGACGCGCTTTTTCGTGATCTCTCGCGCGGCCAACAAGCCGGGGCCGGAAAACGCCAAGACATCGATCATCTTCACCACGCCCGACAAGCCCGGCGCGCTGGCCGGAGTCCTGGACGTCCTGGCCGCGCAGGACGTCAACCTCTCCAAGCTCGAATCGCGGCCGGTCAAGGGCGAGAAGTGGAGATACGCCTTCTTCGCGGACCTCGAATGCGATCTGGGCCGCGAGGACAACGCCGCCGCGCTGGCCGGGCTGGCAGACGCCTGCGCGAGCCTCAAAGTGCTCGGCGCATACCCCAGGGGGCCGCTTTTGGACACCAAGCCGGATTCGGCCGCCGCACCGGAGGACGCATGAACGCCGTGACCATCACCGCACCGCCGTCCAAGTCTCTTTCCCATCGCGCGCTCATCGCCGCGGGCCTGGCCAACGGCGTGAGTCGCATCGCCAACGTCCTGCGCAGCGTGGACCTCTCCGTGACCCGGGCCTGCCTGGAGGCGGGCGGGGTGCGCATCGCCGAACTCGACGGCGGCGACTTCGAGGTCGTGGGCCGTCCGGGCGGGCTGTGCGGCGGCCCCCTGCGCGGCGGCGACGCGCCCGTGGTCCTGGACGTGCACGAGTCCGGCACTACCTGCCGCCTGCTGACCGCCGTGGCCGCGGCCGGGCACGGCGTCTTCGAGGTGCGCGGCGCGCCGCGCATGCACGAGCGGCCCATCGGCTCGCTGGCCACGGCCCTGCACAGCCTGGGCGCGGAGGTGCAGTGGCTGGAGAAGCCCGGCTTTCCGCCGCTGCGCGTGCTCACCGACGGCCTGCGGGGCGGGCTGGCCCAGGTCTCGCTCGACGAGTCGAGCCAGTACCTCTCCGGGCTGCTTCTGGCCGCGCCGTTGGCCGAGCGCGCCGTGGTCCTGGAGATCGCGGGGCAAAAGGTCGTCTCCTGGCCCTACGTCTCCTTGACCTTGCAGGTCATGGAGGATTTCGGCTGCCGCTTCCAGGTCCTGGCGCGCCGGGGCGAAACCTTCGCGCCCATCGCCTGGCGCGAGGTGGCCGAGGCCAGGCCCGGCGAACTGAGGCTGGCCGTGGAGCCCTCGTCCTACACGCCGCGCGCCTACTCCGTGGAGGGCGACTGGTCCAGCGCCTCCTACTTCCTGGCCGCAGGGGCCATCGGCCCCGCGCCGGTCACGGTGCGCGGCATTCGGCCCGACTCGGCCCAGGGCGACCGGGCCATGCTGGACATCCTGGCCGCCTTCGGCGCGGACATCGCGCGCGGCGAGGACCATGTGACCATCGCTCCGGCCGGGCTTCGCGGCATCGAGGTGGACATGGGCCGCTGCCCGGACCTCGTGCCCACGGTCGCGGCCCTGGCCGCTTTCGCCGAAGGCGAGACCGTGATCAGGAACGTGGCCCACCTGCGCATCAAGGAGTCCGACAGGCTCGAAGCGGCGGCCGAGAACCTGCGCCGCGCCGGGGCCACTGCCGAAGTCTTCGCGGACGGCATCCGCGTCGCGCGCGGCGCATTCAGGACGGGCGGCATCGACTTCGCCACCTTCGGCGACCACCGCATGGCCATGAGCGCGAGCCTTTACGGGCTTGCGGGCATCGAGGTCCGCCTGGACGATCCGGGCTGCGTGTCCAAGTCCTTCCCCGGCTTCTTCGCCGAGTGGGCCAGGGTCATGGCCGGGAGGGGCGCGTGAGCCGCGAGATCAGGACGTTGGCCGTGGTCGGGGCGCGCGGCGAGATGGGCGCGATGTTCGTCTCGCGCGCCAAGGCCGCCGGGTGCGAGGTGCGGACCCTGGACAAGCCGCTTGTGGAGAAGGCGGCGCGCGAGGCCCTGGCGGGCGCGGACATGGTGCTTTTGTGCGTGCCCATCGACGCCATGGGGCCGGTGCTCGGCATTCTCGCGCCGCTGCTCACGAAGACCCAGATCCTGTGCGACGTCTGTTCCGTGAAGGCCACGCCGCTGCGTCAGATGCTCGCGGTCCACGAGGGCCCGGTGGTGGGCACGCACCCGCTTTTCGGCGGCGTGCTGCCCGCGCCCGAGGACAGGCGCGTGGCCGTGTGCCCCGGCCGAGGCGACGAAGCCCTGGCCGAGGTCTCGGCCTTCATGGAGCGGCTTGGCTTCATCTCCTTCACGGTCAGCGCCCGCGAGCACGACCAGGGGCAATCGCTGGTGCAGGGGCTCAATTTCGTGACCACGGTGGCCTATCTGGCCACGGTGGCCAGCCATGAAGGCGTGCTCAAGTTCGTCACCCCGAGCTTTCGCCGCCGTCTTGAGGCCGCGCGCAAGATGTGCCTGCGCGACGCGCCCATGTTCGAGGCAATGTTCGAATCCAACCCGGCCAGCCAGGAGGCTGTCCGCATCTTCCGTTCCCACTTGAACGTGGCGGCGGGTGGCGATGTCGATCTCCTGGTCGAGCGCGCCCGCTGGTGGTGGAGCGATGAAGCCCGCCGCCAGGAAACCACGTCAGGAGCGGATCATGCGACCAATCAGGCTTAAGCAGCGGGCCAGGTTCCTGCCCGCGGACATCCAGACGCCCATCAGCCTCTATCTCGGGCTGGTGGGCGAGGGCCCCGGCATTCTCCTGGAGAGCGCCGAGGTGGACGGGCGGCTGGGCCGCCACTCCCTCATCGCCTGGGACTTCAGGCTCATCCTCTCCTGCAAGGAAGGCCGCATGGAGGTGCTCGCGGGCGACACCCGCGTGGCCGCCTGCAACCGCCTGCACGGCGAGAACTATCTCGACGGCCTGCGCCGCGCCATGCAGGGCATCGTCATCGAGCCGCCCGACGAGGCATTGGACCTTCCGCCCATCACCCGTTCCCTGATCGGCTATTTCGGCTACGGCATGGCCGGGCTCTTCGAGGAGAAGATCGCCCCCCTGGTTCCGCCCGAACAGGCCGAGGGGGTGATGGTCCTGCCCGGCCATGTGGTGCTCTACGACCACCTGCACCACCGCTGCTGCCACCTGACCTGGGAGGCCGACGAAGCCGCCCCCCCGGCCTTCGATCAGGCGCGCGTCACGCGGCCCGCCAAGGCCCCGGTGGTGGGCGAGATCGCCATGCGGCCCGGCCCCGAGCGCTTCATGGACAACGTGCGCGCGGCCAAGGAGATGATCCGCCAGGGCGAGTGCATCCAGGTGGTCGTGGCCAACCGCTTCGAGGCCCCCTTCTCGGGCGATCCCTTCACCTTGTACCGCAGGCTCAGGCAGGTGAACCCCTCGCCCTACATGTTCTACATGCGCCTGCCCGAGATCACCCTGGCGGGCTCATCGCCCGAGTTGCTGGTCAAGTGCCAGGGCGGCCTCCTGGAGACGCGGCCCATCGCGGGCACCCGGCCGCGCGGCGAGACCCCGGCCGAGGACGAAGCGCTGGCCCTGGACCTGCTGGCCGATCCCAAGGAGCGCGCCGAGCACGTCATGCTCGTGGACCTGGGGCGCAACGACCTGGGCCGCATCGCCGCGCCGGGCACGGTGCGCGTGGAGCAGTTCATGAACGTGGAGCGCTTCTCCCACGTCATGCACCTGACCTCCTACGTGGAGGCCACGGCGCGAAAGGACGTGGACGCGCTGGACGTTTTGGCCTCGACCTTCCCGGCCGGGACGCTTTCGGGCGCGCCCAAGGTGCGGGCCATGGAGATCATCGCCGACCTGGAGAACCTGCCGCGCGGCCCTTACGGCGGGGCCGTGGGCTGGCTCGGCCTGGACGAGGGGCGCGTGGACCTCGACACCGGCATCCTCATCCGCACCCTGTGGGTGCGAAACGGCACGGTCTCCTGGCAGGCCGGGGCGGGCATCGTGCACGACTCGGTGCCGGAAAAGGAATGGGACGAGGTGAACAACAAGCTGCGCGCGGTGCGCAAGATTCTCGAAGGCGGAGGGACGGGCGATGTTTTTGCTGATTGACAACTTCGACTCCTTCACCTTCAACCTCGTGCAGGCCTTCCAGATGCTCGGCCGCGATCCCGTGGTGGTGCGCAACGACCGTCCCGAACTCCTCGATCTGGCGGCCTCGCCTGACCTGGAGATGGTCTGCATCTCGCCCGGTCCCTCGCGGCCCGAGAACGCGGGACTGTGCCTGCAATTCCTCGAACGGCTGCCCAAGACCACGCCCGTGCTCGGCGTGTGCCTGGGACACCAGATCCTGGGCCACTTCGCGGGCGCGCCGGTCTTCGTTGCCGAGCGCATCATGCACGGCAAGACCTCCGAGGTCGGCCACGACGGTACGGGGCTCTTCACGGGCCTGCCCGAGCCCATGGAGGTCTGCCGCTACCATTCGCTCCTGGTCCCGGCCGAGCGAAGCGACCTGCTGCAAGTCACGGCCAGGACCACGGACCAGGGCGAGGTCATGGGGCTTCGCTACAAGGACCGCCCCTGGGCCGGGGTGCAGTTTCATCCCGAATCCATTCTCACCCCGGACGGCATGCGGCTCTTGGCGAACTTCCCCAAGGCCCTCCTGTCCTGAAAGGAGACGATACATGCGCGAGATATTGGAATCGCTCGCCCGGCGCGAGCATTTGACCCCTGGGCAGGCCGAGGAAGCCTTCTCCCTGCTCCTTTCCGGCGAGATGACGCCAGCCCAGGCCGGGGCGTTCCTGATGGGGCTTCGCGCCAAGGGCGAGACGGCCGACGAACTGGCCGCCGGGGTGAACGTCTGCCTGCGCGCGGCTAGGCCCGTGCCCGGCCTCTTCGGGCCGCGCATCGACACCTGCGGCACGGGCGGCGACAACCGCTGCTCCTTCAACTGCTCCACGGCCGTGGCATTGATCCTGGCGGCCATGGGCCACAAGGTGGTCAAACACGGCAACCGCTCGGTCTCCTCGTCGTGCGGCAGCGCGGATGTGCTGGAGGCCCTGGGCCTGCCCCTGGACCTGCCGCCCGAGGACGTGGCCGCCGAGCTTGCCCGCACGGGCTTCGCCTTCCTTTTCGCGCCCGCCTACCACCCGGCCTTCAAGAACGTCGGCCCGGTGCGCCGCGACCTGGGGCTTCGCACCCTGTTCAACGTCATGGGGCCGCTGCTCAACCCCGCCAGGCCCACGCACCAGATCGTGGGCGTGGCCGAGCCGAACCTGATGCCCGTGGTGGCCGAGGTTCTGGCCCGCTCGGGCGTTGAGCGCGCGGCCGTGGTGCACGGGGCCGAAGGCTTCGACGAGGTCACGCCGTTTGGCCCTTCGCGCGTGCTTTGGATCGAGGGCGGCCGCGTGGCCGAGGGCGTCATCGACCCCGAGGCGCTCGGCCTTGGCGGCGGCAGGCCCAAGGACGTGGCCGTGGCGGGCCGGGACGAGGCGCTTTTGGCCATGCGCGAACTGCTCGCGGGCAAGGGCCACATCATCATGCAGCACATGGTCATGCTGAACCTGGCCGTGGCGCTCTACGTGCTGGGCGAGGCAGGGGACATGCAGTCCGCGGCCATGCAGGCGCGCGGCGCGGTCTTCGACGGCGCGGCCGCGACGCTCTTCGCCCCGGCCGCGAGCGACGGCGCGGAACTCGATCCCCTGGCCGGATTCATGGACCCCTTCGGCGGCAAGGGCAAACATCCGGGGGGCTGCTGATGGCTTCCGGCATCTTGGAGCGTTTTCGGGCCGCCAAGCTCCCCGAGATCGAGGCCCTGCGCGAGCGCGAGAAGCGCGGCCAGCTTCCCGGTTTCTATCTGGGCGGTCGTCCGTCGTTTTCGGATGCGCTGCGCGCCAAGGGGCCGCTCGCGGTCATCGGAGAATACAAGCGCGCCTCGCCGAGCAAGGGCGACATCAACCTCGGCATCCCGGCGCTGGACGCCTGTCAGGCTTACGCCAAGGCCGGGGCCGCGGCGCTGTCCATCCTCACCGAGCGCGACCACTTCAAGGGCGATCCGGCCTTTCTCACCCAGTGCCGCCCCGTGGGGCTGCCCATGCTGCGCAAGGACTTCCTCTTCGACGAGGTGCAGATCAGGGAGACGGCGGCCACGCCCGCCTCGGCCCTGCTGCTCATCGCGCGCATGCTGCCCGACGCGGCTGCCCTGGCCCGGCTCATGGCCCTGGCCGGAGCGGCTGGGCTCGAATCCGTGGTTGAGATCTTCGATACGGCCGATCTTGCCATGGCGCGCGAGGCCGGGGCCTTGCTCATTCAGGTCAACAACCGCGATCTGGACACCCTGACCACGGACCTGGGCAATGCCGAACGCCTCATGGAGGCTGCGGGCGGCCCGCGCGGGAACGAAGTGTGGATCGCGGCCAGCGGCATCACCGGCCCGGCCGACGCGGCCCGCATGCGCCGCGCGGGCTACGGCGCGATTCTCGTGGGCACGAGCCTGATGGCCGCGCGCGATCCCGGCGCGGCCCTGGCCGCGCTCGCCCGAGGCGCGGCGTGAAACGGCTCCTGGTCAAGGTCTGCGGCCTGACGCGCGAGGAGGACGTTCGCCGCGCGGACGAACTCGGCGCGGACCTGCTCGGCTTCATCTTCCACAAGAAGAGCCCGCGCAACGTGGACCCGGCCTTTGTGGCCGCGCTGCCGAAGACTTCGGCGCGCAAGGTGGGCGTCTTCGTGGACCAGGACGCGGACGAGGTGCGCGCCATCATGGACGCGGCCCGCCTGGACCTGGCCCAGTTGCACGGCGACCAGGACCGGGTTTTTTGCGCCCGCGTGGGCGCGCCGCGCGTCATCCGGGTCTTTTGGCCCGCCCGTTATGCCGCGTACGAGGCCGACGGCCTTCCAGGCCAAGCGCTCGCGGACGAGATGCGGGCCTATGCCGACGCGGCCGCCTTTTTCCTGCTCGACGCGGGAACTTCGGGCGGCGGCCACGGCCAAGCCTTCGACCCCGGCCTGCTCGCGGGCCTCGAAAGCCCTTGCCCGGTGTTCGTGGCGGGCGGGCTTGGTCCGCAAAATCTCGCCATCGCCCTGGCCCTGCCCGGCATCGCCGGGGTGGACCTCAATTCCGGCGTGGAGTCCGCGCCGGGCGTCAAAGATCCGGAAAAACTGGGCGCGGCCTTCGCGCTCCTGAAAAACTGAGAAGGAAACATCATGCAATCCGCGCACATACCAAGCGAGAGGGGCTATTACGGCGACTTCGGCGGCCGCTACGTGCCCGAGCTGCTCATGCCGCCCATCCTGGAGCTTACCCAGGCGGTCGAGCGCATCGTGCCGTCACGGGAATTTCAGGACCAGTTCACCATGATCCTGCGCGACTACGTGGGCCGCCCTTCGTCGCTGTATCGCTGCCCGAATCTTTCGGCCGACCTGGGGCTCAATCTGTGGCTCAAGCGCGAGGATCTGAACCACACCGGCGCGCACAAGATCAACAACACCATCGGCCAAGCCCTGCTGACCAAGATGATGGGCAAGCCGCGCATCATCGCCGAGACCGGGGCGGGCCAGCACGGCGTGGCCACGGCCACGGCCGCGGCCATGCTCGGCCTGGAGTGCGTGGTCTACATGGGCGCGGTGGACGTGGAGCGCCAAGCGCACAACGTGCGCCGCATGGAGCTTCTGGGCGCGCGCGTGGTGGCCGCGCACTCGGGCACCAAGACGCTCAAGGACGCCATCAACCTGGCCCTCAAGGATTGGATCGCCAACCAGGCCGACACCCATTACTGCATCGGCTCGGTGGTGGGGCCGCATCCCTTCCCCAAGCTCGTGCGCGACTTTCAGGCCGTGATCGGCCAGGAGGCCCTGGAGCAGTTCGCGTCCAGGGGGCTTGGCGCGCTGCCCGACGCGGTGGTGGCCTGCGTGGGCGGCGGCTCCAACGCCATGGGCATGTTCCATGCCTTCGTGCCCAAGACCTCGGTGCGCCTGATCGGCGTGGAGGCGGCGGGTACGGGCGAGCCGGGCTGCCATCATTCCGCGACCCTGAGCACGGGCTCGTTGGGCGTGTTCCAGGGCACGCGCACCATGCTCCTGCAAACCCCGGACGGCCAGATCGAGCCCTCGCACTCGGTCGCGCCGGGCCTGGATTATCCGGGCGTGGGGCCGGAGCACGCGCATCTTCAGGCCTTGGGCCGCGCGGAATACCACTGCGTGAACGACGCCCAGGCGCTTAGGGCCTTCAAGGCCCTGTGCCGCCGCGAGGGCATCATCCCGGCGCTCGAATCCTCGCACGCCGTGGCCTGGGTGCTGGACAACGCGGACCGCCTGCCCAAGGGTGGGCACGTGCTGGTCTGCCTTTCGGGTCGGGGCGACAAGGACCTCGGCATCGTCGAGGAGATTTTCTCCAAGGAGGGCAAATAGATGGCATCCGTGCTCGAACAGCGCATCCGCGCGGCCAACGAACAGGACCGCAAGGCCGTGATCCCCTATCTTCCCTGCGGCTGGCCCGACCGTGAGCGGTTCTGGGCCGAGATCGAGGCCATGGACGCGGCCGGGGCCGACGTCATCGAGATCGGCGTGCCCTTTTCCGATCCAGTGGCCGATGGCCCGGTCATCGAGGAGGCGGTCAACGTCTGTCTGGCCAGCGGCGTGACCCTGGCCGAGATCATCGAGGGTCTTGCGGCGCGCAAGGGGCGGCTTTCGGCCGGGCTCGTGCTCATGGGCTACGTCAACCCCTTCATGCAGTACGGCTGGCAGCGGCTTGCGCGCGACGCGGCAAAGGCCGGGGTGAACGGGCTCATTGTGCCCGACCTGCCCTATGAGGAGGCGGACGAGGTGCGCGAAATCCTTTGCGCCGAGGGGCTGGACCTGATCCCCCTGGTCGGGCTAAACACATCCGCCGAACGCATGGCGCTGTATGCCGCAAATGCCTCGGGCTTCGCCTATTTCGTCTCGGTGCTCGGCACTACGGGCGCGCGCGAGAGCCTGCCGGGCGAGGTGCGCGAGGGCTTGGCCCTGGCGCGCAGGAGCTTTTCCGTGCCCGTGGCGCTTGGTTTTGGCATCCGCACCCCGGAGCAGGCCAGGGCCGCCGGAGAGGCCGACGCCGTGGTCGTGGGCAGCGCCCTGGTCACGCACGTGGGCCAGGGAGGCGGCGCGGCCGAATTTCTCAGGCCGTTTCTGAAATAAGGAGAGATCATGGGCCACCGCTTCCTTCCCGACCTTTCCGCGGACGAGATCGCCGCGCGCCAGCTTCAGGGCCTCAAGTGGACCGTGGAGCACGCCTTCGCGGGTTCGCCGCACTACCAGCGGACGTTTCGCGAGGTGGGGCTTCGCCCCGGCGACGTGACCTCCCTCGACGACCTATCGCGGCTGCCCTTCACGAGCGTGGAGGATCTGCGCGAGGGCTACCCGCTGCCGCTGCTCTCCGTGCCCGAGGAACAGGTGGTGCGCATCCACGCCTCGTCGGGCACCACGGGCAAGAGGAAGGTGTTGGCCTACACCCAGAACGACGTGAACACCTGGATGGACATGATGGCCCGCTGCTACGAGCTTGCGGGCTGCACTCCGCTCGATCGCGTGCAGATCTGCGTGGGCTACGGGCTGTGGACGGCCGGGGTGGGCTTTCAGCTCGGCTGCGAGCGGCTTGGAGCCATGGCCCTGCCCGTGGGGCCGGGCATGCTCGACATCCAGGTCCAGATCCTGACCGACCTTGGGGCCACCACGCTGTGCTCCACGGCCTCCATGGCCCTGCTCATGGCCGAGGAGGTCGAGAAGCGCGGCCTGTCTTCGCGCCTGAAGCTCAAGCGTGGCATCTTCGGGGCCGAACCCCACACCCCGAAGATGCGCGAGCGCTTCGAGGCGCTTTTGGGCCTTGAAGACTCCTTCGACATCGTGGGCATGACCGAACTCTACGGTCCGGGCACGGGCCTGGAGTGCCCGGCCCACGACGGCATCCACTACTGGGCCGATTGCTACATCCTCGAAGTGCTCGACCCCGAGACGCTTCGCCCCGTGGCTCCGGGCGAGATCGGCGAGATGGTCGTGACCACGCTCTCCAAGGAAGCCGCGCCCCTGATCCGCTACCGCACGCGCGACCTCACGCGCCTTATCGAGGGCGAGTGCGCCTGCGGAGTCAGGCTGCCGCGTCACGACAAGATCCTCGGCCGCTCCGACGACATGGTCATCGTGCGCGGCGTGAACATCTACCCCGGCCAGGTGGCCGAGGTGCTGGGGCGCTTCCCCGAGCTTTCCAGCGAATACCAGATTGTGCTCACCCGCGTGGACGGCAAGGACTACATGGCCGTGACCGTGGAGCGCGCCGAGGGCGCGACCGGCGGCGGGGACGAGGCGCTGGCCAAGGCCGTGGGCCAAGTCATGCACAAGTCCCTGCTCGTCTCGGCCCAGATCCGCATCGTGGACCACGGCGAGTTGCCCCGGACCTTCGCCAAGTCGCGCCGGGTGCTCGACGAGCGGCAGTAGCGGGCTTTTCGGCCTCAACCCTCGCGGGAGGCGGCGAGAATTCCTGAAAGGGCGCTTGCCAGGGAGTCCTGCGAGAAGGGCTTTTGCAGAAAGGCGGAAAAGCCCGCCGCCAGGGCTTCGTCCTGTTCCCAGGTTTCTATGTGCGCGGACACGGCCAGCAGCGGCAGGTCGCTTGGCCCGGCCAGTCCCGCGCGCACGGCCCTTGCGACATCGACGCCGCTTTGCCTGGGCATGGAGAGGTCGAGGATCGCGGCCGCGAAGCCGCCCTCGCGCAACATCTCCTGCGCTTCCTGGCCGTCTGCGGCGAGCACGGCCTCGTATCCCAGCTTTTCCAGAATACGCTTGACCAGATGGCGATTGACCGGGTTGTCCTCGGCCGCCAGCACGCGCGGCCGCGCGGGCGCGGAAGGAACAGGGACGTCCTCGCCTTCATCGGCCGGAGGCAGGGCCAGCGACAAGGTGAAGGTCGAGCCGCGTCCGGGGACGCTTTCGGCATGCACCTCGCCATCCATGGCCTGGGCCAGACGGCGCGCCAGGGCGAGTCCAAGGCCCATGCCGGAGTGCTGTCGCGTGCGCGTCTCCTCAAGCTGGGTGAAGGGCTCGAAGATGCGTTCCAGATCGTCCGGCGCAATGCCCGGCCCAGTATCGGAGACGGCGAAGGACAGGCGCGTTCGGCCGTCCTTATCGGCGTGGCCCTGCACGCGCAGCCGCACGCCGCCTTGATCCGTGAACTTGACCGCGTTGCCCACGAGATTCACCAGCACCTGGCGGATGCGGCCCGGATCGCCCAGGAACACCTGGGGCAGCCCTTCGTCCACCCCGGCTTCGATCCCAAGCCCCTTGCGCGAGGCCTCCGGCGCGAAGAGTTCCCGGACCCCTGCCACGAGCGGTTCGAGCGCGAACGGCGATGTGGATATCTCCATGCGTCCGGCATCGATGCCGGACAGTTCCAGCACGTCGTTGACCACGGCCAGCAGCGAGCGGCCCGAGGAGAGCACGTATTTTAGGTTCTGGGCCTGCTCCGGATCGAGGTCGCTTTCGAGCGTCATTTCCGTGAAGCCGATGATGCCGTTCAGGGGAGTCTTGATCTCATGGCTCATGGTCGCCAGGAATTCCGACTTGGCCCGGCTGGCCGCAAGCGCTCGCTGCGTGGCCACGGCCAATTCGGAGCGCGCTCTGTCGTGTTTCTCCACCTCGCTGCGCAGGCTGTCCAGCGCCTTTTCGAGGTCGCCCTCGACGCGGCCGATGCGCGCGTTGATGAAGAGCATGAGGAACAAGGCGATGACGAGGCCGGAAAGGCCGAGCGAGACCAAAAAACCCTGCATGGCCGCAAACCGCGCGCTCGTGTCGCGGAGCATGGCCAGTCGGGCCACGGGCTCGCCCCAGTCATCCTTTACCGGCATGGTCACGGCCAGGTAGCGGCGCTCGCCGGTTTCGATCACGAAGGGACTGTTTGCGCCTAAATTTCCGTTCAGGGTTGTGGTCAGCCCTTCGTTCGTGGACGGATCAAGGCGGCGGGCAAGGTCGTCGGGGAAGGCGGGCAAGGTCGATTGGACCACGACCGCGCCGGGCAGGCGGTCCCAGTCGCTGCCGATCTGCGCGCCCTTGCCTTGCAGCCACGAGTCGCGGTCCAGGTGGCGCTTGTCCAGGGTCAGCACGAGTTCCACGTCCAACAGCCTGGCCAGGGCGGGAAGGATGTGCTCGATGTCCTCGCTGATCTCGATGAACCCGATCACATGGCCGTCGAGCGACACGGGGCGGACCACGCGCAGACTGAACGAGCCAAGCGGCCCAAGCTCCAAGCCGTGCGCCTCCTTTTCCGTGGCGCGGGCGTCGCGTAGGGTCTTGCGGTCGATGCGGTCGCCGAAGAGCGAAGGAGAGTGCATCCGCAAGAGCGCCGTGCCCTGCGCGTCGATGAAATACAGATGCGTCACGCGGAAGCGGCTGTTCAGCCGCTCGTAGGCCGGACCCGCGAGCGAGGCCAGTCGTACGCGGTCGCGGGTGGCCAGCGCCGCGATGAGTGGCGGATCGCTGGCCAGGAAATCCATGAAGCCCGAGAAGAGTGCGGCGTCGTGCTCAATGCTTCGGATGATCTCGCGTTCGAGGCGCGCTCCCATGGCGAGCGCTTCGTGCTCGGACTGCGACACCATCAGCCGCCAGAATCCGGCCGTGGCCAGCCCGATGAGCGCGAGGATGCATAGCGCCACCGGCAGGAGCACGGCCTGCTTGATTGAGGGCGCGCGCTCGTTCACGTGGCTGCTCCGTGGCGGCGGGGTCTGGTCGCGCGCGGGCGGCGCGCGGAGCGCAAGACGCGTTCGGGACTCGGCGGCATGCGGTTTCCTGGTCAGGACGAGCGGGACGGAAAGGGATTTTCCGCCCCGCATGGTCTGTTATGACGCTTTAGGCGATGGTCACGGAAGAGTCCAGATAGACATCCTGGATGGCGTGCAGCAGCTTCGCGCCCTCGGCCATGGGCCGCTGGAAGGCCTTGCGGCCCGAGATGAGTCCCATGCCGCCCGCGCGCTTGTTGATGACCGCCGTGCGCACGGCCTCGGCGAAGTCGTTCGCGCCCGATCCGCCGCCGGAGTTGATGAGTCCGCAGCGGCCCATGTAGCAGTTGGCCACTTGGTAGCGGGTCATGTCCACGGGGTGGTCGGTGCACAACTCGCCGTACACGCGGTCGTTGGTATAGGCGAAAGAAAAGCCGATGTTCTTGTAGCCGCCGTTCACCGTGGGGGCCTTCTGCTTGACGATGTCCGCGTGGATGGTGCTGGCGAGGTGGTTGGCCTGGCCCGTGAGATCGGCGGCGGTGTGGTAGTCAACGCCGTCCTTCTTGAAGGCGTTGTTGCGTGTGTAGGCCCACAGAATGGTGGCCATGCCCAGCTCGTGGGCCTCCTGGAAGGCTTCGGCGACCTCCTGCAACTGGCGGTTCGATTCGGGCGCGCCGAAGTAGACCGTCGCGCCCACGGCCACCGCGCCCATGTCGAAGGCTTGGCGGACGCTGGCGAAGGGAATTTGGTCGTGCTTGGCGGGCAGTGTCATGGTTTCGTTGTGGTTGAGCTTCAGGATGAAGGGGATCTTGTGGGCGTATTTTCTGGCCACGCAGGCGAGTACGCCCAGGGTCGAGGCCACGGCGTTGCAGCCGCCCTCGATGGCCAGCTTGACGATGTTCTCGGGGTCGAAATAGGCGGGCTCCGGAGCGAAGGAGGCCGCGGCCGAATGCTCGATGCCCTGGTCCACGGGCAGGATGGAGAGGTAGCCCGTGCCGCGCAGGCGGCCGTGGTCGAAGAGGCTCTGCAGGCTGCGCAGGACGCCCGGCGAGCGGTCGGAGAGCGCCCAGACGCGGTCCACGAAGTCCGGGCCGGGCAGATGCAGGTTCTCCTTGGGGAAGGTGGTGCAGCGGTGGGTGAGCAGGCTTTCGGCTTCAGCGCCGAGCAGCGAGGCGATGTCGGTCATGGGATGCTCCTTTGTTGGGCCGCGCGCGGCGGATGATGACGGAGTTTTATATATCCTACCTGCAAACGGGCCGGATGGGAAAGGCTTTTCAACTTTCACGAGCCCTGCCTGGAAAGTCGGCAGGCCGAAACGGCGAGGCTGGCAAAAGAGCGGGATTGCGGCTAGATTGAAAGGAACGCTTGGCTCGGGCCAGCGGATCATAGCGAGGAGGACGCATGGCCAGGATCATAGTGCTGGACGACGTGCTGGATGCCGGAGTGATGATCAAGCGCATCCTGACGCGCAAGGGTCACGAGGTGGAGGCATTCACCGAGGAGGAGAAAGCCTTGGCCTACGTGGAGAAGAATCATGTGGACATCGCCATCCTCGACATCAAGCTGAAGAAGATGAGCGGGGTGGAGGTGCTCGACGAGCTCAAGCGCCGCTCCCCGGGCACACGGGTCATCATGCTCACCGGCTATCCCACTCTGGAGACGGCGCGCGAGGCCCAGAAGCTCGGAGCCTTCGAGTACTGCGTCAAGCCCATCGACAAGGACGAGCTTGAAGAAAAAGTGGCCATCGCCTTGGAGGAAGGAAGCCGCTGATCGGCCTTCGGGGAACGTTCTGCGCGTCTTTAGGGTCGCACGGTCTTTTGATCCGTTTATCTGCCGGCTGTTCGGCAATGCCCGGTTGAAGGGGGGAGCCTTTTCCGGGTCGGCCGGGCCATGAGGGAGCGCCATGCAGCTAGCCCGCTTCCTGCGCATCTGGGCCGAGCGCCTGTTCACGCCCGAGGCGTCGCTCAGGCGTCGTTACGAGGCCTTTCGACGCCTGTTGGCCCACGACAAGCGCGCCCTGGAGAGCATGACCGAGATCGAGGAGATCCATCACGGTCAGATCGCGGCCGACTGGACCAGGGTCGCGGCCTTGCAGCGCGCTTTTTCCTGGTCCGTGCACGGACTTGTGGATGCCCTGTGCGAGATGCGGCCCGGGGTCTACGAGGCGCTGCGCGAACGTCTCGACGCCATCGAGGCCGAGGTCGCGTCCGTCTTCGCATCGCTTAGAAGTCCCTTGGGGCCGCCCTACATCCTTTCCATGGCCGAGGCGGCCGGGCGGCCGGAGCTTTGCGGCGGCAAGGCCGCCGGACTCGGCCGGATCGCATCCCTTTCCATCCCCGTGCCCGAAGGCTTTGCCGTAACCACGGCGGCCTTCGAACTGTTCCTCGAACGCGGCGGCCTGACCGGCCCCGTGGAGGAAATGCTCTCCCGAGCGCGTCTGGACGATCCCGACGGCCTGGACGAGTTGTGCGCGCTCATGCAGGAGTCCCTTGACGAGGCGGAACTGCCCGATGAGGTCGCGACCGAGGTCGAGTCGGCCGTGGAACGGCTCGCCGAGTCCGGGGCCAGGCTGTTCGCGGTGCGCTCCTCGGCCGTGGGCGAGGACGGCGTGCTGTCCTACGCCGGGCTTTACGATTCGCGTCTGTTTGTGCCGAAGAACGAAGTGGCGCGCGCCCTGCGCGAGGTCTATGCCTCCAAGTACTCGCCGCGTGCCGTGACCTACAGGATACGAAACGGCGTGCCGGACGAGGAGTCTCCCATGGCGGCCTGCGTGCTGCGCATGCTCGATCCGGCCGTCTCGGGCGTGTGCTACACGGCCGACGGCCCCCCAAACGAGCCACATTTCGCGATCTTCGCCGTGTCCGGGGTGGGCGAGAAGCTCGTGGACGGGTCGGCCGATCCCGCGGTCTGGCATTTGGAGCGCGAGGCGGGCGCGGTACAAAAGCGTCCCGAAGAAGGGGCCTTGCTCGACGATTCGCATCTGCGCGACCTCTTCGCCTGGGGCATGGCCCTGGAAAAGGACGCGGGCGTGGCGCAGGACATCGAATGGTGCCTGGATGCTTCGGGCGGTCTTTACGTGGTTCAGGCGAGGCCGTTTCGGCGCGAGGAGGCCGCGCCCTGCGATCCGAGAGTCGAGACCTGCCCCGGCATCGCCAATCCGGTGCTCCTTTCGGGCGCGCTGACCGCCTCTGGCGGCGTGGCAGTGGGCCGGGTCCATTTTCCCTCGCACGGCGACGACGGCCGCGACATTCCGGCCGGAGCAGTGGTCGTCTGCCGTACGCTTTCGCCCCGCCTCGTCTCGGCCATGGGCCGCCTCACGGCCGTGGTCTCGCCCGCCGGGAGCCGGGCCGGGCACTTCGCCTCCGTGGCGCGTGAGCACGGAGTGCCGGTGCTCGTGGGCGCGAAAGACGTCATGAGCGCGCTCTCGCCCGGCAGGGTGGTGACCGTGGATGCGGACGCGGGCGTGGTCTACGAGGGCGTGGTCGAGGAACTGCGCGAGCGCGCCCGGCGAGAGCGCGCGAGGCCTCCCACGCGTCTTGGCGAACGGCTGGCCCCGGTCATGCCGTCGCTTGCGCGCCTCACGCTGCTCGACCCCGAATCCCCGAGTTTTTCGCCCGAAAACTGCGAGAGCCTGCACGACATCGTGCGCTTTTGCCACGAAAAGGGCGTGGCCGAGATGTTCAGTCTCTCGGAGGGCGGACGCGGTCTTGGCGGCGCACGGCCCCTGGCCACGAGCCTGCCGCTCTCGTTCTACGTGCTCGATCTGGACGGCGGCGTGAATTGGGACCTAGCCGACGCCTCGGTGCCTGCCGAGGCGCTTCTCTCCGCACCCATGCACGCTCTGTGGGAAGGGTTGACCGATCCCTCCGTGACCTGGAGCGAGGGGCTCAAGCACCTCGACTGGGAACACTTCGACCGGGTCGCGGGCGGGGTTATAAGCCTCTCGGACAAGAACCTGTCGAGTTTCGCGCTGCTGGCGCGCGACTACTGTCATGCCATGATCCGCTTCGGCTACCACTTTGCCGTGGTGGACGCCCTGAGCGGAGAGCGCGACGAGGCCAATTATGTCTCTTTCCGCTTCAAGGGTGGCGGCGCGGATTTCGACCGCCGTCTGCTGCGCCTGGAATTCCTGCGCGAGGTGCTGGCCCGCCAGGGGTTTGCGATCAAGACCAGGGGCGACCTGATCGACGCCGTGTTCTCGCGGCGTCCGGCCGCCGAGACGCTTGGCGCCCTGCGCCTGCTCGGCGTTCTTCTGGGGAAGACGAGGCTTATGGACATGGCGCTTGGCGACGCGGCCCAGGCCCAGGCCCTGGCTGAGGAATTTCTTGCCCTGCATGCCGGGAATGGTCCCTCGTCCCCCTCCACATTCGATCAAAAGATGGTATAGGATCGAAAAAGGAAGGATCCATTGATGTTTTCGATTTCACAGGCCGTTCAAAAAAATCCAGATGCGCGGCGCAAGCAAGGTTCAGGGTCGGCGAGCGGCAACGTTACGCGAGAGTTTGAGCGTTTTGCGGCACCGAGGCAGCTTGGATTTTTGGGGTGGCCTGAAAAAGGAGAAACCATATGAAGCGGATATGTTTCATCATCTTGGTCGTGGGTTTTGCGACCTTCGGGATTGGAGCCTGCGGCAAGCCGCCGCCCATGACGCTTTCGGACTTCCGCTGGGAATGCAACATGGCGGGCCGCACCGGCGGCACGCAGTTGCGGGACGGGTCCGACGGCGGCCCCACCGGCTGCGACCCCTTTGCCCAGGCGGAGATCTGCCGCGGATATTCCAGCCGCATCGAGGCCTTCAGCGGCACCCTCGACGAATGTCTGCAAATGTGCCGCGACGCGTCAGCGGAAATGTACTCGCAGCAGGTCTACCACTGGACCTGCCAGGAAGTTGCCAATCAGGTCGCGACGACCTGCACGCTGTACTGCCGCCGCAACTACCAATAAACGGCCGACAGCCAGGCATTGGGCGGGACGTCTGTTTCGGACCGGTCGGGCGTGCTTGCGGGCCGCCCGGAAAGGGCCTAGCATGCGTTCCGGCAGCCTCGTAAACCGCGATCTCCGGTTCACGTCACGGCCGCACATCGAACGCGAGGACATCCTGATGACAGTGAAGATCAAGGCCCAGGGCCTGCGCGACTGGGGCATTCCCTTCGGCGACTATCTCGTCGTTGCAGGGCCGTGCAGCGCCGAAACCGAGGATCAGGTGCACGCCACCGTGGCCGAACTGGCCAAACAGCCCGTGAACATGCTGCGCGCGGGCATCTGGAAGCCGCGCACCCGCCCTGGCTGCTTCGAGGGCGTTGGCGAGCCCGGACTTTACTGGCTCAAGGACGCGGGCCGGGCCGCCGGGCTGCCCGTGACCACGGAAGTGGCCACCACCCAGCACGTGGAACAGGCGCTCAAGGCTGGCATCGACGTGCTGTGGATCGGCGCGCGGACCACGGTGAACCCCTTCTCCGTGCAGCCCATCGCCGATGCGCTCAAGGGCGTGGACATCCCGGTGATGGTCAAGAATCCCATCAACCCGGACATCGAGCTCTGGCTCGGGGCCCTGGAGCGGCTGAACGCGGCGGGAGTGAGCAAGCTCGTCGCCATCCACCGGGGCTTCACGGCCTACAAGAAGTCGCGTTTCCGCAACAAGCCCAACTGGAAGATTCCCATCGAACTCAGGCGGCGGGTGCCCAGCCTGCCCATCATCTGCGATCCCTCGCACATCGCGGGCACGCGCAAGCTCGTGCCCGAGGTTTCGCAGACCGCGCTGGATCTGACTTTCGACGGATTGATGGTCGAGTCGCACATCGACCCGGACGTGGCACTCTCCGACGCCAAACAGCAGCTCAAGCCAGCCGAACTCGGCCGGATGCTGGCCGGGCTCATGCCCATGCGCTCGACCCCGTCTGAGGACGAACTGGCCTATATCCAGGGGCTTCGCAACATCATCGACCAACTCGACACGACGCTCATCGGCCTGCTCAAGCAGCGCATGGACATCGCCACGGAGATCGGCCGCTTCAAGCGCAAGACGCGGCTGACCCTGTTCCAGCCCAAGCGCTGGAAGGAGACGCTCACGACGCGCATCAGGAAGGGCAAGGATCTGGGACTGGACGAGGAGTTTTTGCTGCGCGTCTATCAGTATATCCACGAGGAATCCATCCGCCACCAGGAAGAAGGGGCCAAGGACTAGCCCTATGCGACGCATCAGGGTTTCGCTTCGCAAGGAGGTGGACGCCTCCTACGACATTGTGGTCGAGGCGGGGCTCATGGATCGCCTGGCAAAGGAGCTTTCGGGCCTCGTTTCGGGCGGGCGCTGCGCCGTGGTCTGCGACTTCACCACGCGCGAGTTGTTCGTCCCGGCGCTGCTCGATCGCGCCGAGGATGCAGGGCTCTCCTGCGACGTGCTGGACGTGCCGCCGGGCGAAGCCAGCAAGTCGCTGGCCGTGTTCGAGGGGCTGCTTGGCCGCCTGCGCGACCTGCGCTATACGCGCAAGGATTTCGTGCTGGCCCTGGGCGGCGGCATGGTCGGCGACCTGGCCGGGTTCACGGCCGGATGCTACATGCGCGGCCTGCCCGTGGTCCAGGCGCCCACCACGCTGCTCTCCCAGGTGGATTCGAGCGTGGGCGGCAAGGTGGCCGTGAACCTACCCGGCGCCAAGAACTACGTCGGGCTCTTCCACCAGCCGAAAAAAGTCCTCATCGACGTGCGCACCTTGCAAAGCCTTCCCCGGCGCGAGCTTTTGAGCGGTCTGGCCGAGGTGATCAAGCACGCGGTCATCGCCGACGCCGGGTTCTTCGAGTTCCTGGAGCAAGGCCGGGAGGCGCTCTTGACCCTGGACGAGGAGGCCGTGGTCCGGACCGTGGCCACCTGCTGCGCCATCAAGGCGGGCATCGTGGAGCGCGACGAGCGCGAGGCCGGGCCGCGCATGGTCCTCAATTACGGCCACACGATCGGCCACGCCATCGAGGACGCGGCCGGATACGCCCTGACGCACGGCGAGTGCGTGGCCTACGGCATGCGAGCGGAGGCCAGGATAGCGAATGCCCTGGGACTTTTTCCGGAAAGCGATCTGGCCCGCCAGGAGCGCCTTCTGGACGGCTACGGGTTGGCGCTCGATCCGCTGGACATGGACCCGGAGCGGCTGATCGACCTGGCGCATGGCGACAAGAAAAACGCGGGCGGCCGCATCACCTTCATCCTGCCCACGGCCATCGGCCAGACGACCCGGCGCGACGACGTGCCCCTCGACCTCGTGCGCGAGGTTTTGGAGGCCACGCTCGCCCGCGCCTGACAGGCCGTTGAAAAGAAGCCCTCTGCCGCGCTGCCGAAAAAATTCAAGGCCGACGTGCACGCCGTGTCACGTCGGACTTTGCGCTTTTTTCGCGCCGTGCATCCGCCACGTTTTGAACAGGTTTGCGGGGCGGCGGTTTGCAATGCCTTTTCAGGCGCGGTAGCCGTTGCGGTGGATCTTGGCCTCGTCGTAGCGGTCGCGGTGCTTGGGTCGTTGTCCGGGCCTGCCGATGACCACGAAGCCCAGCGGGATGATGTGGTGCGGCAGGGACAAAAGCTTCTTGAAGCCCAGCACCCTGTCGGGCATGGGGTAGACGCCGGTCCAGACCGCGCCGTAGCCAAGCCCGTGGGCCGCGAGCAGGAGGTTCTGGATGGCCGCGGAGCAGTCCTGCACCCAGTAGCCGGGGTACTTCTCCTGCGAGAGGTCGCCACAGACCAGCACACCGAGCGGGGCCTGCTTGGCCATGGCCGCGTAGGGGCTGAATTCGGGCACGGCGTCCAGGATGGCGCGGTCGTCCACGACCACGAACTGCCAGGGCTGGGCGTTGCCTGCGCTTGGGGCCATCATGGCCGCGCGCAACATCTCCTCCAAATCCTCGGGCGTCACCTCGCCGGGCGCGAAGGCCCGGATGCTTCGCCGCGTGAGCATGGCTTCGAAAACGTCCATGGTTTCTCCTCGCTGATTTTTCAACCGAACCTGATCTCGGCCCGGGCCGTCTCCGCGTCCAGGGGTTTGACCGTGATCCGGGCGCGGGTCTTAAAGTGCGCCGCCATGCCGTTCAGGATGCCCTCGAAGTAGTCGAACAGGCCGCGCGCGGAGCGGTAGTTCATGAACAGGACGTCGCCCTTGTCCTCGAAGGTGAAGCGCGGCGGAAGCACGCCGGGCATGTCGCGCGTGACCTGGGCGTGGGTTTCGTTCATGGCGAGCAGGAAATCCTTGAACGAGTCGGTCTTGAAGTATTTGCGATAATACTTGGCGAACTGGGCCGGGGTGTGGAAGCCCAGTTCGTAGAGCAGCTTTTTCATAGGCTGGCCCGAGTGGCGCGCCGCGCTCTCTGCCATCTGCCGGATGATGTCGCCGGGATAGCTCTCCTGGGGCAGGAACACGGGCTCGCCCAGATCCTTGTGCACGGCCGCGTAAACCTTCTCGCCCAGCGCCTGGCGCAGGTGCTCCTGCATGAGCTTGGGCAGGATGCCCTTCATCAGCCCGCCCTTGCCGCTGGCGGCAGGGCGCGGGGTCTCGCCCCGCGCCGTCTGTCCGCCGATGCGCCGCGAAAGGGCCAGAAGCTCCTGGGAGTAGCGGGCCAGATCCTTGGTCGCCTGAGCCTGCTGGTCCGCGCCTTCGTAGGCGTCGCGGGCGATCTCGGCCATCTCGCCGGTGCTGGCCTTGATCTCCTCGGCGGCGGCCGCCTGGGCCTCCGAGGCCGAGGCGATCTGCCGCACGCGGCTTGCGGCCCGCTCCACCAATTCCTTGATGTGCTCCAGCGATTCTCCGACTTGGTTCGAGATGTCCGTGCTCTCGGCCACGCGTCCGGCCGTCTGCTCCATGGAGGACACGGCCTGCGAGGAGCCGGCCTGGATCTCGCGCACGGCCTGGGCCACTTCCTTGGTTGCGGTCATGGTTTTTTCGGCAAGCTTGCGCACCTCGTCCGCGACCACGGCAAAACCACGGCCAGCGTCGCCTGCCCGCGCGGCCTCGATGGCGGCGTTGAGGGCCAGGAGGTTGGTCTGGTCCGCGATGTCGTTGATCACGCCGATGACGTCGCCGATGCGGCCCGCCCGCTCGTCCAGGGCGCGCAACACGTCGGCCAGTTTGCGCGCGGATTCGGCCACGGCGTTGATGCCCGAGAGCGAGCGCTGCACCAGTTCCACGCCGGAAAATGCCGCCTCCCTGGCTTCTTCCGTGGCGTCCGAGGCCCCGGAGGCGTTGGCCGCCACGTCGAAAATGGAGGCCGAGACCGTCTCGGCGCTGGCGGCCACGGCGTCGGTTTGCTCTTTTTGACGGCGAGAGTTTCCGGCCTGTTCCTCGGCCGAGGCGCTCATCAACTCCGAAGCCGAAGCGAGTTGCTGGGCCAGTTGCACGATGGATCCTGCGGCCTCGGCAAATTCCTTGGCCCGGGCCTCGGCTTCCGCCACGGCCGCCAGCGCCTTGGAGCGGTCCTCGAGGACGAGCAGGAAATGGCCTTCCTCGCCCGGCAGGGGCAGGGCGGTGGCCGTCACCGGACGTGAACCGAGCGTTCCCTCGCGCGGCGCGCGCGCCTGGGCGAAGAGCCCTGCCAGGTCGCCGCCATCGAGGCGCAGAGTGTCCTTGAGGGAGCGTGAACCGGCTTGTGGAGCCAGGGCCTCGAATCCTCGGCTCACGAGGCGCGGCGCGTAATCGGGGCCGAAGAGCCCGAGCGGCAGGGGGCTCTCGCCAAGAGCCGACTGAAGTCCCTTGAGCTTGGCCTCGGCCAGGGCGGCGGCCGACTGGGCGGAGGCCGCCGTCTCGTCCACAAGGGCCGCGCGCCGGGAGGCGGACAGGCCGATGAAGACCGCGCCCGCAAGGGCGAGAACCGCGAGCGAGACGGCCAGCCACAGGGAGGGCAGGGTCTGGGCCGCGAGGATGGATGCGGCCGCAAATATTCCCAAGGCGATAACGGGCAGGGCGCTTGGTTGGACGTCGCGGGACATGGTTCTCCCCCTGGGCGTGATGTGCATCGTTTCGTGCGTGTCGGGTCCGCTCCGGCCCCTCGACCGGGGGCGGAAGCGGCGAAGTCCCGCCTAGATCGCGCGGGCCAGGGCCACGGCCCAGGTTTCGACCAGATTCTTGGACTTGGCCGGGTCGCGGTCGATCTTCAGGGGCTCGGCGATGATGGTCGCGCCCCGCTGCCGGACGCGCTCGGCCACGAAGTCCACGGCCTTGGCGAAACGGTCGTAGCCGGTGTCGCCGCAGCCGAAGACCGCGACGCGGCGGCCAGCGAGATCGACCCCGGCCAAGTCGGCGTAGAAGCGCTTGAAGTCCTCACAGACCTCCTCGTCGATGGCTCCCCAGGTGGAAACCCCGAGCAGCAGCGCGTCGTAGGGCTCGCCGAGGATTTCGACTCCGGTTTCGGTCACGTCGAGCACGCGGACTTCATGCCCGCCTTCGACCATGTTCGCGGCGATCATCTCCGCCGCGCGTCTGGTGTTGCCTGTTTCGCTGCCGTAGATGATGAGCGCCTGAGCCATGACCGCCTCCTTCAGGGTTGCTGAGCGACGTTTTCGAGCGGGATGATTCTCAGCCTTGCCTCGATGTCTTCGGGGCATAGCGTGTAGAGCGCGTCGAGGAAATTGAGTTGCATGGAGCCAGGCCCCTGCGAGATGGCGGCGGCGAGCTCGCCGCACACGCCCATGACGGCCATGGCGTGGCCCGCGGCCGCAAGTCCCGAGGTGTTGACGGCCGCAAACGCTCCGATCAGGGCCGACGCCGTGCAGCCCATGCCCGTGACCCTGGGCATGAGCGCGTCGCCGTTCTCGATGCGCAGGCCTCGCAGGCCGTCGGTGACGTAGTCCACCGCGCCCGAGACCACGACTACGCAGGCGAAGCGGCTGGCCAGCGCCGTGGCGGCGTTCAGGGCCGCCGCGCTTTCATGGGCGCTGTCCACGCCCTTGGTGCGGCCCTCGGCCACAAGGCCGCAGGTCGCCTGGGCTAGGGCCAGTATCTCGGACGCGTTGCCGCGCACGATGCCCGGCGCGACCTCAGTCAGAAGGGCCGCGCAGGTGTCGGTGCGAAGGCTCGTCGCGCCCGCGCCCACGGGATCGAGGATCACGGGGACGCCGTGTTCCCTGGCCGCGAGGCCGGCCCGGCGCATGCCCTCGATCCAGCCAGGCGAGAGGGTACCGATGTTGATGACCAGCGCCTTGACGATGGCCGCGAGCTCGTCCATCTCCTCCAGGGCATGGGCCATGACCGGCGAGGCGCCGATGGAGAGCAGCGCGTTGGCCGTGGTGTTCATGACCACGTAGTTGGTTATGTTGTGGACCAGGGGGGCGCTTTGGCGGATGCGCTCCACGTCCTTCCAGACTGTGCGTGCGTCGATCATGCAAGGCTCCTTTGCGAGGCGGCGGGTCCGCCTGCGCGATGAGTAGCGCAATGCGAGGCCGCCCGGCAAGAAGCGCGGGGAAAAAATATCATGGCCCCGCCACGTGGTGGCGTGTACCGGAAGAGAGCGCCATCGCCTCGGACGGTCCGGAATTTGACTTTGCCACCTGGAAAAGGCAGATACGATGCAGTATCCAAGTCGAACCGTCAGGGCGTGGGTCTGGACGGAGCGATGTTCTTGACACCGGTTTAAACGGATGTTTAGGTGCTCCGCGTGGCGGCTTGGGCCGCTGCGGCAGCAAATGCACGTGTGGGAGGGGTTGTCGTGCAAGACGAGCCTTTTTGTGGCTCGGTGCCGCGTCAGGCAGCCATGGGGAACACGGATGATGGTCAGCGCGCCACTTGAGTGGCTGGGCCGAAGGGCCCTCTCTTTTCTGCTCGAATCCGGGCGCTACGCCTGCTTTTCCGCGCGCGCCGCGGCCCTTGCGTTACGGCCGCCGTTTCAGCCCGTCAGGGTGGTGGAGCAGGTTTATTTCATCGGTGTGCGCTCCATGTCCGTCATCCTGCTCATAGGTCTCTTCACGGGCATGGTCCTCGGCCTTCAAGGGTATTACGCGCTGGTCAAGTTCGGCTCCGAAGGCATGCTTGGCGCGGCCGTGGCGTTGTCGCTGATTCGCGAGTTGGGTCCTGTGCTCACGGCCATCATGGTCATCGGCCGCGCGGGTTCGGCCATGACCGCCGAGATCGGCGTGATGCGCATCTCCGAGCAGATTGACGCACTGGACACCATGGACATCAATCCCGTGCGCTACCTGGTCAGTCCCAAGGTGGCCGGAGCAGTCATAAGCTTTCCCCTGCTCACGGCCTTCTTCGACGTCATGGGCATCATCGGCGGCTACCTCACGGGCGTGGTCATGCTCGGGGTGAACGCGGGCGTCTATTGGTACCGCATTGAGACGGCCGTGGAGATGGCCGACGTCACGGGCGGCTTCGTCAAGTCGCTGGTCTTCGCGCTCATCGTGGCCACCATGTGCTGCTACCAGGGCTATTACACCCACCTGCGCAGGCAGGGTTTCGGCGCGGTGGGCGTCTCACTCTCCACGACCACGGCCGTGGTCATTTCCTGCGTCATGGTGCTCATCAGCGATTACGTCATAACCTCTTTCTTCATGTAAGCCATGGCCGAATCGCTCATTCAATTCAAGAACCTGCGCAAGCGCTTCGGCGACAACGTGGTGCTAGACGGCGTGGATCTCGAATTCTTTGAGGGCCAGGTCACGACCATCATCGGCAAGTCCGGCGCGGGCAAGAGCGTGATGATCAAGCACATCGTGGGTCTTCTGGCCCCCGATTCGGGCGAGATTTTGGTGCGCGGGCGCCCTCTTTCGACCATGGACCGCGAGGAGCGGCGGGCCTTCAAGAGCCGCGTGAGCTACATGTTCCAGAGCAACGCACTGTTCGACTCCATGAACGTCTTCGACAACGTGGCCCTGCCCCTTCGGGAGCGCCGCAAGACGCCCGAGGCCAAGATCCGAGAGAAGGTCATGGGGCTGCTCGACATCCTGGAGCTTCCGGCCGCAGCCGACCGCTATCCCTCGCAGCTTTCCGGCGGTATGCAAAAGCGTGTAGCCTTGGCCAGGGCCCTGGTCAGCGATCCCGAGATCGTGCTCTTCGACGAGCCCACCACAGGCCTCGACCCCCTGCGCAAGAACTCGGTGCTGGCCATGGTCGGCCACTACCAGCGCCGTTTCGGATTCACGGCCATCATGGTCAGCCACGATGTGCCCGACGTCTTCTATATCTCGAACCGCATCGCCATCCTGGACAAGGGCAAGATTCTCTTCCAGGGCAGTCCAGTGGAACTCGAACGCTCGGGCAACGAGGTGGCCGCGGAATTTTTGGCCAGCCTCGAGAACCTCGAGAACGACCTCGTGGGCCTTGTGGGTCCGCACGCCCTTTCCGTCGCGCTGGCGGAAGAGGGCGGGCAGAGCCGTCCGGCCGCGCTTTTGTCCCTGGCCGACGTGGCTGAATTGCGCTCAGGGATAGGCGACTTGGCAACGCACCGGGTGCTCGACGCCCTGGCCGGGCTGGCCCGGGCCAAGGGTGGGGAGGGCGCGCTGCTCGGCCGCACGGGGCCCGGAGAGATTTTGTGCGTTCTGCCGACGGGAGGCGATGCATCCCGCTTTCTCGACGCGGTGGGCGCGGCGCTGGGCAACGGCGAGGCTGTCTGCCGTTTCGGAGCCGAGGGCCTGTTTGCGAGTCCCGGCGTGCTCGGCGCGCCAGCGGACATATCCAAGGGATGCATTGAGGCCGCCGTCGCGGCGCGTGCCTCGGTTCATGAATTGGGCCGCATGCGATGCGGCGACGGGGAGTCATGAGTATGAGCGGCAACAGGGTGAAACTGGAATTGGCGGTGGGCGTCTTTGTCTTCATCTGCCTTTTGAGCGTGGGTTATCTGACCATCAAGCTCGGCAAGATGGAATTGGTCGGCGGGGACAACTATCCCCTGGAGGCCAAGTTCACCTCGGTCACGGGCCTTCGCGCGGGCAGTTCGGTGGAAGTCGCGGGCGTGCCCATCGGGCGCGTGGGCTCCATCAGTCTCGACCCGCAGGACATGGCCGCCGTGGTCACCCTGCGCATCGCCAACAGCGTGCGCCTGTCGGATGATTCCATTGCCAGCATCAAAACTTCCGGCCTCATCGGCGACAAGTTCGTCGAGATTTCGCCGGGTGGTTCGGGCGACTTTCTGGCTGCGGGCGGACGAATCGTGGATACGCAATCCGCTGTGGACATCGAAGGGCTGATCAGTAAATATGCGTTCGGTAACGTCGAAAAGTAGCAGGGGGAGCATCATGTCGGTACAGGTTTTCGTGTCCGCGCCCGGCGTGCGGACGTCGCGGCTTAGGGGGGTCTGGCGCCTCCTGGCCGCGTGCCTTGTGGCGGCCGTGTGCCTCACGCCCGCTCCGGCAATGGCGGAAAAGCCCATGGACGCCATGAAGGATTTCGTGGGCAAGGTGCTCGACGTGCTGCGCGATCCGGCCTTCAAGGACGGGGCCATGCGTCAGGAGCAGCGCAACAAGCTTTCCGCCCTGGCCGACGACATTTTCGATTGGGTGGAGCTTTCGCGGCGCACCCTGGCCCTGAACTGGAACCGGCTCGACAGCGACCAGCGCAGGGATTTCGTCGAACTGTACAAGCAGCTCCTGGAGCGGACCTACATGGACCGAATCCAAGACTACAAGGACGAGGAAGTGGTTTTCAGCGGACAATCCTCGCTCTCCGATACCCAGGTCGAGATACAGACCACGGTGCGCTCCCAAGGCAAAAACATCCCCATCAATTACAGGCTTATCAACCGCGCCGACAGTTGGCGGATCTACGACGTGCAGGTCGAGGGCGTGAGTTTGGTGCAGAATTATCGTACCCAGTTCAACAACATTCTGGCGAGCAAGTCCCCTGACGAAATGATCGAGGATCTGCGACGCAAGGTCGCGGAAGGAGCCTAGACGCCGTGGAAACCGGAGCCCGTCGCCCGCTGTCGCCGAGTCTGACCGTCCTCGCCGTCCTGGCCGTCCTGCTGACTCCGCTGGTCGCGGTCGCCGCGGTTGCCGGGCATGGTCCGGCAGGCCCGGCGCAGACGCAGGACTGGTCCTCGATCTGCTACTGGCACGAGCCCGGTGCGGTGGCTCCCGTCCTCCCGGCAGAACAGGCGGTCGCCCTCGAGACGGCGGCAATTCCCGCCCAGTCAGGCCAGAACCCGCGTGACGTGACCATCGTCAGCCGCAGCTACTTCGACACCTCGCTCCTGCTCGTGACTACGACCTCGGCAACCACCGGGGAGCAGAGCACGCGCGTCTTCTCCGACGCCGATCTCGACGCGGCCTACGTACCCGAGGACGACGACCTGGGACATCACGAGCCGCACGACGATCCCTGGGAAGGCTTCAACAGGGCCATGTTCCAGTTCAACGACACGCTTTACTTCTGGATATTCGATCCTGCGGCCACGGGCTATGCCATCCTGGTGCCCCAGCCCGCGCGTATCGGCATCGCCAACGCCTTCGAGAACATCAAGTTTCCCATCCGCTTCGTGAACAACCTCCTCCAGGGCAAGGTGGAGAACTCCTTCCGCGAACTGCTCAAATTTCTGGTGAACACCATCTTCGGCCTGGGCGGCATCGTGGAGAGCAGCCGCGACCACGCCTATCTCAACCCGCCCAAACAGGATCTGGACAAGACTTTCCGCACCTGGGGCATCGAGAGCGGCAACTACGTGGTCTGGCCCATCTTCGGCCCCTATTCCGTGCGCCATACCTTCGGCGACATCGGCGACACCTTCCTGTGGCCGCCGACCTACCTCAGGCCCTGGTACGTACCCACGCTCATCTGGATCGGCGAGAAGACGAACGCCCTGAGCCTGCGTCTGGGCGACTACGAGGCGATGAAGGAAGCCAGCCTCGATCCCTACGTGGCCTTGCGCGACCTCTACATGCAGTACAGGAATCGCCCTGATTTCGATCCCTACTACGACGATCCGTCGAAGAAGCCCGACGAACCCGAATTCATGCCCCTGCGCGAGGGCGTCAAGTAGGCGTTCGCATGGGCTCATTGGACGCGGTCGAGATCATCGCCGCCAAACGCGACGGCCTCCCCCTCACCGGGGAGGCCTTGTCGTTTCTGGTGGACGCCTTCACGCACGGGCAGGTGCCCGACTACCAGATGAGCGCCTTTCTGATGGCCGTGTGTCTGCGCGGCATGTCGGTCGAAGAGACAGCCGCCCTGACCGGAGCCATGCTGCGCTCGGGCCGCACCCTCGCCTTTCCCGGCCTGCCCCGCGTGGGCGACAAGCACTCCACCGGCGGCGTGGGCGACGCAACCTCGTTTCTCGTCGGTCCCGTGTGCGCGGCGCTGGGCGTGGCCGTGCCCATGATCGCGGGCCGGGGGCTCGGCCACACCGGCGGCACCGTGGACAAGCTCGAATCCATTCCGGGCCTGCGCACAGACCTCTCGCCCTCCGAGATGGAGGCCCAGGTGCGCGCGGTGGGCCTTTGCATGGCCGGGCAAAGCGCGGAGATCGCCCCGGCGGACCGTCGCCTCTACGCCTTGCGCGACGTGACCTGCACAGTGGAGAGCGTGCCGCTGATCGCGGCCTCGATCATGTCCAAGAAACTCGCCGAGGGGCTCGACGCCCTGGTCATGGACGTGAAGTGCGGCCGGGGGGCCTTCATGAAGGACGAGGCAGGGGCGCGCGAGCTTGCGCGGACCATCGTGGAGATCGGCGCGGCGCACGGCGTGCGGGTCACGGCGCTGCTCACGGCCATGGACCAGCCGCTTGGCCGCGCAGCCGGAAACGCCCTGGAGATCGCCGAGGCGGCCGCGCTCTTGTGCGGCGAGGAGCCGCCCGGCACGGCTGAACTCCTGTCCTTGTCGCTGGAGCTTTCCGCTCACCTGGTTTTTCTGAGCGGCGCGGCGCTCAGCGTGGACGAGGCCAGGGGGCTCGCCCGGCGGGCCTTGGCCTCGGGCCGGGCCTTCGAGGTCTTCTCGCGCATGGTCGCGGCCCAGGGCGGCGACGCCTCGGTGCTCGAACGGCCCGAGCGCCTGCCGCAGGCCTTGGTCCGGCGCGTCGTGGCCGCGCGCGAGACGGGCTTCGTCACGCGGCTCGACGCGCTTGGGCTCGGCAAGGCCTGCGTGCGCCTGGGCGCGGGACGTCTGAGGCTCGACGACCGTATCGACCCGGCCGCCGGGATGATCTTTCTGGCCCGGGAAGGGGACGCCGTAAAGGCCGGGGAGCCGGTTCTGGAACTGCACGCCGCGAGCGAATCCCTGATCGACGCGGTGCTGCCCCTGGTGGACGAGGCCGTGGCCGTAGGCCCTCAAGCGCCCCCAATCGGCCTTCTCATGCGCGGGGTGCTTTCCGCAGTCTGTTGAAAAAACGCCATCTGCTGCGTTGCGGCGAACAATCCAGTCCCTCGCGTATTTCTCGATACGCGTCGGGCCTGGATTGTCCTTGCGCCTTGCATCCGACGTTTTTTGAACAGCCTGCGGGGTGCTCAGATTTTCAGCGATCCAAGTCGAATTCAAGAGGATGCAGGTGCGGAGCCCGGCACTTACGCACCAACGCCGCAGCCGGTGATTCAGGATGCTATCGGCTAAATATTGAAGCCGAGCGGGAGCAATTCGCGGGTCGTGCGCGGGGCGCTGAAGGAGTTCGTGACCACCCAGGCCTCGGGCGCGAGTTCGGCCAGCCACTGGCGGCAGGCCCCGCAAGGCGCTGCCGCGCCCTCGGGCAATCTCCCGTCCGCGTCTGGCGCGGCGTCGAGGCAGAACACGGCCACCCCGGCGATTCCGCCGACCTTATCGCACGCGCCTTCGCTCACGGCCAGGGCCAGGGCCATGCGCTCGGCGCACAGCGTGAGGCCGTAGCTGGCGTTCTCCACGTTGCAGCCGCGAAATATCCGGCCGTCCGCCGCGAGCACGGCCGCGCCCACGCGGAACTTGGAATAGGGCGCATAGGCCTTTGCAGCCGCCTCTTTCGCGGCGCGCAAAAGCTCCTGCTGCTCCGGGTCGAAGGCGGCCCCTGACGCGGGTTGTCCGAAATCCGTCACGTCGCGCTCCTTGCCTTTCCGTGGTCCTTTTGTATAGCTGCTTTCCAGGCTGTTGAAAAAGCCCCATCTGCCGCGTTGCCGCAAAAAGTTCAAACCCTCGCGTATTGGATATACGCGTCGGTCTTGAACTTTTTGTGCGCCTTGCACCTGTGGCTTTTTGAACAGCCTGAAGAAATAATTTTTGTCAACAATGTCTTTCCCTTATTCGCGAAACACCGGAGGTTCTCCTTGTCCCATATCGTTGTCGGCGGCGGGCTGGCGGGTGCGGAATGCGCCCTGGCCCTGGCCCGGGCCGGACTGGCCGTGACCCTTTTCGAGATGCGGCCCGCGCGCACCACGCCCGCGCACCAGACCGACCTCCTGGCCGAACTCGTTTGCTCCAACTCGCTTCGCTCCGACGAGCCGGTCACGGCCGTGGGACTTTTGAAGGAAGAGATGGCCGCGCTGGGCTCCGAGGTCATGCGGGCCGCGCGGGCCACGTCCGTGCCGGCCGGAAAGGCCCTGGCCGTGGATCGCGAACTTTTCGCCCGCGAGATCACCCGCGCCGTGAGCGAACACCCCCTGATCCACGTCCTGCGCTGCGAGATCGAGAGCCTGGACGATCCCGCCCTGGTCGGGGCCAAGGCCGTGGCCGTGTGCGCCGGGCCGCTCGCCTCGGACAGCCTGGCCAAGAGCCTGGCCGCAAACATCGGCGGCGAGGGGCTGTATTTCTATGACGCCATCGCGCCCATCGTGGATGCGGCGAGCATCGACATGGAGCACGCCTTCTGGGGCTCGCGCTGGCGGCCCGAGGACGACGACTACCTGAACTGCCCGCTGAGCGAGGAGGAGTACAAGGCGCTGGTGGCCGCGCTGCTCGCGGCCGAGAAGGTGCCCTGCCGCGACTTCGAGAAGGCCGTGCACTTCGAGGGCTGCCTGCCCGTGGAGGAGATGGCCGAGCGCGGCGAGATGACCCTGGCCTTCGGACCGCTCAAGCCCGTGGGGCTGGTCGATCCGCGCACGGGCAAGCGGCCCTTCGCCGTGGTCCAGTTGCGCGCTGAGAACCGCGAGCGCACGGCCTTCAATCTGGTGGGTTTTCAGACCAAGCTTAAGTACCCCGAGCAGGACCGCGTCTTCCGCCTGATACCGGCCCTGGCCAAGGCCGAGTTCCTGCGTTTCGGCAGCATCCACCGCAACACCTTCGTGGACGCGCCACGCGTGCTCACGGATGATCTCGAACTGCGCGCCCGGCCGGGCACCTTTTTGGCCGGGCAGATCACAGGTGTGGAGGGGTATCTGGAGTCGGCGGCCTGCGGCCTGTGGCTGGGCATGGTCCTGGCGGCGCGCGAGGCGGGAAGGACGCTCGCCCGTCCGCCGCGCGAAACTGCGCTCGGCGCGCTGCTCGGCCATCTGAAGAGCGAGGCCAAAGGGTTTCAGCCGAGCAACGTCAATTTTGGTCTGATGCCCGAGCTTTCGGGCCGCGTGAAGAAGAAGCAGCGCAAGGAGACCTACGCGGCGCGTGCGCGAGAGGCCTTCGTCGCCTGGTTGGGCGCGCGTTAGGCCGCGACGCCGCCGTTTGAGCCCTGCTTGTCCTGGGTCAGCAGCACGACGCAGAGCAGGGCCAGGACCGCGTTTAGCGCAAGCAGGCAGATGATGGCGAAGAGCGTGAGTTTTTCCGGCGTGATGGCCGCAAACAGCATGTAGACGATGCCCACCAGGCTCAGGGTCGCGCCCAGGGCCAAAGGCATGGGCAGGGGTTTGGCGCAGGCGAAGCGGCGGACGGCGTAGGGGGCGCCAAGGAAGATGGAGGCGGAAAGGGCCAGCGAGACCGGGATGAAAATGGCTTCGGGCATGAGCACGAAATCTCCGATCACAAGAATCATATAGACGGCCAGGGCGGCGACTGCCAGGATGGTTTTCATGAAACGCTCCGCTCAAATAGGTTTGGACCTTGCCTACACCATCGCGGCTGGCTTGAAAAGGGTACGCGGCAGGCGGCAACCCGGAGAATCTCCATGAATTCTCGCCGTGGGGGCGTGAGTCGATCCAGGGCCGAATCCGATGCCCAGCGGCGCGAGAATGCCCGGGCCGTCTGGCGGGCCCAAAGCCGCGCCTTGGGGCGTTCCGCTACGCGCGCAGCGCCGCAAGGGGCCGACAGCACCGCGAGGCCTGACGGGGAAGACGCACTCGCGCCGCAAGAACGCGATGACGGCTGGCGCGAAGTGGTTGTGGGCCTTTCGCTGCGCCGGGCCGAGGAATTCTCCCTGGTCTTGCAGGCGCGCGATGTGGAGCACATGCTGCGCCAAACCGGGCGCAACACCGTGATCGTGTCTCCGGCGCACGAGGCGGTCCGCGCACGCGAAGAACTCGACGCCTATGTGGCAGAAAACCGGCGGGGGCTGGCCTCGCTCTCGCCGCCGCCGGACACTCGCTCGGCCATCGTGCCCGTGGGATTCTTCCTCGGGCTGCTCATCCCCTTTCATCTCCTGACGCTTCAAGTGCTGCCGCGCCAGGGCTGGTACCCGCACATCTGGCGGCAGCAGGGCCGGGCCGACGCGGGCCTGATCTGGGCGGGCGAGTGGTGGCGCGCGGCCACGGCGCTTACGCTGCACGCCGACGCGGGCCATCTGCTGGGCAACGTGGCCGTGGGCACGATCTTCGGGGCCGTGCTCTGCGCGGAACTCGGCCTTGGCGCCGGGCTCTTGCTGATGCTCCTGGCAGGAATCCTGGGCAACCTGGTCAACGCGGCGGTGCTGGGGCCTGATCACCTGTCCATCGGCTTTTCCACGGCCGTGTTCGGCGCGGCCGGATGCATCGCCGGGCTTCGCGCCGTGGCCGGACCCTATTCCGGGCTTCGTGGCGGCTTCGTGCCGCTCGCGGCCGGGCTCGGGCTCACGGCCATGCTTGGTACGGGCGGAGAGAACACGGACCTTGGCGCTCACATCTTCGGCTTTTTGGTGGGAGTCCCGCTGGGCGTGGCCGCGGGGCGCGCCACGAACCGCATGGGAATGCCCGGCCGGGCACTGGACGCAGGCCTGTTGGTCACGGCGCTTGCGCTGCCCGTGTTGGCCTGGATGCTGGCCTTCACTTGAGATCGAGCAGGCCGGGCACGAAGCCGAAAGCCTCCTCGGCTAGACGGGCCGCGTCCGGAGGAAGATCGCCGCGCCGCGACCACAGGGCGTTTTCGGCCAGCCATGGAGAGGGCGAAAGGCCGATGCGCCGCGCCCTGGCGTAAACGTCGGCCGCGTCGCGTACGCCTTCGAGCGCGTCCTCGGTATCTGCGATCAGCCGGGCCAATTCGCGCTCCAGGCGGAACGTGAGTTCGCCGGTGCCGGGGTGCGAGACCGCGCGTCTGCCCAGGTAGTCGGCCAGATGCTCCTCGCCGGCATCGCCCCTGGGCAGACCTAGACAATAGTTCCAGCACAGGGCGGGCAGAAGGGTCATCCACGAGTTGCCCAGCGGCTGGTCGGTCTGGGCCTCCTGCCAGGGCAGGAACATGCGGCAGCCGCCCAGGGCGGCGAGCACGGAATCGCGCCATAAGACGCGCTCGGACTGGCGCGCCCACTCCACGGCCAGGGCCTGCTGCTTGCCCCAGGGCAGGTCGGTGGCCGGGATGCAGACTCCGTTCGCATCGCCGCCGTTTCGCGCGGGGCCGTTTTCGGCCTCGACCTCGAACCGGCAAGCCAGGGGCGAGAAGCTCAGGTCCGTGCACATCCGCCAGCGGTATGCAGGGCTGTCCGCGCGTAGCCGTTCGCTTACGATCATGACTCCGCTCCTGGGGGCCACGGAATCGGCCTGCCCGTCAGGATCGGCGGTGAAGGTCAGGCCAAGGCCCGACCATTGCACGGACGCGGTCTCGCCCGGTTCGGGTAAGGCGTGGCGCGCCCACAAGGTCAAGAGCCCCTGCGCGGCCAGTCGGGCGGGCGTCTCGCGTCGCACGGCCACCTGCGAGCGCCACAGGTCCGCGCCGCTGCCGAACTCGGGCCGGTTCGAGCGCGCTGCGGAAAGCACGTCCATGACCTGGCGCTCCATGTCCGGCGCGCCGGTCTCGCGCGCAAGCTCCATGGCGCGAAGCGCATAGGTCAGGGCGTTCAGCGGTTCGATGCGCGATATTTCATCGAAGAACCAGGCGCAGGAGGCGAACGCCGACAGGGCGTGGGCTTGCATGGCCAAAAGCGTCCAGCCCAGTCGCCGTTCGGCCGGGCCGCACTTTTTCTTGCAGTGGGCGGCCTCGAACGCCGCCTGGTCGAGGCTGCCCGCGAGTACCCGGCCGTATTCGCGCAGCGCCGTCTGGGGATCGGCGAAGCACTCCCGGCCCCGGGTGAAGTAGTGGCCGTCCACGTTCTTCTTCACCATATCCAGGGCCTGGCGCAGGGGGCCGCGCCATTTCTGGTCGTACTCCGGGTGGCCGCCGTCGGTGCAGCCGCAGTCCGTGCGCCAGCGCTCCACGCCGTGCACGCAGCTCCAGGACGAGGGCTCGTGCAGCCGCGCGCGCATCACGGGCGGGTGCTCGGCCAAGAAGGCAGCGAAGTTGGTCAGGCGCACGTCGTCGCGCCCCAAGCGGGCCTGTTCGATGACGTAGGCCAGGGCCATCTCGCCGAAGGCGAAGTGATGCCCGTAGGTCTCGCCGTCCGTGCCCACGGCCCGAAGGCCGGGCGCGGGATCGCCGGTGAGCCGCTGCCAGAATTTTTCCCCGTCGCGCAACAGGCCCTCGAAGGCCACGGCCTGCGAAATGGGGCCGTGGTAGAAGAACACGGCGATGGAGCGGCCCGAGGGCAATTCCACGAGATAAGGCCGGGTGATGTCCACTTCCCACTCGGCCACGTCACGCCACTCGCCGTCGTCGATGGGCGCGACCGACCTGATCTGGCGGGGAGCGAGCAGGGTGTAGCGGATGCCGTGCGCGGCCAGGACTTCCAGGGTGGGCACGTCCACTGCGGCCTCGGAGAGCCACATGCCTTCCGGACGTCGCGAAAAGCGGCGCTCGAAGTCGTGGATGCCCCAGGCGACCTCAAGCTCCTTGTCCAGTGACGAGGCCAGGGGCATGATCACGTGATGGTGGATCTGGGCCATGGCGTTGCCGTGGCCCAGGCGTTCGACGCTTCGCCTGTCGGCCTCCACGATGCGCGCGTAGGTTGCGGGGGCGTGGTTCTCCAGCCAGTGCATGAGGGTCGGGCCGACGTTGAAGCTCATCCACTCGTAGCAGTTGACGATGTCCGCGACCCGGCCCTGGCCGTCGAGCCTGCGGGCGAAGGCCAGCGGCGTGTAGGACTCGCGTGTGATCCGTTCGTTCCAGTTCATGGAGGGCGCGGCCGAGGCTTCGGGAAGGACCGCGTCGAGCCAGGGATCTTCGCGCGGGGGCTGGTAGAAATGCCCGTGCAGGCAGAGGTGGGTGTGCATGTTTTATTCCGGTGATATCGAAGGTGGCGGCGTGCCCAGGCGTGCCAGATAGCGGCGGTACCAGGCGAGCACGAGGCAGGTGGCCGGGATGGCGATGATCAGGCCTAAAAGACCGAGCAGCTTGCCCCAGATGGAGAGGGAGAGGAGCACGAGCCAAGGCGCGAGTCCCGTGGCGTCGCCCACGAGCTTGGGGATGAGGAAGCCGTCCTGGAGAACTTGAACCAGCGCGAAGACCAGCGCCACGAGGCCCAGGGCCATCCAGACGCTCATGTCGCCCTTGGCGGCCATGACCAGGGCCAGGAAGAAGGCCGGGGGCATGCCCAGAAGTTGGAGGTAGGGGACCATGTTCATGAGCCCCAGGAGCAGCCCGTAGACGATGGCGAAGGGCAGGCCGATGAGCCAGAAACCGGTTGCGAAACAGACGCCCACGATGCTGGCCACAAGCGCCTGGGCGCGGAAGTAGCGGGCCATGGCGTTTTCGAACTCGCGCAGGAATCCGGCCACGCGCTCGCGCCATTCGCCGGGCAGGTATTCCTTCCAGGTCCGGGCCACGCGTTCGAAGTCCACCAGCAGCAGGGCCAGATACAGGACGATGACGGACAGGCCGACGAAGCCCAGCAGAAGACTCGTGGCCCCGCTGACCACGTTCCAGACGCCGGGCACGAGGCGTTGCAGGATGGCCTGGGCCGCGTCGAGCGCCCGGCCCGAGCGCAGCATTTGCTGCACGTCGCTGTGCAGGAGCAGGCGGCGTATCTCGCTCCAGATGTCCTCAGGCAGGTAACGGGCCAGAAATTCGGCCCAGTCGGAGCGGGCGGCGGCCTGGGCCAGCAGAGCGGCGGATTGGGCTGTCTCGCGGACGACCATGGGCAGGAGCAGCCAGACGAGAAAGCCGAGAATGCCTGCGACCAGGGTCAGCGTGAGCAGTACGGCCGGGACGCGGCGGCCGCCCAGGCGGTTTTGCGCCGCGCGCACCACGGGGTTCAGGAGGTAGGCCAGAACCAGGGCGATGGCGAAGGGCAGGAGGACGTCGGAGAACCAGCGCAGCGTGAGCACCAGACCCACGAGGAAGACAACGCCGACTGCGATGCGGAAGATGCGGTCGAGAGTGTAGGGTTTGTCGTCGAGGATCATCGCGCCTCCAGGGGCTTTCCTAGCACGAAGGACGGCGGGAAGAGAAGGCGAAATCAGCGCAGCCCGGAAAATGGAGCCGGTGACAAACAAAGGCCCCGCGCCTGATTTGGACGCGGGGCCTGAATCGTCTGGCAGGCAATCGGAATTTCTAGGCGGGAACTTTCCGGGCTTTGCCGCCAGCCTTTTTCGCGGCGGGCTTTCCAGGTTTGGCTACGGTTTTCCTGCCCGGCTTGGACGCGGGTTTTTCATCTTGTCGCGTGGCACAGGCCAGGGGCCAGACCTCGTCGATGCGCTCCACGAGCCGTACCTCGATGCGGCGGGCCAGTTCGGGCGGCACGTCGCGCAGGTCCTTCTCGTTGTCCTTGGGGATGATAACGGTTTTCATGCCTGCGGCCACAGCGGCCAGGATTTTCTCCTTGATGCCGCCCACGGGCAGCACCCTGCCGCGCAGGGTGATCTCGCCGGTCATGGCCGTCTCGGCGCACACGCCCTGGCTGGTGAGAGCCGAGACGAGCGCCGTGACCAGGGTCACGCCCGCCGAGGGGCCGTCCTTGGGCGTGGCCCCGGCCGGGACGTGGATGTGGATGTCGAGCTTTTCAGAGAAGTCCGGGTCGATTTTCAGCGACTCCGCCTTGGCCCGCGCCCAGGACATGGCGGCCTGCGCGGATTCCTTCATGACCTCGCCGAGCTGTCCGGTGAGGGTCAGCTTGCCTTTGCCCTTCATGGTCGAGACCTCGATGTGCAGTATCTCGCCGCCGTAAGGGGTCCAGGCCAGGCCGTTGGCCACGCCAGGAGGCAGGTCGCGCTCGCGCTGGTCCTCGCGGAAAGGCGGTACGCCCAAGAGTCTGGTCAGCGAGGCCGCGGTGACGCGGAACGGCCCTTTCTGCCCCTCGGCCTTCTTGCGCGCGAACTTGCGGAAGATGGAGCCGACCTCGCGTTCGAGGTTTCGCAGCCCGGCCTCGCGCGTGTATTCGCGGATGACCTTGGCGAGCACCGCGTCCGACATCTGGACCTCGCCCTTGGCCAGACCGTTCTCCTTGGCTTGGCGCGGGAAGATGTAACGCTTGGCGATGCGGGTCTTCTCCTGCTCTGTGTAGCCGGGGATGCGGATGATCTCCATGCGGTCGCGCAGGGGGCCGGGGATGGTGTCGAGCACGTTGGCCGTGCAGATGAACATGACCTTGGAGAGGTCGTAGGGCACGTTCAGGTAGTGGTCCTGGAAGGTGTGGTTCTGTTCGGGGTCCAAGACTTCGAGCAGGGCCGAGGAAGGGTCGCCCCTGAAGTCGGCGCCCACCTTGTCGATTTCGTCGAGCATGATGACCGGGTTTCTGGCTCCGGCCTGCTTGATGTTCTGGATGATGCGGCCGGGCATGGCCCCAATGTAGGTCCGGCGGTGGCCCCGGATCTCGGCCTCGTCGCGCATGCCGCCAAGGCTCATGCGCTGGAATTTACGGCCCAGGGCCCGGGCGATGGAGCGGCCCAGGCTGGTCTTGCCCACGCCCGGAGGGCCGACGAAGCACAGGATGGGGCCTTTCATGCCCGGATTGAGTTTTCGCACCGAGAGGTATTCGAGGATACGCTCCTTGACCTTGTCCAGGCCGTAGTGATCCTCTTCGAGGATGCGCTTGGCCTCCACGATGTCCAAACGGTCCTTGGTGGCCTTTTTCCAGGGCAGTTCGACCATCCAGTCGATGTAGGTGCGGATGACCGAGGCCTCGGATGAGTCGGGGTGCATGGACTCCAGGCGCTTGAGCTGCTTCTCGGTCTCGGCGCGCACGTCCTTGGGCATGCCCGCCTTGGCGATCTGCTTCCTCAGTTCCTCGAATTCCTCGGATTCGTCGCCGGTCTCGCCAAGCTCCTTGCGGATGGCTTTCATCTGCTCGCGCAGGAAGTAGTCCTTCTGCGCCTTGTCCATACCCTCTTTGGCCATGGACTGGATCTTGGCCTGCATGGTGGCGACCTCGGCCTCTTTCAGGAGCTGGCGATTGACCAGCCGTAGCCGCTCCACATGGTCGCCGCATTCGAGGATGGCTTGGGCCTCGTCCACGCGCATACGCAGATTGGAAGCGATAAGGTCGGCCAGACGGCCCGGGTCGTCCACCGAGGCCAGCACACCGGCGATATCCTGGCTCTGCACGCCGCGCAGGGCCATGATCTTCTCGCTTTGTTCGCGCGAGGAACGCATCAGGGCCTCGACCTCGGAGGTGGTCTCGGTCATGGGCTCTTCTTCGATGACCTCGATGGAGGCCTTGTGGAAGGGCTCGGAAGCCGTGAAGTCGCGTACCTTGGCACGCGTGAGGCCCTGCACGAGCACTTTCAGGCGCCCGTCGGGCATCTTGAGCATGCGCATGATCATGCACACTGTGCCGGTCCGGTGCAGGTCGTTCGGGCCGGGATCATCCACGGCCTCGTCCTTTTGCGTCAGGATGAGGATGAAGCGGTTGGAGTTGAGCGCCGCGTCGACGGCCGCCACGGATTTTTCGCGGCCCACGAACAGGGGCAGGATCATGTAGTTGAAAACCACGATATCGCGCACGGGCAGCACGGGCAGTTCGTCTGGAATGTCCAGGCGCGCCTTGTCCTCCTCCCCGGAGGATTCCCCATCGGGCAGAGAGGCCAAAAGCTCCATTTTCTCGATCTCTTCGGAGAGCTTTTCCGCGTCCTGCCGGTCGCGGTCGGTATCTTTGGTCATCGAGACCTCCTAGATATTCGGTAAGATAGGTCGCCGGATATTTCCGGCGGCAGGGAAGACCGCATTCCCGCCCCGAAGGGCTTGCGGTCCTTCCGAAAGTCGAAGAGTAAGCATTTTTGCGCGGGCGTAAAGGGAAATAAACCGGAAAACAGCGTGCAGGCGCGCAAAACCTTCGCAAAAGCGGGGCGAACCGACGGGTTGATGGCGGAAAGTGCTGGCGCGAGGCGGTTTCTGGAGGAGGCGGAGGTCTCGGCGAAGCCTTCTTCAGCGCGTGATGCTGAACTCACGCAACGCAGGATCGAGCTCGGCGGGGGTGCAGGCGACGTCCGTGACCATGCTGCCGGGCGAGCCTTCCTCGGCGAGCCAGCGGGCGAGTTTCGCCACGTCCTCGTCCGGTCCCCTGGCCACGACCTCGACCCGGCCATCAGGCAGATTGCGCACCTGGCCGACAAGCCCAAGCGAACGGGCCTTGTCGCGGGTGAAGGCGCGGAAGAACACGCCCTGCACCCGTCCGGAAACCAGACAGCGGATGGTCTTCATATGTCTCTCCCGGCTTTTGCGCGGCCGTAGGCTCGATCTTCATTCCACCATACGCCGCCACGAACCTCCGGGCAAGACACGGCGCAGATTTTCCGCCTTCCCGTCCGGATCGCCTCGGCTTGGTTATGGTACATTTATATAAATGTACCATAACCGAACGCCGCTAATCGCGGAAGCAGGGCGGTTGCAGGCAGGACTTGAGTCTGGCGGATCGGGGGGAATCGCGTTTTTCGCGACAGTTTAGCAGATGACGCTTGTGGGGCGGTTTGAGCTAGAGCATGCCTTCCTGCTGGAAGCTGTAGAAGGCCGTGTCCGTGACGATGATGTGGTCGAGCACGCGCACGCCGAGGTCCGAGGCCGCGCGCACCATGCGCCGCGTCAGTTCCACGTCCTGGCTTGAGGGCCTTGGGTCGCCGCCGGGGTGGTTGTGCACGAGCACGATGCCGCTGGCCTTGACCTCCAGGGCGCGCGAGAAGACCTCGCGCGGGTACACGATGGTCTGGTCCACCGTGCCCTGGCTGGCCCGCTCCCAGGCCATGATGCGGTTCTTGTTGTCCACCATGGCCACCCAGAACTCCTCGCGGCGGCAGGGGCCGAGCCTCGCCTTGGCGAAATCGGCCACGTCCTGCGGGCTCTGGATGGACAGCCGCTCGGCCACCGGGGATTCGTGCAGCCTGGCCCAGGTCTCGCGCCACAGCCGCCAGAAATCCTCCAGGCTTTGGCCGAAGCCGTCGAGATTGCGCAGTTCCGAGGGATCGGCCAGGAACACGCCGCGCAACGTCTTGTGGCGGGCGATGAGTTCCTTGGCCAGAGGCTTGGTGTCGCCGCGCCGGATGACGTGGCCCAGCAAAAGCTCAAGGACCTCGTAGTCGGCAAGCTGGCTTGGATCGCGGGTCAGCCGGTCGCGCAGGCGCTGCCGGTGGCCGTGGTAGTGGGGGTCCTTGGCCACGATCACGCCCCGCGCCGGGCCGGGGCGAAGAGCCGGGAAAGTTCCGCCACGAGGTTTTCCAGGGCCTGGGCCTCGGTGCGTTCGCCTGACTTGACCCCGTGCTCGGCCTCCATGAGCAGCCCGAAGAGGGCGGCCACGCGAGCCGGACCCGCCGCGCGGGCCAGCGGTTCCTTCTTTTGCGTCATCCAGCCGGGCAGCCCCGTGTTCTCGCCCGAGAGGATCATCCACATCAGCCGGGCGTCGCGGGCCATGTTCGCCAGCAGCTTGAAGAGCAGGCCGTCGGACGAGGAACGCTCGCGCAGCACCTCGCGCAGCACCCTGGTCTCCAGGCGGCCGCGCAAGAGCGCGTCAAGCAGGCTGAAGAAGTCGATGGAACTCTCCGAGGCCACGAGGTCGAGGTCTTCGGCCCTGAGTTCGCGCCGTCCGGCCAGGGCCAGCTCGAGCTTGGCCAGTTCGCTGTCCACGGCGGCCGCGTCGGGCGGCAGCATGGCGGCCAGATCGCGCAGCACGGGCTGCGGCACGGCGATGCCCGTGTCCTTGCTCCAGGCGCGCAGATAGTCGGGCAGCGTCTTCTCGGTCAGGCCCGGCGACGTCCAGACCCATCCCTTTTTCTCGGCGAATATCCAGTATTTCTGTTTTTTGAGCGCGGCAGGAATCTTCGGCCCTCCTTTTTCGAAGGGCACCTCGACGCAGAAGATCGGCCAGGCGGATTCGTTCATGCCCGCGAGCAGCGGCGAGAGCTGGGCCAGGGTCTTTTCGGGCAGGGCCTGGGCGTGGCGCACGACCACGGCCTTGCAGCCGCCGAACAGCCCCTGGCTGGACATGTCCTGCCAGAATTTGGGGGGCAGATCCTCGTCGCCCCAATAGACCCGGCGCTCCAGCCCCTGGCCGTCGAGCATCGAGCGGATGCGGCGCCGGATCAGTTCACTGTCCGGACAGGCGAGGAAGCTGAATCCGGGGCGGGTCATGAAGGGTTTGGGGCTCCGGTCAATAGGCGTCCGTCAACTGGTCCACGAGGCGCTGCACGGCCAGATCCAGGGCGCGCTCGCGGGCCACTTGGTCGTTGGCCGCGAGAAACGTCTCGCTCCAGGAGGACGAGCGCTGCCACAGGAGATTGTTGTCCGCCCGGCCGTAGGCGCGAGCGTTCAGGGTGACGCTGGCGCTGTATTGCAGGGTTGTCTCCTCCTTGGTGAGCAGGGAGGAAGAGATGGCGAAGCGGACGATCTCCAGATCCACTAGGGCGTCGGCTGCATCGCGCGTGGACCATTCGAGCATGTGGCGCTGCGTGACCTCGTCGCGGAATGTCGAGACAAGTCGCGCGGGCAGCCAAGTGAGCATGGTCGGATTTTCGACGCTACGCACGTAGACCGTGTGCACGTCCTCCGGAAGGGCGAGCTTGCCTTCCTGTGCCGTGAAGCCGTAACGCCCGCAGCCCACCAGCAGACACGCCGCGGCCAGCACGAGCAGGAGCAACGCGGAAGGGGCGATTCGGCGGGGCGTGGGTCTGGCGGCGGCGTTCATGGCGATTCGACCTCGGATGTCACGCTACAACGATATTGACCAGTTTACCAGGGATGACCACGACCTTTTTCACGCTTTTGTCCTCAAGGTGGCGCACGACGTTCTCTTCGGCGAAGGCCAGCCGCTCGATCTCGGCCTTGTCGGCCGCAGCGGGCACGGTGAGGCGGCCGCGCAGCTTGCCGTTGACCTGGATTACGACCTCTATCTCGTCGCGGACCAGGGCCGACTCGTCGTGGCGCGGCCAGGGCCGCTCGGAGATGAGCCCCTCGTTGCCGAGCCTGGACCAGATATCCTGGCAGACGTGCGGCGTCATGGGCGAGAGCACCGTGAGCACGCTGGCCATGGCCGAGGAGAGCACGGCCTTGCCGTCGTCCGTGGCCTTGAGCGTCTCCTTGGCCTGATAGATGTCGTTGACCAGTTCCATGATCGCGGCGATGGCCGTGTTGAACTGGAATCCGCGCTCCAGGTCGGACCCAACCTTGCGCACGGTCTCGTGCTCCTTGCGGCGAAGATCCTTGGCGGCCTGCGAGAGTCCGGCCGGGGCCGGGGCGCAGGGCGGGCACGGCGTGACGACCTCGGCCAGTTCCTCGGCCAGCCGCCAGACGCGGCCGATGAAGCGGCCCGCGCCCTCGACGCCGGTCTCATGCCAGTCCAGGTCCTTTTCCGGCGGCGAGGCGAAGAGCATGAACAGCCGGGTGGTGTCCGCGCCGTAACGGGCGACCATCTCGCCGGGATCGACGATGTTGCCCTTGGACTTGGACATCTTGGCCCCGTCCTTGAGCACCATGCCCTGGGTCAGAAGCGCCTTGAAGGGCTCGTCCGCGCTCGTGTAGCCCAGATCGCGCAGGGCTTTCACGAAGAAGCGGGCGTAGAGCAGGTGCAAGATGGCGTGCTCGATGCCGCCGATGTACTGGTCCACCGGCATCCAGTAGTCCAGAGCCGCGCGGTCGAAGGGCGCGTCCTCGGTGCGCGGCGAGCAGTAGCGCATGAAATACCACGACGACTCCATGAAGGTGTCGAAAGTGTCGGTCTCGCGCCTGGCCTCGCCACCGCAGGCGGGGCAGGTCGTTTTCAGGAACGACTCGGTGACCGTGAGCGGCGAGCGGCCGTCGGGCAGGGTCTGCAGATCCTCGGGCAGGACCACGGGCAGATCCTTTTTGGCCACGGGAACCATGCCGCAGGCGTCGCAGTAGACCACCGGGATGGGCGCGCCCCAATAGCGCTGGCGGCTCACGTTCCAGTCGCGCAGGCGGTAGTTGGCCGTGGTGGTTCCCAGGCCCTGGCGGGCCAGATGCCCGGTGATGGCCGCCTTGGCCTCTTCGTTGTCCAGGCCGCTGAACTCGCCCGAGTCCACGAGAACCCCGGGCGCGGTGTAGGCCTCGGTCAGGTCTTCGGCGCGCAGCGCCGCGTCCTTCGGGGTGATGACGACCTTCAGCGGCAGGCCGTACTTGCGGGCGAACTCGAAATCGCGCTGGTCGTGCGCGGGCACGGCCATGACCGCGCCGGTGCCGTAGCCCATGAGTACGAAGTTGGCCACGTAGATGGGCATGCGCGCGCCGCTGACCGGATTGACGCAGTAGGCGCCGGTGAACACGCCTTCCTTCTCCAGGTCGTCGGCCGTGCGCTTGATGCGGTCCATGTTGCGGACCTTGGCGCAGAAGGCCTTGACCTCGGCCTCTTCCGGTCGTCCGGCCACGAGTTTTTCGATCAGCGGATGCTCGGCGGCCAGGCTCATGAAGGTCGCGCCGAAAAGGGTGTCGGGCCGGGTGGTGAAGACCTTCACGGTCTCGTCCAGGCCCTCGATCTTGAAGCCGAGTTCCGAGCCCAGGCTCTTGCCGATCCAGTTGCGCTGCATGGCCAGCACGCGCTCTGGCCAGCCCTCGCCGAGCTTGTCGAGCCAGTCCAGAAGCTCGTCGGCGTAGGCCGTGATGCGCAGGAACCACTGCTCCATGTCGCGGTTTTCGACCACGGCGTCACAACGCCAGCAAAGGCCGTCCTCGACTTGCTCGTTGGCCAGCACCGTGTGGCAGTCCGGGCACCAGTTCACGGGCGACTTCTTGCGGTAGACCAGCCCCTTTTCGAGGAATTCGAGGAAGAAAAGCTGCTCGAAGCGGTAATATTCGGGACGGCAGGTGGCCACCTCGCGCTCCCAGTCCAGGGAATAGCCCATGCGCTTGAGCTGCGCGCGCATGTCCGCGATGTTGGCGTAGGTCCACTTGGCGGGCGGAATGCCGTGCTTGATGGCCGCGTTCTCGGCGGGCAGGCCGAAGGCGTCCCAACCCATGGGGTGCAGCACGTTGAAACCCTGCATACGCCGCACGCGGGCCACCACGTCGCCGATGGTGTAGACGCGCACGTGCCCCATGTGGATCTTGCCCGAGGGGTAGGGGAACATTTCGAGCACGTAGTACTTGGGCTTGTCGGAGGCGTCCGGGGCGGCGAAGATGTTCTTCTCCGCCCATTCTTTCTGCCACCTGGTCTCAATTTCCTCGGGATCGTACTTGCCGAAGCGCATGCGTATGGTTTCCGTGCCGTCCGTGCGGGTTCAGATGTTCTTGCGCACGCCGAAATCCCCTTTCTCCACGGAGCGGGCGGCGGCGTCCAAAATGCCGTTCACGAAATTGGGCGAGTTGTGGTCGCCGAACTGCTTGGCCAGTTCGATGGCCTCGTTGATGGAGACCTTGAGCGGGATGTCGGGCATGTGCAGCATCTCGAAGAGGGCCAGGCGCAGGATGGTCAGTTCGATGCGCGCGATGCGGCCCACCTTCCAGTGCTGCGAGAAGCTCCCCACGGCCTTGTCGAGCTCTTCCAGGCTGCCGTAGACCCCGCGCACCAGTTCCCAGGCGAAGGACTGGTCCTTCTCGGGCAGTTCGGGGGCCTTGGCCTTGGCGTTCTCGGGGTCCGTGAAGGCCGGGCTGTCCGTGAAGACCTGCTGCAGCCCCTCGCTCGAATGGCCGGTGGGAAAGGTGAGGCCGTAAAGCGTCTGGAAGGCCCGTTGCCGGGCCTCACGGCGGGTGCCGCCCTTCTTCATTTAGATCTGCTCCATGACGCGGACCATCTCCAGGGCGGCGGCCGCGGCCTCCACGCCCTTGTTGCCCGCCTTGGAGCCGGAGCGCTCGATGGCCTGCTCCAGGGAGTCGCAGGTCAAAACGCCAAAGCCCACGGGAATCCCGTGCTCCATCATCACGGCGGCCAGGCCCTTGGAGCACTCGGAGGCCACGAAATCGAAGTGCGGGGTGGAGCCCCGGATGATGGCCCCAAGACAGATCACGGCGTTCACGCCGCCCTTCTCGGCCAGCCGCTTGGCGGCCAGGGGCAGCTCGAATGCGCCGGGCACGCGCACCAGGGTGATGCGCTCGCGCTCCGCGCCGTGACGCATGAGGTAGTCCACGGCGCCGCCCACCAGGCGGTCCACCATGATGTCGTTGAAGCGCGCCGCGACGATGGCGAAGTTGAGGCCTTTGGCGTCGAGCATTCCTTCGATGGTCTTCAGGTGATGCATGGCGTTACTCCGCGGTCTTTTTCAGGTTCAGAAGGTGGCCGAGCTTGTCCTTCTTGGTCTGCAAGTAGTTGATGTTGCTCGCGCAGGCCTCGCACTCCACGGGCACGCGCTCCACGACCTCCAGGCCGTAGCCCTGCAGGCCGATCATCTTCTTCGGGTTGTTGGTGATCAGGCGCATCTTGGAGACGCCGAGCGCCACCAGGATCTGCGCGCCCACGCCGTAGTCGCGCAGGTCGGCCGCGAACCCAAGGCGCTCGTTGGCCTCCACCGTGTCCAGGCCCTGGTCCTGGAGGTGGTAGGCCTTGATCTTGTTGGCCAGGCCGATGCCCCGGCCCTCTTGGCGCATGTAGAGGATCACGCCCGCGCCTTCTTTCTCGACCATGCGCATGGCCGTGGAGAGCTGCGGGCCGCAGTCGCAGCGCTGGCTGCCGAAGACGTCGCCGGTCAGGCACTCGGAGTGCACGCGCACGAGCACGGGTTCGTCATGCTTGATATCGCCCTTGATGAGGGCGATGTGGGTGCGGTTGTCCGAGGAGGACTCGAAGGCCTTGATGGTGAATTCGCCGTGGCAGGTGGGCAGGATGGCCTCGCCGGTCTTCTTGACCGTGTATTGGCCGAATTTGAGGCGGTAGGCGATGAGATCGGCGATGGTCGCGATCTTCATGTCGTGCTTCTTGGCGAACTCGATGAGATCGGGCATGCGGGCCATGTTGCCGTCGTCGCGCATGATCTCGCAGATCACGGCCGCGGACTTGAGTCCCGCGAGCATGGCCAGGTCCACCGAGCCCTCGGTCTGGCCTGTGCGCACCAACACGCCGCCCTCGCGGGCGCGCAGGGGGAAGACGTGGCCCGGAGTGACGATGTCGTCGGGCTTGACCTCGTCGCTCACGGCCGTGAGGATGGTCGTGGCCCGGTCGAAGGCCGAGATGCCGGTGGTCACGCCGTGGCGCGCCTCGATGGAAACGGTGAAGTTGGTGCCGAAGCCCGACTCGTTCTTCTGGGCCATGAGCGGCAGTTGCAGCCGGTCGATCCATTCCGGGGCCATGGCCAGGCAGACCAGGCCGCGGCCGTGGGTGGCCATGAAATTGATGATCTCGGGCGTGACCTTCTCGGCGGCCACGGTCAGGTCGCCTTCGTTTTCACGATCCTCGTCGTCCACCAGGATCAGCATGCGGCCCTGGCGGATTTCCTCGATGGCTTCCTCCGGCGTGCAGAGGGGATAGTCGCGTTTCATAAAGACTGCTCCTGTGCCGCGACCGCTCGGGCGATCTGTGCGGCGGGCGATCATGTTACATGGAAATCGCCCGTATTGAAAGATGTGGGCCAGGGCCCTCCCCGGCCATAGGCCGTTGAAAAAACACCATCTGCTGCGTTGCCGCGAAAAGTTCAAATCCTTGCGTATTGGCAATACGCGTCGGCCTTGAACTTTTCTTGCGCCTTGCATCTGGCGCTTTTTGAACGGCCTGTGGAACGTCCTGTGGAATTGAGTTTCAGCGGTCTGCTAGAAACCGTGGTCGCGCAGGAACGCCTCGGTCAGGCCGCCGCCGGGCTTTGGGCCCGTTCCCTCCCTGGCCGCGCGGGCCGCGAACGGCCCGACCATGCGGGCCACGTACTTGCCGATGATGTCCACCTCCATGTTCACGGCCCGGCCGTTGCTCCAGGAGGCGATGGTCGTGGCCTTTTGCGTCTCGGGGATGATGTTCACCGAGAGGTGGTCGGCCCCGCATTCGTTCACGGTCAGGCTGATGCCGTCCAGGGCCACCGAACCCTTCTCGACCACGTAGATGCCCAGTTCCTCGGGAAAGCGCAGCACGTAGCGCCGGGAGAGCCCGGCCTCGCCGGACTCGGCCACGCGCGCCAGGCAATCCACATGGCCGCTCACCAAGTGTCCGCCCAGCCGGTCGCCAAGGGCCAGGGCTCGTTCCAGGTTCACGAGGCTGCCCGAAGACAATTCGCCCAGGTTGGTGCGGCGCATGGTCTCGGCCGAGGCGTAGGCCGTGAACGCGCCGCCCGAGAAAGTCTCCACGGTCAGGCAGACGCCATTGACCGCGATGGATTCGCCGATCACCACGTCGTTCAGGGAGAACTGCGGCCGGATGGTCAGCCGTGTCTCCTCGCCCTGCCGTCTGGCCGCCTCGATGCGGCCCATGCCCTGCACGAGTCCGGTGAACATCGTTCTACTCCCTTGGCCGCAAGGTCAGCATCATGTCCTCGCCCGAGGTCTCAGCCCCGGTGAAGCGAAAGCCGAGCGCCTCGTTCATGGCCGGTGCCCAGTCGCCCTGAAAGGACGGCACGGCCCGCGCATCGCCAAGCACTTTCGGGGCCACGAAGACGCGAAGCTCGTCGGCTACGCCCTGCCGCGCCAGGGCGAAGGCCAGGCGGCCGCCTCCCTCGCACAGGGCGCGGTGCACGCCCGTCTCCGAATGCAGGCGCGAGAGCCCCGCGCGCAGATCAAGCCCATGCCCGGTCTCGGGCAGCGGCCAGACGCGCACCTGGCTGGCTGAAAGCGCCTTGCCCTGGTCCGAGTCCGCGCCTTCTTCCGAGGTCCAAAATATCAGCTCGCGGTGGCGGTGCATGAGCAGCCAGAAGCGCTCCTCGTCCGGCCAGGGCAGCGAGCGGGTCACGACCACGGCCAGCGGCTGGCGCTCGGCCTCGGGCAGGCGGCAGGTCAGGCGCGGATTGTCCGCGCGAAGCGTGCCGCCGCCCACGACGACCGCGCCGCACAGCCTGCGCAGCTCGTGCACCCGGCACTGGGAATCCGGCCCGCTCACGGCCTCGGGCAGGGCGCTGCGCGAGGCGATGCGGCCGTCCAGGGTCTGGGCCAGCTTGAGGATGCAGTAGGCGCGTTTTTGCAGCGTCCAGGTCGTGAAGTCGGCGATCAGGTCGCGGCATTCGCGCTCAAGCACGCCCATCTCCACCGCGACGCCGCGCTGGCGCAGAAAGTCCGCGCCGCCGCCCGCGACCGCAGGGTTCGGGTCGGCGCAGCCGACCACCACGCGCCTGATGCCGGCTTCGAGCACGGCTTCGGTGCAGGGCGGGGTTCTGCCGTGATGGTTGCAGGGTTCGAGCGTCACGTAGAGGTCGCAGGCGGCCGTGTCCACGCCCTTTCGCCGCGCGTCGGCAATGGCCTCGCGCTCGGCGTGGGGGTGGCCGTGGGCCGTGTGCCAACCCTCGGCCACGATCTCGCCTTCGCGCGCGAGGACAGCGCCCACGCACGGGTTGGGAGCCGTGGCCAGAAGGCCCCTTTGGGCAAGCTCGATGGCCCGGGCCATGAGGCGCTCGTCAGTCCGCGCAGCCATCCGGCATCTCGCTGAAGACGATGCCCGACTCGCGGATCATCTCCCGGGACAGTTCGTCGGGGTAGCTGTGCTGGAAATATATCTCGCGCACGCCCACGTTGATGAGCATTTTGGTGCAGATCAGGCAGGGCTGGGTGGTGCAGTAGATGGTCGAGCCCTCGATGTTGATGCCGTGGCGCGCGGCCTGGACGATGACGTTCTGCTCGGCGTGCAGGGCGCGGCAGAGCTCGTGGCGTTCGCCTGAGGGCACCTTGAGCTTTTCGCGCAGGCAGCCGATGTCCAGGCAGTGGGCAAGGCCCGAGGGCGCGCCGTTGTAGCCCGTGGCCAGGATGCGGCGGTCCTTGACGGCCACCGCGCCCACCTTGCGGCGCAGACAGGTGCTGCGCTCGGCCACGATGTGCGCGATCTTCATGAAGTATTCAGGCCACGGCAACCTGCTGTCCATCGCTGACTCCAATGAGCATTCTTGGTCGTGCATGGTCGCGCCGCGCGCCCCGGAAACGGAACGGACGGCGCGGCCGGTGCGGGCGTATGGCCCGCCGCGTCCGGCGCGCGGAGAGGAGACGTCTTCCTCCCCGCGCCCGGAGGCCATTATTCTACCACGCGAACAGCGGGAACTGGCGCGCGAAGGATTCGACGTGGCGGCTGATCTCGGTCAGCCTGGTCTCGTTGCCGGTGTTGGCCAGGGCGTCCACGATGAAGCCCGCGACCTTGACCATGTGGTCTTCCTTCATGCCGCGCGTGGAGAGCGCGGCCGTGCCCATGCGCACGCCCGAGGTCACGAAGGGCGAGCGCGTCTCGAAGGGCACGGTGTTCTTGTTCACGGTGATGCCCGCCTTGTCCAGGGCGATCTCGGCGTCCTTGCCCGTGATCTCCTTGTCGCGCAGATCCATGAGGAAGAGGTGGTTGTCCGTGCCGCCGGAGACGAGGTTGTAGCCCGCGTCGGTCAGGCACTTGGCCAGCACCTTGCAGTTGTTCACCACCTGGGTCTGGTAGGTCTTGAACTCGGGGCGCAGCGCCTCGCCGAAGGCCACGGCCTTGGCCGCGATGACGTGCATCAGCGGGCCGCCCTGGATGCCCGGGAAGATGTTCGAGTTCAGCGGCTTCATGTTCTCCTCCTCGGAGAGGATGAGGCCGCCGCGCGGGCCGCGCAGGGTCTTGTGCGTGGTGGAGGTGGTGAAGTGGGCGTGGCCGATGGGCGAGGGATGAAGCCCGGCCGCCACGAGTCCGGCGATGTGCGCCATGTCCACGGTGAGTTGCGCGCCCACCTCGTCCGCGATCTCGCGGAAGCGCTTGAAGTCGATGATCCGGGGATAGGCCGAGGCCCCGGCGATGATCATCTTGGGCCGGTGCTCCTTGGCCTGGGCCAGCACCTGGTCCATGTCGATCAGGCCGGTGTCCTTGTCCACGCCGTAGAAGACGACCTTGAAGAGCTTGCCCGAGAAGTTCACGGGCGAGCCATGGGTCAGGTGGCCGCCGTGGGAGAGGTCCATGCCCAGGATCACGTCGCCGGGGGTGAGCGCGGCGAAGTACACGCCCATGTTGGCCTGCGAGCCGGAGTGGGGCTGGACGTTGGCGTAGGTGCAGCCGAAGAGGCGCTTGGCGCGCTCGATGGCCAGATCCTCGGCCATGTCCACGTATTCGCAGCCGCCGTAGTAGCGCTTGTGGGGGTAGCCTTCGGCGTACTTGTGGGTCAGCACCGAGCCCTGGGCTTGGCGCACGGCCGTGGAGACGAAGTTCTCGGAGGCGATGAGCTCAAGCTTGCCCATCTGCCTGCCGCATTCGAGTTCGATGGCCTTGGCCAACTCGGGGTCGCGCATGATAAGCTCTTCCATGTCACCACCTCTCCTCACGCGACCGCGAACGGTCGGATTTGTGTATCCCCGCCGCCGGGTCGGCCGTGCGGCGGGGCGATATTTCGCAAAGCGGCGAATGCGCGCCGTCTTCGTGCTTTGGCCGTCAGTCCGCGTACTTGGCGTAGATGATGCTGCAGTTCGTTCCGCCGAAGCCGAACGAGTTGCACAGCACCGAGCGTACGTCCTGATCCCGGCTGCCGGTTATCAGGCAGTCGAGGTCGCATTCGGGATCGAGGTTGCTCACGTTGGCCGTGCCCGGAACCTTGCCGTCGGCGATGCTCATGATCGAGAAGACGCTCTCGATGGCTCCGGCGGCGCCCAGGCAGTGGCCGATCTGCGACTTGTTGGCCGTGATGGTGAGCTTCCTGGCGTGCTCGCCGAAGACCGTGCGCAGCGCCCTGATCTCGCACATATCGCCCACCGGGGTGGACGTGGCGTGAGCGTTGACGTGATCGACGATCTCGGGGTTCACGCGGGCGTCGCGCAGGGCGGCCCTCATGGCCAGGGCCATGCCCGAGCCGTCCTCGGGCGGGGCGGCCATGTGGTAGGCGTCGCCCGAGGCGCCGTAGCCGATGATTTCGGCGTAGATGCGCGCGCCGCGCGCTTTTGCGCGCTCCAGCGTTTCGAGGATGAGCACGCCCGCGCCCTCGCCCATGACGAAGCCGTCGCGGTCGCGGTCGAAAGGCCGCGAGGCCGTGGCCGGGTCGTCGTTGCGCGTGGAGAGCGCCTTCATGGCGTTGAAGCCGCCCACGGCCATGGGCGTGATGGTCGATTCCGAGCCGCCCGCGATCATGACTTCGGCGCGGCCGAGCAGGATCTCGCTGTAGGCCGTGCCGATGCCGTGCAGACCCGAGGCGCAGGCCGAGGTCGTGCAGATGTTGGGGCCGCGCGCGCCGGTGGCGATGGAGACCTGGCCGGCGGCCATGTTGGCGATGAGCACGGGGATCATGAAGGGGTTGATGCGGCTTGGCCCCTTCTCCAGGAGAACGGAGTGGTTGTCCTCCAGGGTCCGAAGGCCGCCGAGCCCCACGCCGATGATCACGCCCGTGCGCTCGGCCAACTCGCCGTCGAGCGTCAGGCCCGCGTCGCGCAGGGCGACGTGGGAGGCGTACATGGCGTAGCGCGTGAAAGGTTCGAGCCTTCGCGCGCTCTTCTTGTCCAGGAACTCCGAGTCGTCGAAGTCCTTGACTTCACAGGCGAAGGTGGTGTCCGTGGGGTTCTTCTCCACGTCGTAGCGGGTCAGGGGGCCCGCGCTGGTCTTGCCGGCCAGGAGATTCTCCCAGCTCGTCTTGACGTCGTTGCCTAGGGGCGAAACCACCCCAAGGCCGGTGACGACTACTCGCTGCATCGTGATGAGCCTCACTGTCGCCGCGTCCGGGCAAAAACGCAGGGGCGTCCTACGGGGCGTGTGCCGCCATAAGACGCCCTTGATGCCGTAAGGGGACGCGGATGCGGTTTACTGCTTGGAGGAAATGTAGTCGATGGCGTCCTGCACCTTGACGAGCTTCTGGGCTTCCTCGTCGTCGATCTCGATGTCGAACTCCTCTTCCATGGCCATGATCAGCTCGGTGAGGTCCAGGGAATCGGCTCCCAGGTCGTCCACGAACTTGGCTTCGGGCTTGACTTCGTCTTCGGAGACGCCGAGTTGGTCAACGATGATCGATTTCACTTTGGCTTCGATGGACATTGTGTGCTCCTTTGGCGGTGTTGCCGTGCGCGTTTTTCGGCGTGTAGCCGGGTGATGTTACATGTACATGCCGCCGTTCACGGCCAGAACCTGGCCAGTGACGTATCCGGCGGCGTCGGAAGCGAGATAGGAGACCGCGGCCGCGACATCCTCGGCGGAGCCGAAGCGGCCGAGCGGCACCGAGGCGCGCATGGCCTGCTTGATGTCCTCGGGCAAATCCTTGGTCATGTCGGTCTCAATGAATCCGGGCGCCACGGCGTTGACCGTAACGGCGCGCGATCCCAGTTCACGGGCGGCGGTCTTGGTCAGACCGATGAGTCCGGCCTTGGCGGCCACGTAGTTGGCCTGGCCGGGGTTGCCCATCTGGCCCACGATGCTTGCGATGTTGATGATGCGGCCTCCACGGCGCTTGCTCATGAGCTTGGCGGCCTCGCGCAGGGTGGTGAAGGCGCCTTTGAGGTTCACGTCGAGCACGCGGTCGAAATCCTCGTCCTTCATGCGGATGAGCAGGCCGTCCTTGGTGATGCCGGCGTTGTTGACCAGCACGTGCAGCGGCTCGTCCTTGAGGGACTTGAAGAAGTCAGCCGCGGCCTCGCGGTCGGCGGCGTCGAGCTTCACGGCCCTGGCCGCGCCGCCCGTGTTCTCGATCTCGCGCACCACCTCGGCGGCGAGTTCAGGCTTGCTCACGTAGGTCAGCACGACCGTAAACCCGTCGCGGGCAAGCGAAAGGGCGCAGGCCCTGCCGATGCCCCGGGAGCCTCCGGTGACCACTGCGATGCGTCGCGTCGTTTCCATTGTATTTCTTCTCAATCCGGCGTTTTCATCCCGAACCCGGCTTGGGCGGCGCGGCCGCGCCTGCGGTATTCAGGGCGTTCGTTTCGGTGCGCTGGCGGAAAGCTCGTCGGCTGCGTGTTCCGTGCCCTGCCGCGCAAGGTCGGCACGTTGTAGCCCAAAGCCCCCCCGACCGCAACAGATCAAAAGCGCACCAGGGCCGCGCCCCAGGTGAAGCCTCCGCCAAAGGCCGTGAGCAGCGCGAGCGAACCCGCGGGCAGGCGGCCCGAGGCCCGCGCCTCGGCCAGGGCGATGGGCACGGAGGCGGCCGAGGTGTTGCCGTAGCGGTCCACATTGACGTAGACGCGCTCCCCTGAAAGCCCGAGCTTCTTGCCTACGGCCTCGATGATACGGTTGTTGGCCTGGTGCGGGATGAGCAGGGCCACATCGTCGATGGACAGGCCGTTGCGTTCGAGGATCTCCCGGCTGACCGACTCCATGGAGCGCACGGCCAGCTTGAAGACATCCTGACCTTGCATGCGGATGAAATGGCTCGGCCCGACCACGTGGCCCATGGCGTAGGGCTCGCTCGACGCCCCGCCGGTGATCATCAAAAGGTCCGCGCCCGCGCCGTCGGAGTAGAGCAGGGTGTCGAGGATGCGGCCGGAATCGGCGGCATCGGCGCTGCCCGTGACCACCACCGCGCCCGCGCCGTCGCCGAAGAGGACGCAGGTGGCCCGGTCCTCCCAGTTGGTGCGGCTGGTGAGCACTTCCGCGCCAACGAGCAGGACGACGGACTCGGGCTTGAGCGCGATGATCGCGCGGACCTGTTCGAGTCCGTAGAGAAATCCGGAGCAGGCCGCGTTCATGTCCATGGCCACGCGGCCCGAGATGCCAAGCTTGTGCTGCAGGATGCAGGAGCAGGCCGGGGTGAAGCTGTCGGGCGTGACCGTGCTGACGATGAGGTGCGTCAAGTCCTCGGGGGCGAGTCCGGCGTCGGCCAGGGCGGCCTTGGCCGCCTCGAGCGCCAGATCCGATGCGGCCTGGCCCTTGGCCACGATGTGGCGTTCCTTGATGCCGGTGCGCGTGGTGATCCATTCGTCGGATGTCTCGACGATCTTTTCGAGGTCGGCGTTGGTCAGGATGCGTTCGGGAACGTAGAATCCTGTGCCCCTGATGCGGGCATGGGAGAGGGTGTTCATGATCGTGGCATTCCTCAAGCGCCGTTCCCGTTGGCCGCCTTGGCGCGGCTGAAACGGGTCAGATCGCTGTTTTGGGCGAGGGTCTGGGCGATGGTCTCGTTGGCCTTGTTGGACACGTAGTCGGCGGCCATGCGCATGGCGGTGTGGATCGACCGGGGATTGGACGAGCCGTGGCAGACGATGGTGATGGCCGAGAGGCCGAGCAGCAGCCCGCCGCCGTATTCGGAGACGTCCACCAGCCGCTTGAAGCGCTTGAGCGCGCCCATGGAGAGGACGGTGCCGAGCTTGGAGAGCAGGCCAGTGGTCAGCTCGCGCTTGAGCATGCGCCCAAGGGACGAGGCCAGGCCTTCGGAAAGCTTGAGACAGACGTTGCCGACAAAGCCGTCGCAGACCACGATGTCGGTCTCGCCCCGGAAGATGTCGCGGCCCTCGACGTTGCCCAGGAAGTTGAGGGAGGAGGCGCGCAGCATCTGGAACGCCTCCTTGACCTGGCTGTTGCCCTTGCCCTCCTCCTCGCCGATGGAGAGCAGGCCCAGCCGGGGTTTCTCGTAGCCGAGCACGGCGCGGCACATGGCGTCGGCCATGACCGCGAACTGAAAAAGATGAAAGGACTTGGCTTCGAGGTTGGCGCCCACATCGGTGAGCACCATGGGGCGCTTCTCCGTGGGCATGATCGAGGCCAGGGCCGGACGGTCCACGCCGGGCTGCCGCCCGAGGATGAACATGCCGCAGGCCATGGTGGCCCCGGTGTGGCCCGCGCTGACGACGCCGTCGGCCCGGCCGTCCTTGACGAGCCGGGCGGCGACCACGATGGAGGCGTCCTTTTTGCGGCGCACCACATCGGCGGGCTTGTCGGTCATCTCCGCGACCTGGGTGGAATGCACCACTTCCACGGAAAGACCGGAGACATCGAGCTTTTTCAGCTCGGCCTCGATGCGCGGCGTGTCGCCGACCAGGACCAGCCGGATGGGCCGCTCCCTGGCCGCCGAAACGGCCCCCGGCACGATGGCCGAAGGGCCGAAGTCTCCCCCCATGGCGTCCACCGCGATGCGGGGCGCCGACTGCACGGACAGGGGGAGCGCCTCTGAAGCGCTATTCGTCATTGGCCTTGGTCAGCATCTGGCGGCCCTTGTAGGTGCCGCAGGACGAGCAGATGCGGTGCGGCAGGGTGGGCTCGCCGCAGGAGCAGTAAACCACGCCGGGCTTGGCCACCTGGTCGTGGGAACGGCGCATGCCCTTGCGGGACTTGGAAGTGCGTTTCTTGGGAACTGCCATGGCTGTTTCTCCTTACTATATGCAATCCGGCCACAGGTCTTCGCCCGGGCCGCTTTTGCCTATTGGCGCAATTTGAGGTTCCGCAGCACCGCCAGACGGGGGTCGCCCTCGTCCGGGCCGCACTCGCAGGCGCCCTCGTTGAGGTTCACCCCGCATCCGGGGCACAGGCCCTTGCAAGCCTTGTCGCACAAGGTCTTCACGGGCAGGTCGAGCAGGAACTGCTGCCACAAAAGCCCGGCCGCGTCCAGAAGGAGGACGCCCTTCTCCTTGCGCACCAGATTCTCGCCCGGACCAAGCTCCGCCGCGTCGACTTCCTCGAATGCCTCGAAGGTCACGTCGAGCGTGTGCGAAACGTCCGCGGCGCAACGGTCGCAGGGAAGGACCACCGAGCCGACGAGACTGCCCTCGACCAGCGCTCCGTCGCCCTGCACGCGAGCCTTCAGCCTGCCCACAAGGGGCTCCCCGGGCGCGACGGCCAGCTTGTGTTCCGCAAAGAATGCGGCCCACAGGGCTTGGTCGTCCACCTCTATCTCACGGACTTCGTCCGGGTTGGTGGGGAGTTCTATCCAGAGTTCGGGCATACGTCCTCGCGGAGAGGGCAAACTAGTGGCTCGCGTCGTCATTGTCAAGAAAAATGGCTTGCCATTTTCTGCGTGAGAGGCTAAAAGCCTTGGTCTTCGCGCCCGCCGTGGCGTGAGCAACCAGTTCGACCACCATCCGCCGCCCGCCGCACAGGCCCGCGGCGCGGTCATACAAGGAGGACCAGGCCATGGGCAAGGAATGTTTCATCTGCGGAAAGACCCGCCAGACGGGCCAGAACGTTTCGCACTCCAACATCAAGACCAAGCGCGTCTTCAACGCCAACCTGCAGAAGGTGCGTGTGGTGCTCGCCAGCGGTGAGGTGTGCTCCAAGAACGTCTGCACTTCCTGCATCCGTTCCGGCTTCGTCACCAAGCCTTCCCCCCGCAGCGCCGCCCAGTAGCTGGCCCAGGCGGAGCACGC